>DATAOT010000001.1:0-1950 GCA_036265615.1 Aestuariivirgaceae bacterium
CCGCGGCGATGATCGCATCGGAACTGGTGGAAAGGACGGCTTTGGCGAGGATATCGTAAAGGCTCATGACCGGATCTCGCGGGAACGCGTCGCGACAAGGATGATGCTCGAGCATTGCAGCTCGATCACCGGCGAAGGAGCTTCAGCGCCGCGGTCTTGTGCAAGGCAATATGATCGGTCTTGTCGCTCTTGATCTCGTACTGTGGCTCCTCCTTGCTCGCGTGGTGGACGTATCCTTTGTAATTCACATTCTCCGTGTGGACCTTCACGATCCTGCCGCTGACGCGCCCCGCCTCGGAGTTCCAGGTCACGTGGTCGCCGACTTTGAATGTATTCGCCATCATTCATCTCCCGGACGTTATGCTCGGCCGAGCAGAAATGACCCCTTGCTCCGCAACGCCGATCGTGTCGCCCTCAGGGACTTCTGCACGGCTCTGCGACTACAGATAGGAGCGGAGAATCCGTGCGCAAATCGTCCGCAGAAGTCGGGGCAAGCCGAAGGCCTGCGATGAAAGCCGTTGATGTGTGGCCCGAAATCTGGTGTCGGTAGAGCTCGATTCCTCGATATTTGAGGCGGCGCAGCGCATGATCCTGAACCGGATCAGCGGCCTTCCCGTGTCGCACGGTCTCGAAGGTCCAGTGGCTTGCCTTCGTCCAGTCGACCTCGCTGCTCTCGGCATAGAACTCCCGGCCGTCTTCGGCGACCAGCCCGATGCTGATGAGATCGATGGTATACGGCCGCTCGATAAACTCGGTGTCCATCCAATATTTCATCCGTCACCTCTCGATGGCTCCCGGCCGTCGACCAGCCCGGTTCTGGCCCCGATGGCGGAAGCGTTGTCCCGCTCCGCAACCGGGGCCTCGGATCAGGCGGTATAGGTTTACGCCCGCAGTCCCGGCGAGCCCGCCGCCCGCCTTGCAGCCGACGCAACCGGCAATCCATGCCGCAATGGTTAAGGGCAGACCGGTCTTCGGCGCCGCGACGCCGTTCCAGCCATCTTCGCAAAGACGTGCCTCGCCATCGGGTCGATTGAACCATTTCGACTGCTGATGCGACTAATGAATCGAGAGCTGCGGCCGGGGGTCGGCCGCGTTCGATGAGGGGGCAATCATGCATCTGTCACGTTCACTGGCGGCGGTTTCCGCCGCGCTCCTGCTTGCCGCGGCGATGCCGCAGCCCGCGCAGGCCCGCGAGATGGTCGGCTTTTCCGAGCCCTATGCGAGCGGCACGATCGTGGTGAAAACCAGCGAGCGGAAGCTCTATTACGTCCTCGGCAACGGCTCGGCGCTGCGCTACCCCGTCGGAGTCGGCCGGGCCGGCAAGCAATGGAGCGGCTCGGCCAGGATCGACGGCAAGCAGCTCAGCCCGGCCTGGGCGCCGCCGGCCGAAATCAGGCGCGACAAGCCTTCGCTGCCGAGCGTGATTCCAGGCGGCGCGCCGAGCAACCCCATGGGCGCGGCTGCCATGACGCTGAGCGGCGGCGAATACGCCATCCATGGCACCAATCAGCCGAGCTCGATCGGCGGCTTCGTGTCCTATGGCTGCATTCGCATGCACAACGCGGACGTGCTCGATCTCTACAACCGCGTTAGCTGGGGCGCCCCTGTGGTCGTGCTGCGCTGAAGCCGGGTCGCTGATGCGCTGAGCTGCCGGCGCCGGTTGCGGGCAATGCCCGCGATCGGCGTCGAATGTTGCGAAGCTGCGGAGCTTCCAGGGCCAGGGGCCACACGACGAGGCCCCCATTCATTCCATCACCTCGTCGGCCGCGGCTTGCAGAGTCAGGGGCACGGTCAGCCCCAGCGCCCTCCCGGTCTTGAGGTTGAGAACAAAATCGAATCTCGTGGGCTGCACGACCGGCAGGTCCGCCGGTTTCTCGCCTTTCAAGATCCGGCCGGTGTAAACGCCTTCCTGGCGATAGCCCTCCGCTTGGGTGGCCCCATAGCTCATCA
>DATAOT010000002.1:0-1599 GCA_036265615.1 Aestuariivirgaceae bacterium
CCGCGGCGATGATCGCATCGGAACTGGTGGAAAGGACGGCTTTGGCGAGGATATCGTAAAGGCTCATGACCGGATCTCGCGGGAACGCGTCGCGACAAGGATGATGCTCGAGCATTGCAGCTCGATCACCGGCGAAGGAGCCTCAGCGCCGCGGTCTTGTGCAAGGCAATATGATCGGTCTTGTCGCTCTTGATCTCGTACTGTGGCTCCTCCTTGCTCGCGTGGTGGACGTATCCTTTGTAACTCACATTCTCCGTGTGGACCTTCACGATCCTGCCGCTGACGCGCCCCGCCTCGGAGTTCCAGGTCACGTGGTCACCGACTTTGAATGTATTCGCCATCGTTCATCTCCCGGACGTCATGCTCGGCCGAGCAGAAATGACCCTTTGCTCCGCAACGCCGATCGTGTCGCCCTCAGGGACTTCTGCACGGCTCTGCGACTACAGATAGCAACAGAGAATCCGTCCGCAAATCGTCCTCAGAAGTCGGGGCCGCTCCGCAACCGGGGCCTCGATCAGGCGGTATGGATTTACGCCCTCATTCCCGGCGCGCCCGCCGCCCGGCTTGCAGCCGACGCAACCGGCAATCCCTGCCGCAATGGTTAAGGGCAGACCGGGTCTTCGGCGCCGCGACGCCATTCCACCCATCTTCGCAAAGACGCGCCTCGCCATCGGGTCGATTGAACCATTTCGACTGCTGATGCGACTAATGAATCGAGAGCCGCGGCCGGGGGTCGGCCGCGTTCGATGAGGGGGCAATCATGCATCTGTCACGTTCACTGGCGGCGGTTTCCGCCGCGCTCCTGCTTGCCGCGGCGATGCCGCAGCCGGCGCAGGCCCGCGAGATGGTCGGCTTTTCCGAGCCCTATGCGAGCGGCACGATCGTGGTGAAAACCAGCGAGCGGAAGCTCTATTACGTGCTCGGCAACGGCTCGGCGCTGCGCTACCCCGTCGGCGTCGGCCGGGCCGGCAAGCAATGGAGCGGCTCCGCCAGGATCGACGGCAAGCAGCTCAGCCCGGCCTGGGCGCCGCCGGCCGAAATCAGGCGCGACAAGCCTTCGCTGCCCAGCGTGATTCCGGGCGGCGCGCCGAGCAACCCCATGGGCGCGGCTGCCATGACGCTGAGCGGCGGCGAATACGCCATCCACGGCACCAATCAGCCGAGCTCGATCGGCGGCTTCGTGTCCTATGGCTGCATTCGCATGCACAACGCGGACGTGCTCGATCTCTACAACCGCGTCAGCTGGGGCGCCCCTGTGGTCGTGCTGCGCTGAAGCCGGATCGCTGACGCGCTGAGGTGCCGGCGCCGGTCGCGGGCGATGCCCCCGATCGGCGTCGAATGTTGCGAAGCTGCGGAGCTTCCAGGGCCAGGGGCCACACGACGAGGCCCCCATTCATTCCATCACCTCGTCGGCCGCGGCTTGCAGAGTCAGGGGCACGGTCAGCCCCAGCGCCCTCGCGGTCTTGAGGTTGAGAACAAAATCGAATCTCGTGGGCTGCACGACCGGCAGGTCCGCCGGTTTCTCGCCTTTCAAGATCCGGCCGGTGTAAACGCCTTCCTGGCGATAGCCCTCCGCTTGGGTGGCCCCATAGCTCATCA
>DATAOT010000003.1:0-41137 GCA_036265615.1 Aestuariivirgaceae bacterium
GCAGACAGCCGGACCTCGCGGATCGGCACCACGTGATGGCTGGGCGCGCCCTTGAGATTGGGGTCGGTCGAGAAGGAATATTGGGTCTTGGCCATGCAGATGGGGAACTTGCCATAGCCTTGCGCCTCGAATTCGCGCAGCTGGTTCCTGACCGAGGTGTCGGCCACGATGTCGTCGGCGCGGTAGATCTCCGTGGCGATCTTCTTGATCTTTTCCCATAAGGGCAGGTCGTCGCCATAAAGGGGCTTGAGCACGGGCTTTCCACGCTCGGCCAGGCTGACGACGTGGCGCGCCAACGCCTCGGTACCCTTCGAGCCTTCAGCCCAATGGGTGCAGCGGAATGCCTCGACACCTTTCTCCGCGCAGAAGCTCCTGATGACCTCGGCTTCGGCCTCGGTGTCGGTGATGAAGTTGTTGATGGCGACGGCGACGGGGAGACCGAACTTGGCCAGGTTCTCGAGATGACGGCCGAGATTGACGAGCCCCTTCCTGAGGGCGGGGACATTCTCGGTCTTGAGCTCCTCCTTGGTCAGGCCGCCATGCATCTTCAACGCCCGGATGGTCGCCACGACCACGGCGGCGGCCGGGGCGAGGCCGGCCTTGCGGCATTTGATGTCGATGAACTTCTCCGCTCCGAGATCGGCGCCGAAGCCGGCTTCTGTCACGACATAATCGGCAAGCTTCAGGCCGGCCCTGGTGGCCATCACCGAGTTGCAGCCATGGGCGATGTTGGCGAAGGGGCCGCCGTGGACGAAGGCCGGGTTGTTCTCGAGCGTCTGGACCAGGTTCGGCATCAGCGCGTCCTTGAGCAGGACGGTCATGGCGCCAGGCGCCTTAAGATCCTTGGCGAAGAGTGGCGTGCGGTCACGGCGGGCGGCAACAACGATCTGGGACAGGCGCCGCTCGAGATCCACAAGCGATGTCGAGAGACAGAGGATCGCCATGATTTCCGAGGCGACGGTGATGTCAAAGCCGGTCTCGCGCGGGTACCCGTTGGCGACGCCGCCGAGCGAGGCAACGATTTCGCGCAATGCCCGGTCGTTCATGTCGAGGACGCGCCGCCAGGCGACGCGGCGCGAATCGATGGCGAGCTCGTTGCCCCAGTAAATATGGTTGTCGATCATCGCCGAGAGCAGGTTGTGGGCAGTGGTGATGGCGTGGAAATCACCGGTGAAATGCAGGTTGATGTCCTCCATCGGGACGATCTGGGCATAGCCGCCGCCGGCTGCGCCGCCCTTGACGCCGAAACAGGGGCCGAGAGAAGGCTCGCGCAGGCAGATGACGGCCTTCTTGCCAATGCGATTGAGGCCGTCGCCGAGGCCGACGGTGGTGGTCGTCTTGCCCTCGCCGGCCGGGGTCGGCGTGATGGCCGTCACCAGGATCAGCTTGCCGTCGGGGCGGTCCTTCAGCGCATCGAGAAAGTCGAGGCTGACCTTGGCCTTGGTATGACCATAAGGAATGAGGTGCTCGGAACGGATGCCGAGGCGCTCGCCGATATCCTGAATCGGCAGCATTTTGGCCGCGCGGGCTATTTCAATATCGCTTTTGGGAGCCGCCATGGCTTCAGGCCTCCTGATCCTTTCGTCAATCTGTACATCGGCGACAGCCGCTGCCACGAATGACAAATCGGTCATCGGCATGAGCACAAGTCATGGCGAGATGCGAAACGGCGAAGCGCCGCGCGTCAGCCCTTGCGGCTCGAGGCGAGCTGCTCCAGCTGGCGCTGGACCGCCTTCAGCTCCTCCTTGAGGGCACGGATGTCGTCCTCGGCCGAGGCGGCGGCGGGTTCAGGCTTGGCGCCTGCCGCCGGGGTGGCTGCGGGGGCGCCGTTGGTCCCGGTCGCGGCCTGCGGCAGGGCGAAGGGGTTGAACATCTGCACGGCCTGCTGGAACATTGCGACATTGCGCCGTGCCTGCTCCTCCATGGCGCGGAACGGCTCGCCGCCGAAGGAGTCCATCATCTGCTGGCGGAAGCGCTCCTGCTCGCGGGTCAGCGATTCCAGCGAAAATTCGAGATAGCTCGGGATGAACGCCTGCATGCTGTCGCCGTAAAACCGGATCAGCTGGCGCAGGAAGCGGATGGGCAGCAGATTCTGCCCCTTGTTCTCCTCGTCGAAGATGATCTGGGTCAGCACCGAGCGGGTGATGTCCTCGCCGGTCTTGGCGTCATAAACCGAGAAATCGGTGCCTTTCTTGACCATCTCGGCAAGATCGTCGAGGGTCACATAGCTGCTCGTCGACGTGTTGTAGAGGCGGCGATTGGCGTATTTCTTGATAACCACCGTGTCGCGGGCAGGGTCGCTGTTCGAGGGGCTAAGTTCCGGGGTGCCCAAGGTGGAGAATTCCCTTCAACAGTCCACGCTTTCTGCGAAATTGTTGCGCCCCGGCTCGACCAATTGCAAGCCCAAAAGGCGCACATGGCAGACCAAGCGGGGCAGCAGGGCGCGGGTTATTGAACTCCTTTCAGCCGCGGCCGATATTGGCGGCATCATCCAAGGAGGACAAAGATGTCGGTTGCTGACAAATCGGTCGCTATCGTTGCCGCGGCGCGCACCCCGGTCGGTTCGTTCAACGGTGCGCTGGCGTCGTTGCCGGCGTCGGAGCTCGGCACGGTGGCGCTGAAGGGGGCAATCGAACGGGCCAAGCTCGATCCTGCGGAGATCGAGGAGGTCATCCTGGGGCAGATCCTGACCGCGGGCGCCGGCCAGAACCCGGCCCGGCAGGCCTCGGTCGCGGCCGGGATCCCGGTGGAAAGCCCGGCCTGGGGGGTGAACCAGCTTTGCGGGTCGGGGTTGCGGGCGGTTGCGCTCGGCCTGCAGCAGATCACCAGCGGCGATGCCAGGATCGTGGCGGCGGGCGGCCAGGAATCGATGAGCCAGGCGCCGCACTGCGCCCATCTGCGCGACGGCATCAAGATGGGCGACTACAAGCTCATCGACACGATGATCAAGGACGGGCTGTGGGACGCCTTCAACGGCTATCATATGGGCAACACCGCCGAGAACGTCGCCAAGCAGTGGCAGATCACCCGCGAGGAGCAGGACAGATTCGCGGTGAGGTCGCAAAACAAGGCCGAGGCGGCGCAGGCGGGCGGCAAATTCAAGGACGAGATCGTCCCGGTCACCATCCAGACGCGCAAGGGCGATGTGGTGGTGAGCGAGGACGAATACATCAAAAAGGGGGTGACTCTCGAATCGGTGGCGAAGCTCAGGCCGGCTTTCGACAAGGACGGCTCGGTGACGGCAGCCAATGCTTCGGGGATCAATGACGGCGCGGCGGTGGTCATTCTGATGCCAGAGAAGGAGGCGTCGCGGCGGGGCTTGCGGCCGCTCGCCCGGATCGTGTCATGGGCGCATGCCGGGGTCGATCCGGCGATCATGGGCACGGGGCCGATCCCGGCGTCGCGGCTGGCGCTCAAGCGGGCCGGCTGGAAGGCGGAGGATCTCGACCTCATCGAGGCCAACGAGGCCTTTGCCGCTCAGGCCTGCGCGGTCAATCGCGAGCTTGGCTTCGATGGCGACATCGTCAATGTCAATGGCGGGGCGATCGCCATCGGCCATCCGATCGGTGCCTCGGGCGGGCGGGTGCTGGTGACGCTGCTCCACGAGATGGACAAGCGCAAGGCGCACAAAGGCCTGGCGACACTGTGCATCGGCGGCGGCATGGGCATTGCCATGTGCGTCGAGCGCGACTGAAGAAAGCGCGGCACCAAAGGGAGGGTCGAATGGCGCGGCTTGCGATCGTGACGGGTGGGACCCGCGGCATCGGTGCGGCGATTTCCAAGGCGCTCAAGGCCGAGGGCCACAAGGTCATTGCCAATTATGCCGGCAATGACGAAGCGGCACAGCGTTTCGGCAAGGAGACCGGGATCGCCACCATGAAATGGGACGTTTCGAGCTACGAGGCCTGCGCCGGCCAGCTCGAGGCGATTGCCAAGGAGCACGGGCCAGTCGAGATCCTGGTCAACAATGCCGGCATCACCCGCGATGCCATGTTCCACAAGATGACGCCGCAGCAATGGAGCGAAGTCATCAACACCAATCTCAACTCGCTGTTCAACATGACGCGACCGGTGTGGGACGGGATGCGGGCGCAGGGCTTCGGCCGGATCGTCTGCATCTCCTCGGTCAACGGCCAGAAGGGCCAGATGGGCCAGGTCAACTACTCGGCGGCGAAGGCCGGCGACATGGGCTTCGTCAAGGCGCTGGCGCAGGAGGGGGCGGCCAAGGGCATCACGGTCAATGCCGTCGCGCCCGGCTATATCGGCACCGAGATGGTGCGGGCGATCGCGCCCGAGGTGCTGGAGAAGCGGATCCTGCCGCTGATCCCGACGGGGCGGCTCGGGGAGCCCGAAGAGGTGGCGCGCTGCGTGGTGTTCCTTGCCTCCGATGCGGCAGCCTTCATCACCGGCTCGACGCTGACGGTGAATGGCGGGCAGTATATGGCGTGAGGGAGTCAGCTCCCTTCCCCTCATGGCCGGCCTCCGAGTCGGCCATCCCGAGGATCGTGCAGAAAAGACTGGATGGCCGGGTCAAGCCCGGCCATGAGGGAGGAAACTCAAAAAGCATTCTTGCGGCGGCGGAGCTCTGCGAAGACCTCGGCGTCGGAGGCATCGACGAGGCCGAGGCGGGAACGGATCGCCTTGTCCTGCGGCCGTAAGAACGGGTTGGCCCGGCGTTCCGCGGCGATGGTGACGGGAAGCGTCAGACGTCCGGCCTCGACCTCGGCCGAGGCCTCCTTGGCGCGGGCCTCGAGGTCGGGATTGTCGGGATCGACCGTGAGCGCAAAGCGGGCATTGGCCAGCGTGTATTCATGGCCGCAATAGACCCAGGTGCCGCCAGGCAGATTGCGCAGCCGGTCAAGCGAGCGCCACATCTCGTCCATGCTGCCCTCGATCACCCGGCCGCAGCCAAGCGAGAACAGGGTGTCGCCGACGAAGACCAGCCGGTCTTCTGCAAAGTGCCAGGCAATATGGCCCCTGGTGTGCCCGGGCGTGTCGATGATTTCCGCCTTGTGGCCGGCAAAGTCATAGGTCTGGCCCGGCTCGACCGGCTCGTCGATCCCGGGGATACGGCGGGAATCGGCCCGGTTGGCCACCACCTTGGCGCCATGACGGGCCTTCAGCGCCGGGATGGCGGCGATGTGGTCGTCATGGTGATGGGTGACGAGGATATGGGTCAATTTCCACCCTGTCTCGCGAAGCGCCCGCTCGATGGGCGCTTCCTCGGGCGCGTCGATGGCGGCGCAGGCCGAAGAGTCCCGGTCGCGCAGCAAAACGCCGAAATTGTCCTGGCGGCATAGGAATTGATGTATGTCGAGTTCTGGCATGGGGCTTCCTTATCGCTTGTTTGGACGACTGTGATAGCTTCCAGGAAAAGCTAGGCAAATACTCGAATTGCGATGTTGGATGTGGTCGATCTCAGGGAATTCTACGCCAGCCCGCTCGGGCAGATGACGCGGCGCATGCTGTCGCATCGCATCCGCTCGCGGTTCCGGACGGGGCAGGGAGCGCGGGTGCTCGGGGTGGGCTACGCCATTCCCTATCTCGAACCCTGGCGGGCCGAGGCCGAGCGGGTGCTTGCCTTCATGCCGGCACGGCAGGGGGTGGTGCACTGGCCGCAATGCGGTCTCACTGCGGCGGCCCTGGTCGAGGAAGCCGACCTGCCGCTCCCTGATGCCTCGATCGACCTTGCGCTTGTGGTGCACGGGCTGGAATTGACCGACCAGCTGCCGGATCTCCTGCGCGAGCTGTGGCGGGTGCTTGCGCCGCAGGGTCGGGCGTTGTTCGTGGTGCCCAACCGGCGCGGCATGTGGGCGCGGTTCGATTCGACGCCTTTCGGCCATGGCCGGCCGTTCTCGCGCAGCCAGCTCACCGATCTCCTGCGCGATGCGGCATTCTCGCCGACGGGATGGGCTTATGCGCTGTTTGCGCCGCCAATCGGCCGCAGCTTCCTGATCCGCTCGGCACCGGCGCTGGAACGGTTCGGCTTGTGGACCTCGCCGGGCTTTGCCGGCCTGATCGTCGTCGAGGCGGTGAAGCAGGTCTATGCCATCTCGCGCGGGAAACGGGTGAAGCGCCTGATGCCGGTGATCAAGCCGCGGCTCATTCCGGTGCCATCGCTTCGGCGCAGTCGTCAGCAACACTGAAGGACCGCCATGGACCAGCCCCGGCCGCCGTTGCGCACCCTCGAAGACGCCCGTCAGGAAATCGACGAGATCGATCTCAGGATCCTCAGCCTTCTCGAGCAGCGTTTCAATGCCAGCCGGCTGATTCGCCGCATCAAGGCGCAGGAGCCGGGGAACGGCACCGTCTCGCCGGTGCGGCCGGCGCGCGAGTCGGCAATTCTGCGGCGGCTGCTGGAACGGGCGAGCGGATCGGTGCCGCCGGCGGTGGTGGTGCAGATCTGGCGCCGAATCATCTCGGCCTCGACATTGCTGCAGGCGCCCGCGGTCGTGCGCTGCCCGGAGGCGCTGTTCGCCGATCCGGAGATGCGCTCGCATGTGCGCGATCATTTCGGGACCATTCCGGTTGCCGCCGTGCCGGACGAGGAATCGGCGCTGCGGGCGGTGCGCGATCACGCCGCGGAGGTGGCGGTGGTGCCGATCGGCGGCTATTGGGTGCAGCCGTTCCTCGACAAGGTGGGCGGCGATGCATCGGTGATCGGCGTGCTGCCATCGCTTTCCGACGGCAGCCGGCCGAGTGCCGCGGTGATCGGCCATGCACCGGCCGAGCGGACCGGTGCCGACGAGACGCTGGTCGCCACCTCGGGGCGGCTGCCGCGCGATTTCGTGCCGGCGCCGCTGTGGGACGTCCAGAGCGAGGACGGCCACCGGCTGACCAGCCTGCCGGGGTTCCTGTCCGAGTCCGAGCATCCGTTGATCGGGCTCAGGCGCAGCAACGACCTGCTTGCGTTGACGGTCGTCGGCCGCTATCCGAGCCCGCTCGAGGTGAGGTGACCATGACGGCAGCAAAGCCCGCGCCGCGGCCGGGCATTCTCGATATCTCTCCCTATGTGCCGGGGAAGAGCGGCTCACGCGGCGATGGCCGGGTGTTCAAGCTGTCATCCAACGAGTCGCCGATCGGGCCGAGCCCGGCAGCGCTTGCCGCCTTTGCCGCGGCATCGCAGCAGATGCACCTCTATCCCGACGGTTCGGCGGCAACCTTGCGCAACGCAATCGCCGAGCGCTACGGGCTCGACGCCGAGCGCATCGTGTGCGGTGCGGGTTCCGACGAGCTCATCCAGCTCTTGGCGCACGGCTATCTCGGGCCGGGCACCGAGGCGGTTCACACCGAGCACGGATTCCTCGTCTATCCCATCGCGATCAGGGCCCATGGGGCTCGGCCGGTGGTCGCGGCCGAGCGCAGTTTCACCGCCGATGTCGACGAGATCCTCAAGGCGGTGGGCCCGCGCACCCGCATGGTGTTCCTGGCAAACCCCAACAATCCGACGGGCACCTATCTGCCGTTCAGCGAGGTGAAGCGGCTGCACGGAGCCCTGCCGGCCGACTGCCTGCTGGTCCTCGATGCGGCTTACGCCGAATATGTCCGCCGCGACGACTATGACGCCGGGGTCGTTCTCGTCTCGGCGCATGACAATGTGGTGATGACGCGCACTTTCTCGAAGGCATTCGGGCTTGCCGGTCTCAGGATCGGCTGGGCCTATTGTCCCGTCGAGGTCGCAGCGGTGCTGAACCGCATCCGCGGACCGTTCAATGTCAGCGCGCCAGCCATCGCTGCCGCGGTCGCTGCGCTCGAGGACACGGCCCATCTCGACAAGGCGACGGCCCACAATGACCGCTGGCTGCCGTGGCTCACGCGCGAGATCGGCGGGCTCGGCCTGACGGTCACGCCGAGCACGGGGAATTTCCTGCTTGTCCACTTTCCGCTCGATGCCCATCGCAGTGCCGAGCAGGCCGACCGCTTTCTGAGCGGCCGCGGGCTGATCCTCAGGCGGATGGAAGCTTACGGAATCCCGGGTGCGCTCAGGCTGTCGGTCGGCAGCGAGGAGGCGAACCGGGCGGTGGTCAATGCGCTCGCAGTGTTCTGTCGGGAGCCGTCATGAGCGCCGAGCAACCGCAGCCGCTGTTCGATCGTGCGGCGCTGATCGGCATCGGCCTCATCGGCTCGTCGCTGGCGCATGCGATGCGCCGCGGCGGACTTGCCGGCGATATCTCCGGCTTTGCCAAGAGCGAGGCGACGCGCACCAAGGCGCGCGAGCTCGGCATTGTCGATACGGTGCACGAGACGGCAGCCGAGGCCGTGCGGGAAGCCGATCTCGTGGTGCTGTGCGTTCCGATCGGCGCCTATCGTGAGATTGCGGCATCGATTGCCAAAGATCTCAAGCCGGGGGCGATCCTGACCGATGTCGGCTCGGTCAAGGGCGCCGTGGTGCGCGATGTCGCGCCGCATGTCCCGGCCGGTGTCCATTTCATCCCCGGCCACCCGATCGCCGGGACCGAGCAGTCGGGGCCGGAAGCAGGCTTTGCCGAGCTGTTCGACAATCGCTGGTGCATCCTGACGCCGCTACCCGGGAGCGATCCCGAGGCAGTGGAGAAGCTCGAAGCCTTGTGGCGGGCCTTGGGCTCGCATGTCGACCGGATGAGCCCCGACCATCACGACCTCGCACTCGCCATCACCAGCCACCTGCCGCATCTCATCGCCTACAACATCGTGGCGACCGCGGCCGATCTCGAAGAGGTCACCAATTCGGAGGTGATCAAATATTCGGCCGGCGGCTTTCGCGACTTCACCCGCATCGCTGCTTCCGATCCGATCATGTGGCGCGACGTCTTCCTCAACAACAAGGAGGCGGTGCTGGAAATGCTCGGGCGGTTTTCGGAGGACCTGTCGGCGCTGCAGCGCGCCATCCGCTGGAGCGATGGCGAGCAGCTGCTCACGCTGTTTACCCGGGCACGGGAGATCCGCCGCGGCATCGTCGCCGCCGGACAGGACACGGCGCGGCCGGATTTCGGTCGGCGCCGGTAGAGCATGCTGACTCTTGATCGACGCGCGAGCCTTTTCCCCTCCCCCTGGTGGGGAGGGTGGGGCGAAGCGCCGGGTGGGGGGATCTGCGGTCCATTGCTTCCCCCACCCCCGACCCCTCCCCACGAGGGGGAGGGGTGAAAAAAACGGTTCAGCATAGCAACATCATGCTCGCCGCATGACGGAGCACTGGGTCTTCGCTTATGGCTCGCTGATGTGGCGGCCGGACATCCCTTATGTCGAGAGGCGTCAGGCGCTGCTTCATGGGCATCACCGGCGGCTGTGCATCTACTCTTATGTGCATCGCGGCAGCCGGGAAAAGCCCGGCCTGGTCATGGGGCTCGATCGCGGCGGCGCCTGCCGCGGCATCGCCTATCGCATCGAAGCGGCGCAATGGCCGGCCACCCTCGATTATCTGAGAGCCCGCGAGCAGGTCACGGCCGTCTATGTCGAAAGTCAACGGCCGCTGCGGCTGCTGGACGGCGACAGGCGCATGGTCAGCGCACTGGTCTACGAGGCCGACCGAAGGCATCCGCAATATGCCGGCCGCCTCAGCTTCGAGGAGCAGGTGCGCCACGTGCTTCAGGGCGTCGGCGTGTCCGGCCGCTGCATCGATTATGTTGACCAGACCGTCGCCCATCTCAGGGAAATGGGAATCCGGGACGGGGCCCTGGAGGCGCTTGGCAAGGCAGTGAGTAGTGAGATCGTGAGTAGTGAGTAGTGGCCGGGTCGTGCTGCCCCAACTACTCACTATTCAATATTCTCTACTCATTCATCCTTCAATTCTTCCGTTCGACAATGAATCGGGCGGCTTCGGCGAGCACTGTTGCGCGCTCGCCGAAGCGATCGAGGGCGGCGACGGCTTCCCCGGTCAGGGCGGCGGCGCGGGCCTTGGCGCCGGCAAGGCCGAGGTGATCGATGAACGTCGCCTTGCCGGCCGAGTGGTCCTTCTGGGTCGCCTTGCCGAGCTTGTCCGGCGTCGATTCGACATCGAGGACATCATCGGCGATCTGGAAGGCGAGGCCGATCTTGTCGGCGAAGGTCAAAAGCGCGGCACGGTCGGCGGCGGCGGCCCGGGCGAGGATGGCGCCTGCTTCCAGCGAATAGCGGAACAGCGCCCCGGTCTTCATGCCCTGCAGCAGGACAATGTGATCGAGATCGAAGTCGCTCCGCTGCTCGGCCTGAAGGTCAAGCATCTGGCCGCCGACCATGCCGGAGTGGCCGGCGGCGCGAGCGAGATTGGCGACGAGATCGACGCGGATGCCCGCATCGGTGTGGGTCAGCGGATCGGAGAGGATGTCGAAAGCGAGGGTGAGCAGCCCGTCGCCGGCGAGAATGGCGGTGGCCTCGTCGAACGCCTTGTGGCAGGTCGGCTTGCCGCGCCGGAGATCGTCGTCGTCCATGGCGGGAAGATCGTCATGGACCAGGGAGTAGCAATGGACGCATTCGAGGGCGACGCCGGTGCGCAGCGCCCCTTCGGCAGGGGCATCCAGGATGCGGGCGCTCTCGGTGACGAAGAACGGTCTGATGCGCTTGCCCTGGCCGATGGCGGCATAGCGCATCGCCTCGATGACACGGGGTGCACGGGCATTGTCGAGGGAGAGAATCCGATCGAGCAGCCGGTCGACCTCGGCGGCGGTGCGCTTCAGGGCGGTTTCGAAATTCATACGATTCACTCTGTTTCGGGAAGACATGCGCAGCGCAGGCAGCACGCTTCTCGCGTGCCCGCCTGTGTCTTAAGGTCGGCACATGGCAAACTCAACAGAATTGCCGAGAGGGGCGCATTCTGTGCAATTTGAGGTGAATCAGGAGCCTAAGCCCCTGGAACTCTGGGGAAAACGCGTCCTGGTCGCAATCGGCGCGGTCATCGCGGTCCCCTATGTGCTGACGATCCTCTATTGGTTCGTGCCGCCGCCAGTCTCGGCCACCATGGTGTGGAATGCGCTTTCCGGAGACAGGATCGACTACAGCTGGCGGCCGCTCGATCAGATCTCGCCGCGGCTGGTCCGGGCGGTGGTGACTTCGGAAGATGCCCGCGTGTGCCTGCATCACGGGGTCGACTGGGACGTGCTGAGCGACCTTTTCGAGGAGGTGACGAGCGGCGAGGCGGCAACCGTCAGGGGCGGCTCGACGATCACCATGCAAGTCGCCAAGAATCTGTTCCTGTGGCCGTCCCGGTCCTATCTGCGGAAGGGGTTCGAGATCCCGCTCGCCTATTGGATCGATCTCCTGTGGGGCAAGCGGCGGGTGGTCGAGGTCTATCTGAATGTGGCTGAATGGGGGCCCGGGATCTACGGGGCCGAGGCTGCGGCCCAGCATCATTTCCGAAAAGCGGCAGGGGATCTCTCGACGCGGGAAGCGGTGCTGCTCGCGGCGGCGCTGCCCAATCCGATCGTCCGGCGGGCGGGGCGGCCGGGGAGCCAGCTCGAGCGCATGGCGGGGCGGCTCAAGCGCAAGATCCCGGGGTCGATTGCCTATCTCGACTGCCTGGACCGGGACGGCGAGACGAAAATCTCTGGCCAGAACTGATGTCGGCCTGTATAAGCCGCCGCGACTTCAGGGCCGCCTGCGGCGGGCCCATGCGTTGGAGATGACCGATGGCTGTGCCTAAGAAAAAGACCTCGCCGTCCAAGCGCGGGATGCGGCGTTCCGGCCACAAGATGGCCAAGGCGACCTATGTCGAGAACAAGCAGACCGGCGAGCTGCACCGGCCGCATCACATCGATCTCAAGACGGGGATGTATCGCGGGCGCAAGGTGCTGGAGCCGAAGAGCGAGTTCTGAGCCATCGCATGCAGTTCGCGGTCGCCTTTCCATTTCTGGTCATCGTCGTCCTCATCTACAATCTCATCGTCTTCGTGTCGGCGACGGCGCTCGGCGACACGGTGCTCTCGGTGTCGATGATGTCGGGGGCGGTGCTCAGCCTCACCATCGGCGATCTCGTCATCCTGCTCGGGCTGCTCGTGCTGTTCATCGAGGTGATGAAATCAGCGCGCTCGACCTCCTCGACCATTCTCGATCATATGCTGTCGACCGTGGTGTTCATCGTGGCGCTGGTGGAGTTTCTCATCGTGCGCCAGGCCGGCACGGCGGTGTTCCTCGTCATCACGACGATCTGCCTGATCGATGTGGTCGCGGGCTATACGGTGTCGATCCGAGCGGCGCGACGCGACATCGCCTTCGACAATGGCTGAGCCGCGAAGCGGTCTAGTCTAGCTGCAGGTGGAGTGTCCGCAGGCGAGGCAGGTGGCGCAACCCTCCTGGAAGGCCAATGCCGCTTCGCCGCATTTCGGACATTGGGCGATGCGGCCGGCCGCCGCCAGCGCGCGGCTCAGCGGCGCCGCCGGCTGGTCCGGCACGCCATTCGCATCCTTGCGGATGAAACCCTGATCGACGAGATGCTTCTCGATGATGCCGCCGATCGCCGCGAGCAGGCTCGGGACGTAACGGCCGTCGAGCCACTGGCCGCCACGCGGGTCGAACACCGCCTTGAGCTCCTCGACGACGAAGGCAATATCGCCGCCGCGCCGGAACACCGCCGAGATCATCCGAGTCAGGGCCACGGTCCAGGCGTAATGTTCCATATTCTTGGAATTGATGAAAATTTCAAAGGGCCGGCGGCGCCCCTGCTCCTCGATGTCGTTGATGGTGATGTAGATGGCATGGTCGGAGTCGGGCCATTTGAGCTTGTAAGTGAAGCCAGGCAGCACGGCGCTCCTGGCGAGGGGCTGACGCATCCAGACGACGCCGGCTTCGCCATGGTCGGGAGCGGCTGCGTCGGGACTGGCCGCCAGGACCGGGGCAGGGCTCGGGGCAGGGCTCGCGGCGGTGCTCAGCACGGCGCCCGTCACCGCATTGGGCCGATAGGTGGTGCAGCCCTTGAGACCGAGGTCGTAGGCCTCCTCATAAACCCGCTGGAACGCCTCGAAGCTGATGTCGGGAGGGCAGTTGATGGTCTTGGAGATCGATGAATCGACGTAACGCTGCAGTGCCGCCTGCATCTGCAAATGCTCGGCGGGGGTGAGATCGGCGGCAGTGACGAAGGCGGGCGGCAGCGCCGCATCGGGGCCGTGCAGGGTGCGGAAGGCGCGCACGGCGTAGTCCTCCACCGTTTCCTGACGATGGCTGCCATCCGCCTCCAGGATCTTGCGCTCGTAGCGCAGCGCGAAGATCGGCTCGACGCCGCTCGATACATTGCCGGCGAAGAGCGAGATCGTGCCGGTCGGGGCCACGGTGGTGAGGAGCGCATTGCGGATGCCGTCGCGGCGGATGGCGGCGCGCAACTCGCCGGGCAAGGTCCTGACATGCCCAGAGGCGAGATAGCGCTCGGAATCAAACAGCGGGAAGGGACCTTTCTCGCGGGCAAGCTCGACGCTGGCGCGATAGGCGGCGGCCTCGATCGCCGCCATCCAGGACGAGGCCTGCTGGGCCGCCGCGGGGCTGCCGTAGCGCAGGCCGCACATCGCCAGCGCATCGGCGAGACCGGTGATGCCGAGGCCGATGCGGCGCTTGCTGCGGGCCTCCTCCGCCTGCTGCGGCAACGGATAGGCGGAGACTTCGATGACATTGTCGAGGAGGCGCACGGCAGTGGCGGCGGTGGCCTCGAGGGCGGCCAGGTCGATCCCGGCCTCGGCCGTGAACGGCCGTTCGACGAAGCGAGCGAGATTCACCGAGCCAAGAAGGCAGGCACCATAGGGCGGCAGCGGCTGCTCGCCACAGGGATTGGTGGCCTGGATGATCTCGCAATAGCCAAGGTTGTTTGCGGCATTGATCCGGTCGATGAAAATGACGCCGGGTTCGGCGACCTCATAAGTCGCCCGCATGATCTGGTCCCAGAGGCTGCGGGCGCGGACGGTGCGGTAGACCTTGCCGGCGAAAACGAGGGGCCAATCGCCATCGTTCTTCACGGCGGCCATGAAGGCATCGCTCACCAGGACCGAGAGGTTGAACATGCGGAGGCGGGCCGGATCGCGCTTGGCGGCGATGAATGCCTCGATGTCGGGATGGTCGCAGCGCAGGGTGCCCATCATGGCGCCGCGGCGCGAGCCTGCCGACATGATGGTGCGGCACATGGAGTCCCAGACGTCCATGAAGCTCAAGGGGCCGGAAGCGTCGGCGCCGACGCCGCGGACCGGGGCGCCCTTGGGCCTCAGGCTCGAGAAATCATGGCCGATGCCGCCGCCCTGCTGCATGGTGAGGGCGGCCTCCTTGAGGCCATCGAAGATCCCGTCCATGGAATCGGGGATCGAGCCCATGACGAAGCAGTTGAAGAGGGTGACGCGACGGCCGGTGCCGGCGCCGGCGAGGATGCGGCCGGCGGGGAGGAATCTGTGATCCTCCATGACTTTCTGGAACGCCTCTTCCCAAAAGGTGCGGCGCGCCGGGGCCTCGACACCGGCAAGGGCCCGCGCCACGCGCTGCCAGGTGGCCTCGACCGATTGTTCAAGCGGCGCCCCGCCATCGGATTTGAAACGGTATTTGAGATCCCAGATTTCGTGCGAAATCGGATCAGCGGCGGCTGCGGGAAGGGTTGTCATCGGATGTCGATGCCTGTCGGGCGTTCTCTTTTTGTACTCTAGTCGATCAGAGCCTGTCATTCAACTGCCGCAAGGGAAGCGCGGCGGTCGCGGGCACGCAGGCGCTCGGAGGCCGATTTGAGCTGGCCGCAGGCGGCGAGGATGTCGCGGCCGCGCGGCGTGCGCACCGGGCTCGCATAGCCGGCGCGGTTGAGGACGGCGGCGAAGCGCTCGATGGTCTCGCCGTCGGAACATTCATAGGCGGAGCCCGGCCAGGGATTGAACGGGATGAGATTGACCTTGGCTGGAATTCCCTTGAGCAGCTTGACCAGAAGGCGGGCGTCCTCCAGGGCATCATTAACACCCTTCAGCATGACATATTCGAACGTGATGCGGCGGGCGTTGGAGAGGCCGGGATAAGCCCGGCAGGCGGCAAGGAGCGCCTCGATCGGATATTTGCGGTTGAGCGGCACCAGCCGGTCGCGCACCGCATCGGTGGTGGCGTGCAGCGAGATGGCGAGCATCGAGCCGATCTCGTGGCCGGCCCGCACGATCTCGGGGACGACGCCCGAGGTCGAAAGGGTGATGCGCCGCTTGGAGATGGCGAGGCCGTCGCCGTCGGCAATGATGGCGATGGCGTCGCGGACCGCCTCGAAGTTGTACAGCGGCTCGCCCATTCCCATCAGGACGACATTGGTGATGGCGCGCTGGTCGGGGTCGGAACGCTTGAAGGGCAAGTCGGGCCATTCGCCGAGGCGGTCGCGGGCGACCAGGACCTGGCCGACGATCTCGCCGGCGGTGAGATTGCGCACCAGCTTCTGGGTGCCGGTGTGACAGAAGCTGCAGGTCAGGGTACAGCCGACCTGGCTCGAAATGCACAGGGTGCCGCGGTCTTCCTCGGGGATGTAGACGGTCTCGATCTCCTGGCGCTGGCCATGGCCATCGGGGCGAAGCCGCAGGAGCCATTTGCGCGTGCCGTCGCTCGAGATCTGCTCGGCGGCAACTTCCGGGCGCTCGAGGGTAAAGCTTTCGGCAAAGCGGGCCCGGAGCTCCTTGCCGATGTCGGTCATGCCGGCAAAGGACACGGCGCCGCGATTGTAGATCCAGTGCCAGAGCTGGGACGACCGCATCCGGCACTGCCGTTCGGGTATGCCGGCACGCGCCATGGCCTCGGCTAGGCCGACACGGGTGAGGCCGACGAGCGGCAGAGGCTCAGCTGCAAAAGCATCAGTCATGGGGCACCGGGAGCGAGGCGGATCGGTCCTCGCGATCAATGCCTTAAATAGTCGAAAAACGCGGAAATGCGAGCCTTTTATCTATTTGCAGTGCTGGTCGATCTTGTCCATCGCCTGCTTCACGCCGGACAGCGAGTAGCTGTCGACGGTCGAGGTGCCGCGCCAGGAGGTGCCCTTCACCTCCATCTTCTTGCCCTTCTTCATGGCGCTGACGATGGTCGAATCCTTCGAATCCGACCAGGCGCCATCGCCCTTGGTGAACAGGTTGAAGTCGTCACCGTCGATGGTCAGCGTGGCGGTCGACTCCTTCTTGAAGGCGTAGCCGATGATGGTGTTCACCTCGTTGCGGACATTGTCGCCCGGGCGATGGGTGACGAGGAAGAACACGGGGTCGCGCTTGGTGCCCTCGGGTTCCGACTTCTTGGGCTGGGAAACGATATAGCAGACCGGACCCGTCGGGGTGCTGTAGCTGTAGGCAGCCCAGTCATTGAACTCGCCGACCAGGGACGGTTTGGTTTGACCCTTTTCCGCGGTTTGCGCCGCCATGGCCGGCGCACCCGAAACCAGACCGAACAACCCCAATAGTCCCAGCCAGCTGATGGCGCCGCGCATGCCACTCGACTCCTGATGGATCGTGCGGCCACCCCCCGCACCACGGTTAAGGCTAGGGGCAATTCTGACGAGAATTGGGCAGGGATGTCGTGACGAGCCGGAAACCGCTATCCAGGGCCATTCGGAGGCAATTCAGGGGATCGTTTCATGAAAGCTGTGCTGTGCAAGGCACTCGGACCGGCGGCCAATCTCAAGCTGGAGGACCTGCCCTCGCCGGAGCCCGGACCGCAGGAGGCGGTGGTCGCGGTGAAGGCGGCCGGCCTCAATTTCTTCGATACGCTGATCATTGAAGGAAAGTACCAGTTCAAGCCCGATCCGCCATTCTCGCCGGCGGCGGAGTTTGCCGGCATCGTCAAGACCGTCGGGGAGGCGGTCCAGACCGTCCGGCCGGGCGACCGGGTGATGGGCTATTGCGGATGGGGGGCGGCGCGCGAGGAGATCGCGGTTGCGGCGAGCGCGCTCGCGCCGATCCCGGCGTCGATCTCGTTCGAGGAGGCAGCCGGACTCATCGTCACCTATGGCACCACCTACCATGCCCTGCATGACCGGGCACGGCTTCGCTCGGGGGAAACCGTGGCGGTTCTCGGGGCCTCGGGCGGGGTCGGCCAGGCGGCGATCGAGCTCGGCAAGGCGATGGGAGCGCGGGTCATCGCCTGTGCGTCGTCCGACGACAAGCTCGCCGTCTGCCGCTCGCTCGGGGCGGATGCGGTGGTCAACTACTCCCAAGGGTCGTTGCGCGACATCCTCAAGGAGCTGACCGCCGGCCGCGGCGTCGAGGTGGTTTACGATCCGGTCGGGGGGACGCTGTCCGAGGCGGCGCTGCGAGCCACTGCCTGGGAGGGGAGATTCCTGGTGATCGGCTTCGCCTCGGGAACGATTCCGAAGATTCCGCTCAATCTGGTGCTGCTCAAAGGCTGCCAGATCGTCGGCGTGTTCTGGGGCGACCATGTGGCTCGCGAGCCGGACAAGCACCGCGCCAACATGGCGAAACTCGCAGAATTGTGCGGCGCGGGGCGTATCAGGCCGCGCATCGACCGGCTGTTTCCGCTGGAAGAAGCGGCGGCAGCGCTCGGTGTGCTGTCGCGCCGGGAGGCGCAGGGGAAGGTGATCCTGGTGCCTTGAGGCAGGAGGCAATAGGCAATAGGGAAGCGCTGCTCCCCTCCCCCTCGTGGGGAGGGGTCGCGGGTGGGGGGACGGAGCAGATGGCCGAGACCCCCCGGCGCTTCGCGCCACCCTCTCCACCAGGGGGAGGGGTTTACACTCATTGTCCCCACTGACTATTGCCTATTGCCTCGCCATGGCCTAGAAGGCCGCCACATTCTCGGCAGGCCCTTGAAGGCTCTTCTGCCCTCGCTCACATGGTGCATCGGCTGCACCGGGAGGTGTCGGGGGTCAACACCCGCCAGCGATGTTCGCCCGCGGGTGCAATGGCGTTTGAGGCGTCCGACAAGAGAGCAGGACAGGATGTTCGAGACACTGCAGGAACGGCTTTCCGGGATTTTCGACAGGCTCACCGGACGCGGATCGCTGTCGGAAGCCGATGTCGATGCGGCGATGCGGGAAGTCCGGCGGGCGCTGATCGAGGCCGACGTGGCGCTCGAGGTGGTGCGCTCGTTCACCGAGCAGGTGCGCCAGCGCGCGATCGGCCAGGAGGTGATCCGGTCGATCAAGCCGGGTCAGATGGTGATCAAGATCGTGCATGACGCGCTCGTCGACACGCTTGGGCGCGACGCCGTGCCGCTCGATCTCAAGGCGGCGGCGCCGGTGCCGGTGCTGATGGTCGGCTTGCAGGGCTCGGGCAAGACCACGACCACGGCGAAGATCGCCAAGCGGCTCAAGGAACGCGAGCGCAAGCGCGTCATGATGGCCTCGCTCGACACCTCGCGGCCGGCCGCCCAGGAGCAGCTCGCGGTGCTCGGACAACAGATCGGGGTCGAGACGCTGCCGATCGTCAAGGGCGAGGCGGCGCTGGACATCACCCGGCGGGCACTGTCGGAAGCGCGGCGCGGCGGCTTCGACGTGGTCATGCTCGATACCGCCGGGCGGCAGCATATCGACGACGCGCTGATGAAGGAGGTGGTCGAGGTCCGCGATATCGCCAAGCCGCAGGAGACGCTACTCGTCGCCGATTCGCTGACCGGGCAGGATGCGGTCAATCTCGCCCGCAGCTTCGATCAGCGGGTCGGGGTCAGCGGCATCGTGCTCACCCGGGTCGATGGCGACGGCCGCGGTGGTGCGGCACTCTCCATGCGGGCGGTGACGGGCAAGCCGATCAAGCTCATCGGTACCGGCGAGCGGCTCGACGGGCTCGAGGATTTCCATCCGGAGCGGATCGCCGGGCGAATTCTCGGCATGGGCGACGTGGTGAGCCTGGTCGAAAAGGCGGCGCTCGAGATCGATGCCGAGAAGGCGCGAAAGATCGCCGCCCGGATGAAGAAGGGCGCCTTCGATCTCGACGATCTGGCGGAGCAGCTGAAGCAGCTGCAGAAGCTTGGCGGCATGTCAGGCGTGATGGGCCTGCTGCCGGGCCTCGGCAAGATCAAGAAGCAGCTCGACAACACCGATCTCGACAAGCTGGTGCTGGGGCGGCAGCTGGCGATCATCGGCTCGATGACCGTCTTCGAGCGGCGCAATCCGAAGGTGCTCAATGCGTCGCGCAAGAAGCGCATTGCCAAGGGCTCGGGCACCGAGGTGCAGGAGATCAACCGCCTGCTCAAGATGCATCTGCAGATGGGCGACATGATGAAGCGGATGGGCAAGCAGCGCGGCGGGCTCTTCGGCGGCCTGTTCGGCGGCGCTCAGCCGAACGTCGACATGGCCGAGCTCCAGCGGCTGCAGGGCGAGCTCAAGACTCTCGACCCGGCGGCACTCCCGCCGGAGCTGAGGAATTTGCCGCCGCTCGATGGCGGGCTGCCGAAAGCGCTGCCCGGGCTCGGTGCCTCCGGCGGCGGGCTCTTGCCCGGCCTCGGCGGCGGTCGCCTGCCGAAAGCACCGGGGGCCGGCGGCCCCAAGGGCCTTCCGGGATTTCCCTTCAAGAAGAAATGACCTCACTGCAATCCAAGGAGCCTCGTCAATGACCTTGAAAATTCGCCTGGCCCGCGGCGGCGCCAAGAAGCGGCCCTATTACCGCATCGTGGTGGCGGACTCGAACGCGCCGCGCGACGGCCGCTTCATCGAGAAGATCGGGTCGTGGAACCCGATCCTGCCGAAAGGCTCGCCCGACCGGGTGAAGCTCGATGCCGAGCGGGCGAAGCACTGGCTGTCGGTGGGCGCGCAGCCGACCGACCGGGTGGCGCGCTTCCTCGATGCTTCGGGCCTCAAGCCGCGCACCCAACGCAGCAATCCGACCAAGGCGCTGCCGGGCAAGAAACGCTCGGAGCGCGAGAAGGCCGAGGCTGAGGCCCGCAAGGCCCGTGAACAAGCCGAGGCACAACCGCAGGCATAGCGCGATGCTCCTGGCTCGAGAAGGCTCGGCATGAGCAATGCGGGTCGCGTGATTCTCGGCGTGATCACCGGTGCTCACGGGGTGCGCGGCGCAGTGCGGCTGAAAAGCTTCACGAGCACGCCCGAGGCGGTCGCCTCCTATGGTCCGGTGGGGCTTGGCGACAGCGGACGGCAGGCGGTGATCCGCCAGCTGCGGCCTTCCGGCCAGGACTTCGTGGCGGTGCTTGACGGCGTGAGCGACCGCAGCGCTGCCGAAGCGCTCAAGGGCTGTCTCCTGCATGTGGCGCGTGACCGGCTGCCGCCGCCGGCCGATGACGAGGTCTATGTCGGCGACGTGATCGGGCTCAAGGTCTATCGCAGGGACGGCTGCCTGCTCGGCGAGGTGGCGGCGGTCACCGATTTCGGAGCGGGCGACCTGCTCGAGATCAGAAGCGCATCGCGGCGCAACAGCATCATGATCCCCTTCGTTGCCGCGATGGTGCCGGAGGTCGATGTGGCGAAAGGCCGGATCGTGGTGGACCCGCCCGAGGGGCTGATCGAGGCGCAGGAGCAGCCATGAGCTTCCGGGCGACCGTGCTCACCCTCTATCCCGAGATGTTTCCGGGGCCGCTCGGCCACTCGCTTGCCGGCAAGGCGCTCGAGCGCGGCCTGTGGTCGCTCGACGTCGCAGACATCAGGGCGGCGGCGTATGACCGGCACAGGACGGTCGACGACACCCCGGCCGGCGGCGGGCCCGGCATGGTGATGCGCGCCGATGTGCTGGCACGGGCGATCGACAGCGCAACGGAAACGGAAGATCGACGGCCGCGGCTGCTGATGAGCCCGCGCGGTCGGAAACTTGACCAGGCGCTGATCCGGCGGCTGGCGGCAGGGCCGGGAGTGGTGATCGTATGCGGCCATTTCGAGGGAGTCGACGAGCGCATCGTTGCGGCCCGGCAGCTCGAGGAAGTGTCGGTCGGCGATTATGTGCTGTCCGGCGGCGAGCTTCCCGCGCTGATCGTTCTCGATGCGGCGGTCAGGCTGCTGCCCGGCGTGATCGGGACGGCGCAGTCAAGCGAGGACGAAAGTTTCGAGCAGGGGCTGCTCGAGCATCCGCACTACACGCGGCCGAGGCTGTTCGAGGGCCAGGCAATCCCCGAGGTGCTGCTGTCGGGCGATCACCAGGCGATCGGCCGCTGGAAACGGAACGAGGCGGAAAGGCTTACGCGCGAACGCCGGCCTGACCTGTGGAACCTGCGGAGGCCCAAAGACGGGGGCTGATTTATGGTCTGGCCGAGGCCCGTGGTTGATTTTTAACCGGATCGCCGTTACACAGCCGGCAACTCTTTCAAAGGTAGCCAACATGAACATCATCCAGGAGCTCGAGCGCGAGCAGGCGGAAAAGATTGCTGCCAAGCGGCAAGTTCCGGATTTTGCCCCCGGCGACACCGTGGTGGTTGCGGTCAGGGTCAAGGAAGGCGAGCGGTCGCGAATCCAGAATTATGAGGGCGTGGTGATCGCCCGCTCGGGTTCCGGCCTCAACGAGAATTTCACCGTGCGCAAGATCTCCTATGGCGAAGGGGTCGAGCGGGTGTTTCCGGTCTATTCGCCATTGGTCGACGGCATCAAGGTCGTGCGACGCGGCAAGGTTCGGCGCGCCAAGCTCTATTATCTGCGCGGGCGCACCGGCAAGTCGGCCCGCATTGCCGAGCGGATGCGCGGGGTTGGCGTCGAGAGCGCGCCACCGGCACCAGCTGCCCCGGTCGAGGTCGCGGAGCAGGCGGAATAAAGCAGCCGGTCAGATGGTCTGGCCGGTCTTCTTCCAATCGGCGGTGAAAAGCTCGATGCCCTTGTCGGTCAAGGGATGCTTCACCAGCGCCTTGAGCACCGCCGGCGGCACGGTCGCCACATCGGCGCCGGCGAGGGCGGCAAACTTGACATGGTTGACCGAGCGGATCGAGGCGGCGAGGATTTCGGTCTCGAAATCGTAATTGTCGTAGATCTGACGGATCTCCTCGATCACCTCCATGCCGTCTTCACCGGCATCGTCGAGCCGGCCGATGAAGGGGGAGATGAAGGCGGCGCCGGCCTTGGCGGCGAGCAGCGCCTGATTGGCATTGAAGCACAGCGTCACATTCACCTTGGTGCCGGCCTGCGACAAGGCGCGGCAGGCCTTGAGGCCATCCCAGGTCATCGGCACCTTGACGGCAACATTGGGTGCGAGTTCGGCGAGGCGCCTGCCTTCGACCAGCATGCCGTCGGCCTCGAGCGCGGTCACCTCGGCGCTGACCGGGCCTTCGACAATGGCGCAGATCTCGCGGATGATGTCCTTGAAATCCCGCCCGGTCTTGGCAACGAGGCTCGGATTGGTGGTGACGCCATCGAGGAGGCCCATGTCGGACAGCTCCCGGATTTCCCCAATGTCTGCTGTATCGGCGAAAAACTTCATGGTGCCTCCAACATATGGCTTGCCATAGCATAACGGCGCGACCAGTACACCGGTGTCGACCCCTGCGCCGTCGATTCGCACCCGATCATGAGCGATCGCCCAAACACCGTCGATGTGCTGCTGCCCTATGCGCTTGCGGGCTGCTATTCCTATTCGGTCCCGCCGCATATTGAAGTCGCGGCCGGCGATTTCGTTCATGTGCCACTCGGGACGCGCCATACCGTCGGGGTGGTATGGGGGGATCGGCCGCAGCCGGCGGCCGATCTCAAGCTGCGGCCGATCGCCGCCCGAATCGAGCTGCCGCCGCTGCCGGAGCTGACGCGGCGCGTCATCGAATGGATCGCCGCCTATTATCTCGAGCCGGTGGGCAACATCCTGCGCCTGTGCCTCAGGGTGCCGGGGGTGTTCGATGCGCGGCGGGAGACGATCGGCTATGTGGCCGGCCCTGTCGAGCCGGAGAGACTGACGCCGCAACGGACGCGGGTGCTCGAGGTGGCGCGGCAGGGAGTGCCGCTCAGGGCAAGCGAGCTGGCGGCCGAGGCGGCCGTCGGGGTCGGGGTGGTGCACGGGCTCGCCCGCCAGGGGGCGCTCCGGGGCGTCGCGCTGTCGCCGTTCCTGCCATTTGCGGCCCCGGATCCGCTGGGCCACAGAGTTGCACTCAATCCGGAGCAGGCGGGGGCAGCGGAGCAGCTCCGCCAGGCGGTGGCAGCCCGCAGCTTCTCGGTCACCCTGATCGACGGCGTCACTGGCTCGGGAAAGACCGAGGTCTATTTCGAGGCGATGGCGGCGGCGCTGTCGCAAGGCAGGCAAGTGCTGCTGCTGCTGCCGGAAATCGCCCTCACCCAAAGCTTTCTCGAACGGGTCGAACAGCGGTTCAGGGCGCAACCGGCGGAATGGCATTCGGGCGTGCGGCAACGCGAACGTGAGCGGGTGTGGCTCGGCGTCGCATCGGGAGCAGCAAAGGTGGTGGTGGGGGCGCGCTCGGCCCTGTTCCTGCCATGGCGCAATCTCGGCCTCATTGTCGTGGACGAGGAGCATGAGCCGGCCTTCAAGCAGGAGGACGGCGTCCGCTACCATGCCCGCGACATGGCGGTGGTGCTGGGCTCGCTCGGGCGCTTCCCGGTGGTCCTCGCCTCAGCGACGCCGTCGCTCGAATCGCTGGTCAATGCCGGGCGGCAGCGCTACCGGCATGTCATCCTGCGGCACCGTCATGGGGTGCGGAAGGAGATCCCGAGCGTCGAGCTGATCGATCTCAGGACAGCGGCGCCGGAGCCCGGGCGGTGGCTGTCGCCGGCCCTTGTCGGCGCCATGCAGGAGGCGATCGCCAAGGGCGAGCAGGTGCTGCTTTTCCTCAATCGGCGCGGCTATGCGCCGTTGACGCTGTGCCGTGCCTGCGGTCATCGCATCGAGTGCCCCAACTGCTCGGCGTGGCTCGTCGAGCACCGATTCAAGCGGCAGCTGCTCTGCCATCATTGCGGCCACCAGCAGGCGACAGCCACGCGCTGCCCGGCCTGCGAGGCGGAGGGGCTGCTCGTGCCCTGCGGTCCGGGGATCGAGCGGCTGGCCGAGGAAGCGGCGGGGCTGTTCCCCGAGGCGGCGATGACGCTCCTTTCCTCCGACCTCAATCGCGGCAGCCTGCTCAAGGACGCGCTGAGCGATGCCGCGCGGGGCCGCTACAATCTGCTGATCGGCACCCAGCTCGTCGCCAAGGGCCATCATTTTCCCGGCCTGACATTGGTCGGGGTGGTCGATGGCGATCTGGCGCTCGAGACCATCGATCCCCGGGCGGGCGAGCGCACCTGGCAGATCCTGGCGCAGGTGGCCGGGCGGGCGGGTAGAGGCGAGCGGCCGGGGCGGGCGCTGGTGCAGACCCATCTTCCCGGCCATCCGCTGATGCAGGCACTCGCGGCCGGCGATCGCGACCGCTTTCTCAGTCACGAGCGGCGGGTGCGCGAGGCAGCGCTGCTGCCGCCCTTCGGCCGGCTCGCCGGGATCATCGGCTCGGCCCGCGACGCCGGCGAGGTCGAGCGCTTCATGCGGGCGCTGGCGCGGCGAGTGCCGGTCAGCCGCGAGGTGACGGTCCTCGGGCCGGCGCCGGCGCCGATGGCGTTGGTCCAGGGCCGGCATCGCTGGCGGTTCCTGGTGCGGGCGGGCCGCGAGGTCAATCTTCAAAGCTTCCTCAGCGACTGGCTCAAGGGCGTCGAGCCCAGGGGCTCGCTCAAGCTCGAGGTGGATGTGGATCCGTACAGCTTTCTCTAGAGGCAGAAGGCAGAAGGGAAGGGCGGCGCTCACGGCCTCCTGCCTCGCCTTGCCTTGCCTCACCAGCCTGTGATAGGAGGTCAGCCGTTAAGCCGTCTTGCCCCGGGCGAGGCGCGATACCTCGTGTAATTCCACGAACAAGCAAAAATTGGGAATCGTCCCGGGGCAGTGCACAAGGGAGAGGGGCCAATCGTGACGGCCAAGGAACAGTCCGTATCGGGCATGCCCGGCCGCTATGCGACAGCGCTGTTCGAGCTGGCGCAGCAGGAAGAGGCGATCGAGGATGTCGGAGAGGCGCTCAACAGGTTCGCGACGCTGGTGACGCAGTCGCCGGATCTGATGCGGCTGGTCCGCAATCCGGTGTTCGCCGCCGACGACCAGATCCGGGCGCTCAACGCGGTGCTGGAGCGGGCGGCCATATCGGGCCTCGCAGCCAAGCTCATCCTGCTCGCCGCGCAGAACCGCCGGCTTTACGCCATTCTCGACATGATCGGCGCCTATGAGGCGCTGCGGGCCGAAGCGAAGGGCGAGACCACAGCCGAGGTGACCTCGGCGGAGCCGTTGTCGGAGGCGCAGAAACAGGCGCTGAAGGATGAGCTCAAGCGGCTGCTCGGGCGCTCGATCAGCCTCACCGCCACCGTCGAACCGGGAATCCTCGGCGGCCTCATCGTCAAGGCCGGGTCACGCATGGTCGACTCCTCGCT
This sequence comes from Aestuariivirgaceae bacterium, assembly GCA_036265615.1. Classification (GTDB taxonomy): domain Bacteria; phylum Pseudomonadota; class Alphaproteobacteria; order Rhizobiales; family Aestuariivirgaceae; genus DATAFF01. Next base: position 25,180 of record DATAOT010000003.1, read on the forward strand.
CAGAACCAAGCTCAACAATCTCAAGACGGCCATGAAAGGGACCGCCTGATGGATATCCGCGCCGCTGAAATTTCGGCAATTCTCAAGGCCCAGATCCAAGGGTTCGGCCAGGAGGCGGAAGTCTCCGAAATCGGCCAGGTGCTGTCGGTCGGCGACGGCATTGCCCGCGTCTACGGGCTCGATAATGTCCAGGCCGGCGAGATGGTGGAGTTCCCGGGCGGCATCCGCGGCATGGCGCTCAATCTCGAAGTCGACAATGTCGGGGTGGTGATCTTCGGATCCGACCGCGACATCAAGGAGGGCGACACCGTCAAGCGCACCGGCGCCATCGTCGAGGTGCCGGTCGGCAAGGAGCTGCTCGGCCGGGTGGTCGATCCGCTCGGCAATCCGATCGACGGCAAGGGGCCTATCGCAGCGAAGGAGCGGCGACGGGTCGACGTCAAGGCGCCGGGAATCATCCCGCGCAAATCGGTGCACGAGCCGATGGCGACAGGCCTCAAGGCGATCGATGCGCTGATCCCGATCGGGCGCGGCCAGCGCGAACTGATCATCGGCGACCGGCAGACCGGCAAGACCGCGATCATTCTCGACACCATCCTCAACCAGCGCTCGATCCATCAGAGCGGACCGGAAGGGGAGCGGCTCTATTGCGTCTATGTCGCGTGCGGCCAGAAGCGCTCGACGGTTGCCCAGTTCGTGCGGACGCTCGAGGAAGCAGGCGCCCTCGACTATTCGATCATCGTCGCGGCGACGGCGTCGGACCCGGCGCCGATGCAATATCTGGCGCCGTTCGCCGGCTGCACCATGGGCGAGTATTTCCGGGACAACAGGATGCATGCGCTGATCGCCTATGACGATCTGTCGAAGCAGGCGGTGGCCTACCGCCAGATGTCGCTGCTGCTCAGGCGGCCGCCGGGGCGCGAAGCCTACCCGGGCGATGTGTTCTACCTGCATTCGCGGCTGCTCGAGCGCGCCGCCAAGCTCAATGACGAGAATGGCAACGGCTCGCTGACGGCGCTGCCGGTGATCGAGACCCAGGCCAATGACGTGTCGGCATACATCCCGACCAATGTCATCTCAATCACCGACGGTCAGATCTTCCTCGAGACCGGCTTGTTCTATCAGGGCATCCGGCCGGCGGTGAATGTCGGCCTGTCGGTGTCGCGCGTCGGCTCGGCGGCGCAGATCAAGGCGATGAAGCAGGTGGCCGGCAGGATCAAGGGGGAGCTGGCGCAATATCGCGAAATGGCAGCCTTCGCGCAGTTCGGCTCCGATCTCGACCAGGCCACCCAGCGCCTGCTCAATCGTGGCGCACGGCTGACCGAGCTGTTGAAGCAGCCGCAATTCTCGCCGCTCAAGGCCGAGGAGCAGGTGGTGGTGATCTATGCCGGGGTGAACGGCTATCTCGACCCGATCCCGGTCGCCGCCGTCCGCAAGTTCGAGGATGGGCTGCTGCGCACCATGCGCGAGGACGCCCCCGACGTTCTCGATGCGATCCGCAACGAGAAGCAGATCTCTGACGATACGGGAGCGCGGCTCAAGGCAGCGGTCGAGGCCTACGCCAAGCGCTTCACGCCTTGAGGGAACGCGATGCCCAGCCTCAAGGATCTCCGTAACCGGATCGCTTCGGTCAAGGCGACCCAGAAGATCACCAAGGCCATGCAGATGGTGGCCGCGGCGAAGCTTCGGCGTGCCCAGGAAGCGGCAGTGGCGGCCCGGCCGTTCTCGCAGCGCATGGATGCGGTGCTGGCCAATCTGGCAGCCGCGATGGGCAATCTGCCCGGCGCGCCGCAGCTTCTCACCGGCACCGGGTCGACCGGCTGTCATCTGTTCGTGGTGTGCACGGCCGAGCGCGGCCTATGCGGGGCGTTCAATGCATCGATCGCACGGCTGGCGCGCGATCATGCCGACCGACTCATCCGCGAAGGCGACTCGGTCAAGATCCTGTGCGTCGGCCGGAAGGGCTTCGACATCCTGAAGCGCAATTACGGACGGCTGATCATCGACACGATCGAATTGCGCGGCGTGCGGCAGCTGTCCTTTGCCAATGCGCGGGCGATCGCCGACCGGATCCTGGCGCTGTTCCATGCTGCCGAGTTCGACGTCTGCACGCTGTTCTACTCCGAGTTCAAGTCGGTGATCACGCAAGTGCCGACGGCGCTGCAGATCGTTCCGGTCAAGGTCGCGAATGCCGGCGGCGAGTCGGCGGCGGCCCCGGGCGCCGTCTACGAGTACGAACCCTCGGAGGAGGAGATCCTGGCCGATCTTCTGCCGCGCAACATCGCGGTCCAGGTGTTCCGGGCGCTTCTCGAAAATGCCGCATCGGAGCAAGGTGCGCGGATGAGCGCCATGGACAGTGCGACCCGCAATGCCGGCGACATGATCAACCGTCTGACGCTCAACTACAACCGTCAGCGCCAGGCGCAGATCACCAAGGAACTCATCGAGATCATCTCGGGCGCCGAGGCGCTTTAGAGACTCACGCAGCAGACATAAGGAAAGGTCGACATCATGGCGAGGACCAAGGCAGAGGCGAGCGAAAAGCCGTCGCGGCGCGCGTCGGCGGCGCTCAACGCGCGGGCCGAGCAGGTCCGCTCATCGGAAGTGCCGGCGGCTGCGGCGGCAAAGCCGACCGGGAAGGTGCGCCAGGTCATGGGTGCGGTGGTCGACGTGCAGTTCGACGGCCATCTGCCTCAGATCCTGAACGCGCTCGAGATGGAGAACCGGGGCAACCGGCTGGTGCTGGAAGTGGCCCAGCATCTCGGCGAGCACACCGTGCGCACCGTCGCCATGGATTCGACCGAAGGCCTGGTGCGCGGCCAGGACGTGGCCGATACCGGCGGCCCGATCATGGTGCCGGTCGGCGATGTGACGCTCGGGCGGATCATGAATGTGATCGGCCAGCCGGTCGACGAAGCGGGGCCGATCACCTCGCCCGAGATGCGGGCCATCCACCAACCGGCGCCGGAATTCGTCGAGCAGTCGACCGAGGCGGAGATCCTGGTCACCGGCATCAAGGTCGTGGACCTGCTCGCGCCCTATGCCAAGGGCGGCAAGATCGGGCTGTTCGGCGGCGCCGGCGTCGGCAAGACGGTGCTGATCATGGAGCTCATCAACAATGTGGCCAAGGCCCATGGCGGCTTCTCGGTGTTCGCCGGCGTCGGCGAGCGCACCCGCGAGGGCAACGATCTCTATCACGAGATGATCGATTCCGGCGTCAACAAGGACCCGCGCAAGGACGGCACGGCGGTGGGATCGAAATGCGCTCTCGTCTATGGGCAAATGAACGAGCCGCCGGGCGCGAGGGCCAGGGTCGGGCTGACCGGCCTGACGGTTGCCGAATATTTCCGCGACCAGGGGCAGGACGTGCTGTTCTTCGTCGACAACATCTTCCGCTTCACCCAAGCGGGCTCGGAAGTGTCGGCGCTGCTCGGGCGCATCCCCTCGGCGGTGGGCTATCAGCCGACGCTTGCCACCGACATGGGGGCATTGCAGGAGCGGATCACCACGACCCAGAAAGGCTCGATCACATCCGTGCAGGCGATCTATGTGCCGGCCGACGATCTGACCGATCCGGCGCCGGCGACCTCCTTTGCCCATCTCGACGCGACCACGGTGCTGTCGCGCGGCATTGCGGAAAAGGGGATCTATCCGGCGGTTGATCCGCTCGACTCGACCTCGCGCATGCTCGATGCCCGGATCATCGGCGAGGAGCATTATGCGGTGGCGCGTCGCGTGCAGGCGATCCTGCAGCGCTACAAGGCGCTTCAGGACATCATCGCCATTCTCGGCATGGACGAACTGTCGGAGGACGACAAGCTGACGGTGGCGCGGGCCCGCAAGATCGAACGGTTCCTGTCGCAGCCGTTTTTCGTGGCCGAGGTGTTCACCGGCTCGCCCGGCAAGCTCGTGGCGCTGGCCGACACGATCAAGGGCTTCCAGGGCCTGTGCGACGGCAAGTACGACCATCTGCCGGAGGCTGCCTTCTACATGGTGGGCACCATCGAGGAGGCGGTCGAGAAGGCCCAGAAGCTCGCGGCCGAGGCGTAGGCGGTCGGCCATGGCGGAGCTCAACTTCGAACTGGTGGCGCCGGAGCGGCTGCTATTTTCCGGCGCGGTGGCACAGGTGATCGTGCCGGGCCTCGAGGGCGAGTTCACGGTGCTGCCGCTGCATGCGCCGGTGCTGTCGACGCTGAAGCCGGGAGTCCTGACGGTGACCGCACTCAATGGCGAGAGCGAAAGGATCTTCGTGCGCGGCGGCTTTGCAGAGGTCAATCCAGCCGGTCTCACGGTGCTGGCGGAGGAGGCAATTCCGCTCGCCGAGCTGTCAGCGGACCGGCTGGCGGAGCAGCTGCACAATGCCGAGGACGATCTGGCCGACGCCAAGGACGAGCAGGCGCGGCAAAAGGCGCAGGAAGCGGTGGACCATCTGCGGCAGCTCAAGGGGCATCTGGGGTCGTAGGCAGTAGGCAGTAGGCAGTGGGGAAGGGAGAACAGCTCACTGCCTATTGCCTATTGCCTATTGCCTACTGCCTATTGCCTGAAGATAGGCGCGGTTCTGGCGGTCGCGGATGCGGACTGCGGCGACCGCCTGCTCCGGGCTCACGGCGCGGAAGGACAGCGCCTCGCGCGGCCGGAGCTGGGCGAGGCCATCCTGGTCGGCGGCGATGACGGTCGCGATCTTGGGGTAGCCGCCGGTCGTCTGATGATCGGCGAGCAGCACGATCGGATCGCCATGACCGGGAACCTGGACCGAACCCCTGACGATCGCTTCCGATAGCATGTCCAGGCTTCCCGAGATGGCGAGCTTGGGGCCGCCGAGCCGCATTCCCATGCGATTGTAGGCATCGGTGACGGTGTAGACGCCGGAGAGGAAGCTCGATTGCGCGTCGCTCGTGAAGAAGCGGTCCTGGGGCCCGAGGACGACGCGGACGTCCTGGCGCGGCCGGGCCCCGACCGGCAGCGGCAGACTGCGCGGGCGGGCTGGTCCGGGGCGCGGGTCGTCAATAACCAGCGTATCGCCTGTCGCGATGCTGCGCCCGCCGAAGCCGCTCTGCGGATGGGTGGCGGTGCTGCCGAGCCAGCGCTTGGCGGGGATGGTGCCGGCAAGCGCCAGGTAGGTCCAGCTGCCCCAGCGGCCGGGGCGGATCGCCAGGCGGGCATTGCGGGCGAGCGTGTGGGCGCTCCAGGATTCGACCTGATCGCCATCAATGGTGACGATGGGCGCGCCGCCGGCAATGGCGACGGCAATGCTGCCTTCCTCGACGATCAGGGTGAGGCCGCCGAGAGCGGTCTCGACGGCGGAAGCGCCGTGCGGATTGCCGATTGCGACATTGGCAGCGGCATGGGCCAGGCGGTCCATGGGGCCGGCGGCGGTGACGCCGAAACGGGCGTAGCCGGGGCGCCCGCCATCCTGGACCGTCGTCAGCGGTCCGGCATGCTCGATCCTCAGAACGGCGCGGCCCATGCTGGAGTCCTAGTCGGCGCGGGTGAAGCGGACATAGTCGCCGAGCTCGAACAGGAAGGGGCGCGGCGCGTCCGGGTCGATGATGCGGCAGAAGGTGCGGCCGACGACCCACCAGCCGGTCGGCATGTCGATGGTCGTTATGATGCACTGCCCGCCGGCAATCATGACGCTGCCGGGCGGCCGGCTGCGCACCGGCGTGTCGCGGCGCGGCAGCCTGATTCGCTCGGGCGTTCCCCCCATATAGGCATAGCCAGGGGCGAAGCCGTAGATATAGACCCGGTAGATCGCCTCGAGATGGGCGGCAATCACTTCCTCCGGATCGAGACCGGCCTTCCCGGCCACGGCATCGAGGTCCGGTGAATGGTCGCCGCCATAATGGACGGCAATGGTGTGAAGCTTGGGATCGGGCGGCGGAGGCGGCGGCCGGTCCATCAGCTTCAGCAGGCGCCCGCGCATCTCCGCGCCATCGGTGACAAGGGGGTCGTAGCCGACGAAGAGCGAGGTGAAGGCGGGGATGGCCTCGGTGAAGCCGAGGCAGGGCTCCTCGGCGAGGGCCCGGTCGAGGGCGCGGACGCGCGAATAGGTCGGCTCGTCGAGACGATCGCCGAACTCGACGAGGAGGCCCGCATCGCCGAGGTCGCGGATAACCGGCGGCCGAACGCTCATGCAACGAAGGGGCGGACGGCGATGGCGTTTGCCTCGAGCGCGCTGCGCAGAGCGCGGGCGAGGCGAACCGCGCCGGGATTGTCGCCATGGATGCAGATCGACTGGACGGCGAGCCGGACGGGCGGGCCGTCAAGGGTCGGCATCTCGCCCGAGCTCAAAAAGCCGAGCATGCGCGATATGGCGGCGGCCTCGTCATGGATCAGGTCGCCGGGGGTGCCGCGCGGGACGAGGCGGCCGGCGGCCGTGTATCCACGGTCGGCGAACACCTCGCTATAGACTGGGAGGCCACGACCGCGCGCCGCCGTCTCGAGCTCGGTTCCCGATATGGCGAGGACCGCCAGGCGGCGATCGATGGCCGCGACGGCAGCGACAATGGCGTCGGCGACAGCGGCATCGTCGCAGGCGCGATTGTTGAGCGCGCCATGCGGCTTGACGTATCGCACCTCGGTGCCTGCCAGCCGCGCCATGGCGATGAGAGCGCCGGTCTGGGCCGCGGTGAAGCGGGTGATCTCCGCCGGCGTGTAAGGCAGGTCGCGGCGGCCGAAATTCTGCCGGTCGGGGTAGCCCGGATGGGCACCCACCACGACGCCGCGGTCGCGGGCAAGGCACAAGGTCCGGTACATCGTGTCAGGATCGCTGGCGTGGCCGCCACAGGCGATGTTGGCGCTGGTGACCAGCGACAGCATGGCAGCATCATCCCCGAGCGCGTAGGGGCCGTAGCCCTCCCCGAGATCAGAGTTGAGATCGACGCTTCTCGCCGCCGCCATGCGCAGAATCCGTTACCGATAACCCAAGGGAAGCTATCCACAAGTCGGGGGCGGGACAAGGTCCACAACCATGCTAATATGAATGGCGGGTGGTCAACTGGGTTGGGCAAGAGGGCGCGTCATGAAGTCAATCATCGTGCCGGCCGAGCGCACCCCGCAATTGCAGGCGCAGCTCGAAACCGCAATTTTGCTGGCGCGGAGGTCGGGCGGACACATTGCCGGGGTGGCGCCTCGTTCGGATTTCCGCAGCGTTATCATCGGAGCCGGCGGCATCGGCGCGGTGGCCCCGATTCCGTTCGAGGATTTCGACGAGCAGGACCGGGCACGGGCCGAGGACATTCATGCGAGCTTCGTCAGGGTGATGGGGGCGGCCAGCGTGCCGCTGCAGGACCGCCCGGTGCCGGCGGCCGGAATCGCGGCGAGCTGGATCGAGCGGATCGAGCCAGGCGATCTGGCGATCGGCCGCATGGCGCGGCTGTTCGAGGTGTCGGTGCTGGCGCGGCCGGGCAATGGCGACCAGGCGCCGCGGCGCGAGCTGCTCGAGACGGTGCTGTTCGAATCGGGGCGGCCGCTCATCATGGCGCCGCCGACGCCACCGGCAACGATCGGCAGCAACATCGTCGTCGCCTGGAACGGCAGCACCGAGACGGCGCGGGCGATCAGCTTCGCCATGCCGCTGCTGAAGAGGGCGGAGCGCGTGCTCGTCGTGACGGTGGAGGGCGGCATGGTGGAAGGGCCGAGCGGAGCCGAGCTCAGGAGCGCGCTCCTGCTTGCCGGAATCACGGCGGAGTCGCGCCATTCGGACGCCGGCAGCCAGGTGACCGGCAAGGTGATTCTCGACCTGTGCCAGCGCGAAGGCGCCGATCTCCTGATCAAGGGGGCATATACGAACAGCCGGCTCAGGCAGCTCATCTTCGGAGGCGCCACCGACCATATCCTGGTCAATGCCATGCTGCCGGTGCTGTTTGCCCACTGATCGCAACCGGCCGTCGCGCGGGCGCAGGGCTTCAGGCGCGCGGGGGGTCGAGACTGCGCGGCGCGACCACAGCCGGCTCAGGAGGTCGGTCGCGCCGATCGCGATTCTGCCCGACGGTCATATCGAGGCCATCCACGAGGCGTCGCTGCGGCTGCTCGAGACGATCGGCATCGAGTTCATGGGGCAGGCGGCACGCGATGTCTTGAAGCGGGCCGGCGCCGCGGTCGATGAGGTGAGCGGCCTCGTGCGCATCGACAGGGAAATCGTGCAGCGAAGCCTTGCCGCGGCACCTCCGCGCTTTGCGCTGACGCCGCGCAATCCGGCGCGGCGCATCGAGCTTGGGGACGACCACGTCAATTTCAGCCTGGTGGCCGGCCCGCCTTTCGTTCATGACAGCGTGCAGGGGCGGCGCGGCGGGAATCTGGCGGATTATGAGCGGCTGATCCGCCTCGCCCAGAGCTTCGACATCATCCATTACATCGGAAACCAGCCGACGGTGCCCCTCGAGCTGCCGGCCGAGACCCGCCACCTCGATTGCTACCGCGCCAATATCATCAACAGCGACAAGGTGTTCCACTGCACCGCCATCGGTGCGGAGCGGGCGCTCGACGGCATCGCCATGATGGCGATCGCCCGCGGCATAAGCCGTGAAGAGATGATGGCGAGCCCCGGGGTGCTGACCATCATCTCGGTCAACTCGCCCCGGCGGTTCGACGAGGCGATGACCGACGGGCTCGCAGCCATGGCGGAATGGGGGCAGGCCGTGTGCATCACCCCTTTCACGCTGATGGGGGCGATGACGCCGGTGACGATCACGGCGGCGCTGATCCAGCAGAATGCCGAGGCGCTGGCCGGCCTGACATTGACGCAGCTGGTGCGGCCCGGGGTGCCGGCCGTCTATGGCGCCTTCACATCGAATGTCGACCTGCGGTCGGGCGCGCCGGCCTTCGGGACGCCGGAAAACGTCATTGCAACACTGGCGGCGGGGCAATTGGCGCGACGCTACGGGCTGCCGTACCGGGCCAGCAATTCCAACGCCGCCAACGCCGTCGACGCCCAGGCCGCCTATGAGTCGATGAACTCGCTCTGGGCATCGGTGATGGGCGGGGCGCATCTCGTCTATCACGGTGCGGGATGGATGGAGGGCGGGCTGCAGGCCTCGTTCGAGAAGGTCGTCGTCGACGTCGAGATGATGCAGATGATGGCCGAGATCGTGACCACGCCGGCGCTCGACGACATCGAGGAGGTGCTGGCGACGATCGCCGATGTGCCGCCGGGCGGGCATTTCTTCGGGGCAGCCCATACGCTCAAGCGTTATCGCAGCGCCTTCTACGAGCCGCTGGTGTCGGACTGGCGCAACCATGGCGCCTGGAGCGAGGCGGGATCACCGACGGCGGTCGATCGTGCCCGGACGATCTGGCAGGAGAAGCTCGAACGGTTCACGCCGCCGCCGCTCGAAGATGAAGTCAAGAAACGGCTCGACGCCTATGTGGCGGAACGGAAGGCGGCGCTGGCAGAGAAATAGGGCAGAAGCTGGCAAGCGATTTAGCGAATAGAGCCACAATCGTGCTTGGGAGATGGCCGAATTTGGGGGCGTGCTGTCATAAACAGCGTGTAGTGCTTCTCAGCATCATTGTCCTCTAGGCTCGGTCAGTTTCGACTGTGGCGTTCGGCAAAGTCGACGGTGCGGCGCAGGGCCTCGACAAGCGTGTCCTCGGCGACGGTGAGGCCTAGCCGGATGTGGCCCGCGCCGGAGGGACCGAACACTTCGCCGGGCATGACGGCGACGTCGGCCTCCTCGAGCAGTCCCAAGGCGAAGGCTTCGCCTGAGAGACCGGTCGGGCGGATGTCGGCGAAGACGAACATGCCGCCTTCCGGCATGCGGGCGCGGATGCCCTTGCGGTTTTCCAGCATCGACACGATCAGGCGGGCGCGGCTTTCATAGGCGCGGCGCATGGCCTCGACCTCGGGGAACTCGCCGCGCAGCGCGAAGGCGGCGGCGTCCTGGATGAATGGCTGGGTGCCAAACAGCATCACCTCGGATATCGCCTGCATGCGGGCGGAGAATTCGGCCGGGCCGACCGCCCAGCCGGCGCGATAGCCGGTCATGGCGTGCGACTTCGACAGCGACGAGACGACGACGGTGCGCTCGGCCAGGTGCGGCTCGTCAAAAGGCGAGGCGAAGCGGCGGTTGCCGAAGACCAGGGCGGCATAGACCTCGTCGGAGACGATCCACAGATCGCTTTGCCGGCAGACCTCGCCAATCGCCAGAATCTCGTCGCGGGACAGCACGGCGCCGGTGGGGTTCGAGGGGCTGTTGAGGAGCAGCACGCGGCTTTGAGGCGTGATGGCGCGTTCGAGATCGGCGGCGGACAGATGGAAACCGGTCTCGGGGGTCAGGCGCACCGGCACGAGAGCGGCGCCGGTCGCGGCGATCACCCCGTCATAGGTCACGTAATAGGGCTCCGGCACGATGACCTCGTCGTCAAGCGAGGCAAGCGTCAGCATGGCCGCGCACAGGGCGTTCTGGGTGCCAGAGGTGAAGATGACCTGCTCGGGCAGGATGTCGCGCCCGCTGCGCCTGGAATAATGGGAACAAATGGCAGCAATCACCGCTGGCTCGCCGCGACCGTTGGAGTAGCGCGTGCGCCCGGCACGAAGCTGACGAACCGCTTCCTCGACGATGGCGGCGGGTGCTTCGCGCTCCGGCTCGCCGATCGACAGGAACAGCACGTCGTCGCCGCGCAGGGCCTTTTCGCGGGCACGGAAGTGAACGTGCCATTTCTCCGCGCCGAGACCGGCGAGGCGATCGGTGACAGGGGCATACCGCATTGGTCAGAGCTTATAGACCATGAGGTTGCCAAGTCCACCCACCCGACTTCATCGTGCTCTTAGGTCTTTGGGTTTTGCTCAACTGGTGTCAAAGTCATGGGACTTGTTGAGGGCACGAAAGATGACCCCGGCACTCCCCCGCGTCACCTATTCCAATATCGCCGCCGACTTCACGCCCCTCCATGACTGGCTCGACCAGGCGATGCGCGCTTTCCGCCTCGATGTGCTCGGCCGGGCGTGGCCGAACATCGTGGGCGGGCGTCAGGATGTCACCGGGCGGGCCTATGAGGTCTATTGCCCGTTCGATCGCGAGATCCTCGTGTCACGCCTGGTCGAGGCCGACAAGAAGACCGTAAAGGCGGCAATCGAGGCCGCACGCGCCGCGTTCCCGGGCTGGAGCGAGCTCGCATATCCGGAACGGATCAAGGCGATGCGGCAGTTCGCGCGCGAGCTCGAGCGGCGAAAATATCAGCTCGGCATGGCGGCGATGTTCGAGGTGGGCAAATCGCGGCTGGAGGCGGTCGGCGAGGCCGAGGAAGCGGTCGATCTCATCAACTGGTATTGCGACGAGATGGAACGCGGCCGCGGCTTCGAACGGCCGATGAACCGGGCGGTGCCGCAGGAAGAGACCGTGTGCCGGCTGCGGCCCGTCGGGACCTTCGCGGTGATAGCGCCTTTCAACTTCCCTGTCGCGCTGGCGTGCAACATGCTCGGCGCCTGCCTGATGGCCGGGAATACGGCGGTGTTCAAGCCGTCGCCGGGGGCAGGCCTGACTGGCAGCCTCATCGTCGAGGCGGCGAAAGCGGCGGGACTGCCGGACGGCGTAATCAACCTCGTCTGCGGGGAGACAACCGGAGAGATGCTGGTCGATTCGGCCGGGCTCGACGGGGTGGCGTTCACCGGCAGCCACGAGGTCGGCATGAAGATTTTCCGGAAGTTCGCCTCAGCCAGCCATATGCGGCCGGTCATAGCCGAGATGGGCGGCAAGAATCCGGCCTATGTCACGGCGCTCGCCGACCTCGATCAAGCGGCGGAAGGCGTGGCGCGGTCGGCATTCGGCTTGTCGGGGGAAAAGTGCTCGGCCTGCTCGGTCGTCCATGTCGACCGGCGCATCGAGACGGAGTTTCTCGATCTTTTACGGAACAAGACGCAGGCGATGAAGATTGGGACGCCGGAAGACAGGGCGGCATTCATCGGCCCGGTGATCGATGAAGCAGCGGTGGAGCGATTCGAGGCGATCGTGCGTTCGGCTCGCCAGGTCGGACGAATCGTCCATGGCGGGAACCGGGTTCGCACTGGCCCGCTCGCCCGCGGGCTGTTCGTCGAGCCGACAATCGTGGCGGATCTTCCATGCGAGCACTGGCTCAATCGCGAGGAGGTGTTCCTCCCGTTCCTCTCGGTCCAGGTCTTCGAACGGCTGGAGCACGCGCTGGCGCTCGGAAACAGCGTCAATTACGGACTCACGGCCGGGCTCTACAGCGCGGACCCGGACGATATCGAGCTCTTCAAAACCAAAGCGCAAGCGGGCGTGCTCTACGTCAACCGGCGCTCCGGTGCGACGACCGGAGCATGGCCGGGCTACCAAAGTTTCTGCGGTTGGAAAGGCTCGGGCGTGGACGGCAAAGGAGGGCTCGGCCCGTGGACCATTCCGCGCTACATGCGCGAGCAGAGTCTGACAGTGATGCACGCGCAGTGATATTTGGTGCGACGCACAGCGACCCTGCCTGCGGCATTGTCACAGATCAAGATCGCACTCCCTTTACAATCGGTTGGGTGCACCTCATTTTGTGTCGCGCCGCAACAGTGCTGTTGCATGGATGGTGCATAAGGTTGCACCGGGCAGAGATGACGTCGTCGGTCGAGGCAGAAGGGTCAGCCTTCACAGTTTGGTCCAATTGGTCGTTTAGCAGGTCATCGCATCAGCGGGGACATCATCGACGGGGAACGTTGCGCATGGCTGCATCGCGGCGCGGCTTGCTTTGTGCCATCGTGGGTGCGCTGGCCGCAGCCCGTTTCGGCATGATGGGCAGCCTGAGCGCGGCGGCTGCCGAGGTATTCGGGCCCGAGGTTCCGGTCGGCGACGACCATGTGATCGGCCTCGCGCGAGACCTGTCGAAGCAGCCTTATGTGCCGCCGCCGATCGATCTGCCGGCGACTCTGGCCGACATCGGCTACGACCTTTACCGCTCGATCCGGTTCGATCCGAACCGGATGTTCTGGCGCGAGGAAGCAGGGTTCGCATTCGATCTGCTCCACACCGGCTTCGTGTTTCGCATTCCGGTCGAAATCTACGTTGTGAGCGACGGCAAGCAGCGGCGGATCAGCTACGACCCGACGCTGTTCGACTTTTCGGGGTTGCCGGCGGCGCCCGATCCCAAGGGAAGCGGGGTCGGCTATTCGGGTCTGAGGCTGCGGTATCCGCTGAATCAGCCCGGGGTGCTCGACGAGTTCTGCGTGTTCCAGGGCGCGAGCTATTTCCGCGCCATTGGCAAGGGTCAGGTCTATGGCCTGTCAGCGCGCGGGCTCGCCATCGACACGGCGCAGCCCAAGGGCGAGGAGTTCCCGGCCTTCCGCGGCTTCTGGATCCGCATGCCGCAGCCCGGCGCCATGGCCATCGTGATCGATGCGCTGCTCGACAGCCAGAGCGTCACCGGCGCCTATCGCTTCACGGTGCGTCCGGGAGAGACCACCCAGATCGATGTCGAGATGACGCTGTTCCCGCGCACCGACATCGCGCATGTCGGGGTTGCGCCGCTCACCAGCATGTTCCTGTTCGATGCCATCGACCGGACCCGGTTCGACGATTACCGAGCGTCAGTCCATGATTCGGACGGCCTCGCCATGCTCACCGGTCGCGGGGAATGGCTGTGGCGACCCTTGTCCAATCCGCAGACGCTGCAGATTTCGGCATTCCTCGACCACGGGCCGCGCGGCTTCGGGCTGATGCAGCGCAAGCGCGACTTCGCCGACTATCGCGATCTCGAGGCGCGTTACGAACGCCGCCCCGCGGTGTGGGTGGAACCGGTGGGGGACTGGGGCGCCGGCCATGTCGAACTGGTCGAGATCCCGTCGGGCAGCGAAGTCAATGACAATATCGTCGCCTATTGGCGGCCGAAGGACCCGATCGGGGCGGGCCGGGAAGTGAGGCTCACCTATCGGCTTTATTGGGGTGACGGCTGGCCGCTGCAGGGGCCGGCACCGCTGGCGCAGGCGCAATCCTCGATGTCCGGCGGAGCGCGTCACCGCGACGGCGAGCGGCGGCTGTTCGTGATCGAATTCACCGGCGGCAATCTCGATGGAGACATCAAGGCGGAGGTGAGTTCCGGCCAAGGGCAGGTCAGCAACATTGTGTCGCAGCCCAACCCTGAAACCGGAGGCATTCGCGTGCATTTCGAATTTGATCCGGCGGGCTCACCGCTCGCCGAATTGCGGGCGCGGCTGGTCAAGGGGAGTGAGCCGGTGTCCGAGACATGGCTTTACAGGTGGACCGCGTGATGTTGAGGGTCTCTCCCGACGAGGCACAGGCTGTGTCGCAGGATGCGGTGTTCATGCCGCTCGAAACCCCGCTCCCCATGCCGGCCCAGGATCTCCGCTTCTGGCCGCCAGGAAGAGCGGTCACGCGCTGGCGAACCAGCAAGCAGGTGATCGCCGCACGTCTTTTCGTGTTCCTGTTCGCGGGACTCCTGACCGGCTTCGGCACCTACGAGATCTATCACGTGGTGGCGCCGAGCGGGGCATCATGGCTGCAGATTCTGTTCGCGGTGGTGTTTGCCCTGACCTTCGCCTGGATCGCCTTTGCCTGCGCCAGCGCGCTGATCGGCTTCTGGCGCATCCTGACCGGGCGGCGGGCACGGGCCCCGGCCGGCGGGGCGCTCGGGCGCAATGCGATCCTGATGCCGGTCTATAATGAAGACCCCGAGCCGGTCCTTGCCATGCTCGAAAACACCGGCCTCGAGCTCGCCGCCGAAGGCGTCGCCAAGGACTTCGACATCTTCATCCTGTCGGACACGCGCGACCTTGCAGTTGCAGACCACGAGCTGCATGGCTTCCAGCGGTTGCGCCAGCGGCTCGAAGGGCGGGTCAACGTCCATTATCGGCGGCGGCTTGAGAACCGGCACCGCAAGGCCGGCAATATCGCCGACTGGGTGACGCGGTGGGGTGCGGACTACGACCATATGATCGTGCTCGATGCCGACAGCACGGTGAAGGCGACGACGCTGATTGCACTGGCTCGGGCCATCGCGGCCGACCCGACGGCCGGCATCGTTCAGAGCGTGCCGCATCTCATCAACCGGCTGACATTGTTTGGTCGCATCCAGCAATTTGCCGGCCGCATCTATGGTCCGGTGGTGGCGGAGGGGCTGGCGGCCTGGCATGGCCGCGACGGCAATTACTGGGGGCACAATGCAGCAATTCGCGTCAAGGCATTCGCCGAGGCAGCGGGACTGCCCGAGCTCTCCGGACGGCGGCCGTTCGGCGGTCACATCCTCAGCCACGACTTCGTCGAGGCGGCGCTGATGCGGCGCGCCGGCTATGCGGTGATCATGATCCCGGCGCTCGAGGGATCCTATGAGGAATGCCCGCCGACATTGCTCGATCTCGCGGTGCGCGACCGGCGCTGGGCGCAAGGCAATCTGCAGCATATGAAGGTGGTGGGCGCCAAGGGGCTGCACTGGGTCAGCCGGGTTCACCTGATCCAGGGCATCATGTCGTATCTGGCATCGCCCTTGTGGCTCTTGCTGATGGTGTTCGGTCTGCTCCTGTCGCTGCAGGCGCAATTCACCACACCCAATTACTTCCCCGACGGTTTCTCGCTGTTCCCATCCTGGCCGGTGTTCGATCCGGAGCGGGCGCTGAGGCTGTTCGGCCTCACCATGGTGGTGCTGTTCACGCCGAAGGTGCTCGGTGTTGCGGCGGCGCTCGCCGACAAGGAGCTCAGGCAGTCGGCCGGCGGCTCCTTGGGGCTGATCGGCAGCTTCCTTGCCGAGTCGGTGCTGTCGGCGCTGATCGCGCCGGTCAGCATGCTGACCCAGAGCCATGTGGTGCTCGACATCCTGCTCGGGCGCGATTCCGGCTGGAACCGCCAGAATCGGGCGGATGGCGAGGTGCCCATGGCGCTGGCAATCAAGCGCTCGACCCGGCATCTGGTGACAGGCGCGGTGATCAGCGTGCTGGCGCTCATGGTGTCGCTCGACACTTTCCTGTGGATGCTGCCCATAGCGCTCGGGCTGCTGCTGTCGGCACCGCTGA
>DATAOT010000004.1:0-2278 GCA_036265615.1 Aestuariivirgaceae bacterium
TCTAAAGCCTGTCCACCGGCACCTTGAGATAGACCTTGCCGTCGTCCTCCGGCTCCGGCATGCGGCCGGCCCGCATGTTGACCTGGATCGAGGGGATGATGAGCTTGGGCATGCTCAGCGTCTTGTCGCGGGCTTCGCGCATCGCCACGAACGCGTCCTCGCTCACCCCCTCATGGACGTGGACGTTGTTGCGCCGCTCCTGCTCGACGGTTGTCTCCCAGGCAAAGGCGCTGCGCCCGGGCGCCTTGTAGTCGTGGCACATGAAGAGCCGCGTCGTGCCGGGGAGCGCGAAGATCTTCCTGATCGAGCGGTAGAGGTCGCGCGCCGAGCCGCCCGGGAAATCGGTGCGCGCGGTGCCGTAGTCGGGCATGAACAGCGTGTCGCCGACAAAGGCCGCATCGCCGATGACATAGGTGAGGCAGGCCGGCGTGTGGCCCGGCGTGTGCATCACATAAGCCGGAATCGACCCGAGCGCGAATTCCTCCTCGTCCCGGAAGAGCTTGTCGAACTGGCTGCCGTCGCGCTCGAACTCGGTCCCGGCATTGAACACCTTGCCGAAGGTCTCCTGGACGACGGTGATGCCTTGGCCGATCGCGAGCTTGCCGCCGATCTTCGACTGGATGTAGGGCGCGGCCGACAGGTGGTCGGCATGAACATGGGTCTCGAGCAGCCACTGGCAGGTGAGCCCGTGCTCGCGGACATGGGCGATGATCTTGTCGGCCGAGCTTCGGCCCGTCCGCCCTGCCGCTGCGTCATAGTCGAGCACCGGATCGACGACGGCGCAGGCCCGGGTCGCCGGATCCGCCACCACATAGCTGACGGTGTTGGTCGCCTCGTCGAAAAAACCCGTCACATCGGGCGTCTGTGCCATGGCGCGTTCTCCTCACAAGCGTGCCGGAAATAGCCGGCGGGCCAGCCGGCCGTCGATCAGCGCCAGCCCGAGCGCCACGGCGGCCATGCCGAATATATGGCGCAGCAGGAGCGGTTCGCCCAGCACCAAGGTGCCAAGGAGCGTCGCATTGACCGGCACGATCAGGGTCACGAGGCTGACATTGCCGGCTCCTGAGCTGCGCAGGATCGCGAAGAACAGCACATAGGCTATCGCCGTGCACAGGAGCCCGAGACCAAGGACGGCGAGGAGGCTCGCCGCGCTCGCCGCCATGAGCGGTTGGAGGCCGTCGAACATCAAGGCCAGCGGCAGCATCATGGCGGAGGAAATGAGCGTTGTTGCCGCCGACGTGACGAGCGCCGGGTGATGCGCGAGCCGCCGTCCCCAGACGCTGGCGAGGCCGTAGCACAGCGCCGCCCCGAGCACCGAGAATTCGCCGATCACATTCCTGCCGAGTCCGGAAACGGCATCGAGCCCGACCATGCAGGCGATGCCGCTCAACGCCGCCGCCACGCCGGCGAGCTGGTTCGAGGCCAGCGGCTCGTCATGCGTCAGGAGATGCGCCACCATGATGGCGAAGAACGGCGTCGTGGCAAGGAGGATGGCCGCCACCCCCGAGGCGATGTCGCGCTGGCCCCAGATGATCAGCATGAACGGGACGATGTTGTTGATGATGCCCATGACGACGATGTCCCGCCACTGGCCGGCGCGGCGCGGCATCCTCAGCCCGATAAGCAGAATGGCGATCCACAGGAAAGCCGCCCCGCTGGCGAGCCGCAGCGCCACGATGGTGAGCGGCGGCAGACCCTTGAGCGCGACGGCGTTGAAGAAGAAGGATGCGCCCCAGATCGCGCCGAGCAGCAGAAGCAGCAGCCACTGCCTCGCGCCCATCTGGCGCCGGATCACAGGACTGATTTCGCTCGTCATGGCAGCGGTCTAACCCGGGCGGGCCGTCGGCGCGATCCGTTTCTTGCGCCGGTCACGGATGCAAGCAATGCAGCTGTGCCGTTCGGCACACGCCGTGAAGTCTTTGATGTTGATCATGGCGTCCCGAGCACCGAGAAACCAACAAACGAAGCGGGCGGTGCTCGCCCTTGCTGGAAGCCCGGCTCCCGCGTTGCCTGCGGTCGCGGCTGGGATGACGCCCTTGCTCGAGGTGTTCGATGATTGAGAGAGATGCAAGGGGAGAAGGGATCTGCCACTTTCCCCTCGCTCTCGAACCCTGCCCCGGAGCGACCGGGATCGGGCCACCGATCTGATCCACGGCTCGAGTTCCGGGATCGATCGGTGCGGAGAGGCGCGGAACCGTTGCTGACGGTTCCGCGCGCTCATGTCTCGCGGTTCCGCGTCCGGCGAGACCGGCATCCGCGAAGTGCGGCGGACAGGAAG
>DATAOT010000005.1:0-6025 GCA_036265615.1 Aestuariivirgaceae bacterium
AATATCATCGAGCGGACCATCAATCGCATCAAGGACTGGCGACGCATTGCCACCCGCTACGATCGCCATGCCTCGGTCTATCTAGCCTCGCTCTTTATCGTCGCAACCGTCACCTGGTGGCTCAAATGAGTCCTGACCCTACTCACTGTTCACTCCCGAGGTCCCGATGTCATCCGACAGATTGAAGGCTTTCAGCGACGGCGTCGTCGCGATCATCATCACGATCATGGTGCTCGAGCTCAAGGTGCCGCATGGCGCCGGCTGGTCGGATCTGGCCGGCCTCACTCCCGTGTTCCTCAGCTATGTCCTGAGCTTCATCTATGTTGCCATCTACTGGAACAACCATCATCATCTGCTGCACACCTCAGAAAAGGTCGACAGCGCCATTCTCTGGGCAAATATGAACCTGCTGTTCTGGCTGTCGCTGATCCCCTTCGCCACCGGCTGGATGGGCGAGAATCATTTTGCACCGCTGCCCACCGCACTCTATGGCATCGCGCTCCTCATGCCGGCCATTGCTTATTACCTGCTGCAGCGGGCCATCGTCCGCCGCCATGGTTCCGAGGGCGTGCTGGCGCAGGCGCTCGGAACCGATTTCAAGGGCAAGATTTCGCCGGTCCTCTACCTGACAGCGATCGGTGCGGCCTTCGTCGCGACCTGGATCTCGTATCTCATCTATGTGCTCGTGGCGGTGATGTGGCTGGTGCCGGACCGGCGGATCGAAAATGCGCTCCGTGAGGAGTGAGTACTCACTACTCGCTAACTACCCGCCGGCGATGCGCGGCAGGAGGTAGACCTCAGCACCCTTGGGGATCGACTGCGACCAGGAATCGCGGAAGATCTGACCGTTGATCGACACAGCGATGCCGCGATCGATGAACGGCTTGAGCCCCGGATAGGACTTGCCAAGCCGGGAGAACAGCTCGCGAATGGTGGCGGCCTCGACCTCGACCGTATCACGGCCCTCCGCTGCCGAGCGTAGCGAGCCCCAGAGCGTTACGCGCACTCTTTCTCCCTGAGGCTTCGCACCAATCACGACCGGCCCTCCAGCGCCTTGAGAATGCGCGGCGGCGACATGGGGATATGCGTCATCCTTACTCCCACTGCGTTGGATACCGCATTGGCGATCGCCGCCAAGGGCGGGACAATCGACGTCTCACCGACGCCTCTGACGCCGTAGGGGTGCTTGGGATTGGGGATCTCAAGGATGACGGTGTCGATCATCGGCAGGTCGGAACACACCGGGATGCGGTAGTCCAGGAAGCCGGCGTTCTGCAGCCGGCCGTCCTCGCCATAGATATAT
Organism: Aestuariivirgaceae bacterium; assembly: GCA_036265615.1. GTDB lineage: Bacteria > Pseudomonadota > Alphaproteobacteria > Rhizobiales > Aestuariivirgaceae > DATAFF01. The sequence goes on from DATAOT010000005.1 coordinate 1,304, forward strand.
TCCTCGTTGAGGGCCCAGCCGATGCCTTGCGCCGCGCCGCCCTGGAACTGGCCTTCGACATAGGCCGGATGGATCGCCTTGCCGGCATCCTGGAGCACCGTGTAGCGCAGGATCTTGGTCGCCCCGGTCTCGCGATCGACGTCGACATCGACAATGTGGGTCGCGAAGCTGACGCCGGCGCCGTCGGCATTGAACTCGTGATGGCCGGCGATCGGCCCACCGGTGGTTGCAGCGGCCGCGGCGATCTCCTTCAGCGATAGCGGCGGGAACTCGCCGGCATTGGGACCGGCCGGCTTGGCATGACCCTTCTCCCAGACCACCGCCTCGGCCGAAATGCCCCACATCTGGGCGGCGCGGCCGCAGAGCTTCCTGATGGCATCACGGGCGGCAAGGATCGTCGCCATGCCGGAGGAGAAAGTCACGCGGCTGCCGTCGGTGACGTCGTTATAGCCGAGCGAACTGGTATCGGCGACGACGCAGCGCACCTTCTCGTAAGGAATGCCGAGCTCCTCGGCCGCCATCAGGCACATGGAAGCGCGCGAGCCTCCGATGTCGGGGGTGCCGACCGAGAGCGCCACGGTGCCGTCGAGATTGATGTTGAGCGAGGTGCAGGTCTGGCCGCCGAAATTGAACCAGAAGCCGCAGGCCATGCCGCGGCCCTGGTTCTTGCCCAGCGGCGCCGACATATGCGGGTGATTCTTGGCCGCCGCCAGGGTGGCGCCGATACCGATCGGGCCATAGGTCGGACCGTAAGAGGAGCGGGTGCCCTCGCGAGCGGCGTTCTTGATCCTGAGGTCGATCGCCTCGATGCCGAGCTTGCGGGCGAGCTCGTCGATGGTGCTCTCGACGGCAAAGGCCGCCATCGGTGCGGAGGGTGCACGGTAAGCGGCGGTCTTCGGCCGGTTGACGATCACATCATAACCGACGGTGCGCACGTTCTTGAGGTCGTAGCAGGCGAAGGCGGTCATGGCGCCGAGATCGGCCCAGGAGCCGACGAACGCCCCGCCCTGGTAGCGCAGGACGGCCTCGGCGGCGACGATGGTGCCGTCTTTCCTGGCACCGATCTTGACGTCGATCGAGGTCGAGGAGGTCGGGCCGGTGGCCTTGAACACCTCCTCCCGGGTCATCACCACCTTCACCGGCCGGTTGGCCTTGCGCGACAACGCGAGAGCGATCGGCTCCATCCACACATGGGTCTTGCCGCCGAAGCCGCCGCCGATCTCCGAGGCGGTCACGCGGAGCTTCGAGATCTCCATGCCGAGGACCTGGGCGGAGACATTGCGGATCATGAAATGGCCCTGGGTGCAGACCCACAGCTCGCCGCTGCCATCCGGCGAGACGCTGGCGAGACAGGCATGGGGCTCGATATAGCCCTGGTGCGTCGCCTCGGTCCTGTAGGATTTCGCGACGACCACATCGCACTCGCGGAAACCGGCCTCGACATTGCCATGACCGAACTCGCTCCGGCGCGCCACATTGGAGGGCTTGTCGGGCTTCGGCTCCACCCCTTCGGTGAAGATGTTGTCATGGATGACCGGGGCGTCGGGCTTCATGGCAGCGTCGACGTCGGTCACATGCGGCAGCACCTCGTAGTCGACCTCGATGAGCTTGAGCGCCTGGCGGGCGACGGCGGCGCTGACCGCTGCGACGGCGGCGACGGCATGGCCCTCATACAGGGCCTTCTCGCGCGCCATGCAATTATACAGGACGTCGTAGGTGCCGCGCTCGCCATTGCTGTGATCGGGAAGATCGTCGCGAGTGATGATCGCCTTGACCCCGGCCAGCTGCTCGGCCTTCTTGGTGTCGATCTTGCGAATGCGGGCATGGGCATGGGGCGAACGCAGGATGCGCCCGATCAGCATGCCGGGAGCGGTGGCATCGGCGCCGAAGCGGGCCCGCCCGGTGACCTTGTCGATACCGTCAGGGCGCAGCGGCCGGGTTCCGACCACGTCGAATTCACGCTTGAGATCGGGTTTGACATCGAGTGGCATGGCTCAGTCTCCTTGCAGTTCCTTGGCGGCGTCCTGGACGGCGCGCACAATCTTGTCGTAACCCGTGCAGCGGCAGAGATTGCCGGCCAGGCCGAAACGGATCTCCTCCTCGCTCGGCGAGGGATTGTGATCGAGCAGCGCCTTGGCCGCCATCAGGAAGCCGGGCGTGCAGATGCCGCATTGCAGCGCCGCATGCTCGAGGAACTTGCGCTGCAGCGGGTGGAGGTGGTCGCCGTCCGCCAGCCCTTCGACGGTCTCGATCTCGCGGTCGGCGGCTTCGACCCCGAGCACCAGGCAGGAACAGACCAGCCGACCATCGAGGATGACGCTGCAGGCGCCGCAGTCACCTGTTCCGCAGCCCTCCTTGGCGCCCGTGAGACCGAGGCGGTCGCGCAGGCAGTCGAGCAGGGTCTCCTCCGGCTCGCAGACGAAGTCGAGGCGGTCGCCATTGACGGTGGTCGAGACATGAACTCCGGGCATTACCGCTCTCCTGCGCGCTGAAAGGCGATTTGTGCAGCACGTCGTGCCAGCACGCCTGCGACCTTGGTGCGAAATTCGATGGTGCCGCGCTTGTCGTTGATCGGCTGGCAGGCGGCGGAACAGGCTTCGGCCAAAGCTTGCAACGCCTTGTCCTCGAGCTTGGATCCAATGATGGCAGCGGCCGCCGCCTCGACAAGCTTGACCGTGGGAGCGACCGCGCCAAGGGCGACCCTGGCGGCGGCAACGGCGCCGGCCTTGTCGAGCTCCAGATCGACACCGGCGCTTACCACCGCAATGTCCATTTCGCTGCGCGGAATGAAACGCAGATAGGCGTCCGCGGAACGTGGTTTTCGCTTCTTGAGAAGGATTGCCTCGATGAACTCGCCTTTGGCGAGCGAGGTCCTGCCGGGGCCCACCGGGATCTCCTCCACCGCGGCGCTGCGGGTGCCCTTCCGACCTCGGATCCTGACCTTGGCGCCGGCGGCGATCAGGGCCGGGACGCTGTCGGCTGCCGGCGAGGCGTTGCACAGATTGCCGACCATGGTGCAGCGGCCCTGAATCTGCTTCGAGCCGATGAGGTTGGCCGCCTCGACGACGCCAGGCCATTGCTTCCTGAGCTCGGCATTCTCCGAGAGCGCCGCGCAGGGCACGGCGGCGCCGATGACGAAGCCGTCCTTCTCGAGGCGGATCTCCTGCAGGGCAGCGATGTGCTTGATGTCGACGATCAGGTCGGGTTCGACGAAACCGCCCTTCATGCGCACCAGAAGATCGGTTCCACCCGCAAGAACAAAGGATTGACCTGGGGCTTCCGAAAGGAGCGTGCTTGCTGCCTCAACAGACACCGGAGCTTCATAGCGCATGGATACCGATCGCTTTCTTCAGCTGATTGGAGCAAAACCTTCGAAATTCTCTGGATAACCCCGTAAACCTTCCGATTTTCCAAGAGTGTAACGTCGTTGCTCTGGCCGAATCATTGGGTTTGCCGCATGGTCATGATGCGGTCGCGTCCTCCCTCGCGACTGTGAGGCTTCCAGACTTGGGGCGGCTGAAAAGCGCCGCCCCCTTTCTTTCCATACAAGATGCAAATCGTCCAGATCAACTGGGCCAAAATGAAGAGGCCCCGCAGCACGCTGCGGGGCCCTTCCAGGTGGGTTTGGTCCGCCGGGGGAAGTAGACCTCACCCGTCTGAAAGATCTTCTACCGGCGAATCGGTTAATTCTTCGACGATTTACGATTGTAGCATGTTTACTGCAAACAACCCAGCAATATTTGGTTAAGATGGCAGTTATTCACAGGAAGGTAGTCGGCAATAGGCAATAGGCCTTGAGCGGTACTCTCTCCTACTGCCCTATTGCTGCCCGACGGCCCATTGCCGGCCGCTGCCGATGATCCGCCGCAGATCGTTCTGCCGCAGCGTCGCCTGCCGCAGCTTGCGGCGCAGATCGGCAATTTCCGCCTCGAGCTCGAGGATGACGGCGTTCTTCGCCTCGATCAGCCTCACCGCCCGAGTCAGATGGCCGACGGCATCGGTGAAGGAGACCAGCATCTCCTCGCGCGTGGCTGCCGGGGGCAGCGGCAGGTCAAAATCCTCACCGCGCCAATCCTCGAAACTCAGGATCTCGAGAGCTTCCGCCTGACCATCCATGACTCACCCCCCTGCCCTTAGGCAGGCATTATTCGCGCTTATTTTCGGACAATTCCACGACAAGCGGTCCGAATTTGCCGCATTGCGGACAATTCTGGGGCAGCTGTGCTCCGGCTGCCACAGGACGTTTCGCCCGGGAACCTCGCACGGGGCGAAATGTTAGTCCGCCACATGGTTTCACATGGATTCACAGGAGGAACTTACCATGACTCGATTGCTGATGAGCGGCGTGGCTGTCGCGGCGCTGGTGGCGTTCGGATCAATGGCCGATGCCCAGCAGCAACAGCAGCCGACCTACCAGACCCAGCCGAGCCAGGGCGGCGGCGCTTCGACCGATACGAGCGGCGGCGGGGCCGGAGGCGGCGCTGCCAATCAGGTGCAGGAGGAGCAGCCCGGCACCACCACCAAGCAGAAGAACTCGGAGGGCGCCGGCACGACGAAGCAGAAAAGCTCGGAGGACACCACCACCACCAAGAAGAAGAGCTCGGGCAGCATGCAGAAGCAGACCGAGCAGACCAAGAGCGGCGACAAGACCAAGAAGACCCAGGCCGGCGAAGAATCGAGCGGCGCCACCGGTGCGACCGGCAAGGCGGGCAAGATCGACGT
>DATAOT010000006.1:0-31523 GCA_036265615.1 Aestuariivirgaceae bacterium
GGATCTCAGGTCGAGGGGCCTGATCTTCGTCGGCATCGACGTCATCGGCGACTGGCTGACCGAGATCAACGTCACCTCGCCGACCGGCATCCGCGAGGTCGCCCGCTTCGGCGGTGCCGACATTGCCGCCGCCATCGTCGATGCGATCGAGACGCGCCGCACCCGTCCTTGATTTCCGTCACGCCCTGCACCATTGTGCCCGCGTTGGTTGCAATGCAGGGGACTCCATGGTTGCCAGGGTTGCGACGGTCGCCTTCCAGGGGATCGAGGCGGTTCCGGTCAGCGTCCAGGTCCAGTTTGTCCCGGGTCTCGTCGCCTTTTCGGTGGTCGGTCTGCCGGACAAAGCCGTTGGCGAGAGCCGGGAGCGGGTCCGCGCCGCGATCACCAGCCTCGGCCTGGCGCTGCCGTCGCGCCGCATCATCGTCAACCTCGCACCCGCCGATCTGCCCAAGGAGGGCAGCCATTTCGATCTGCCGATCGCGCTGGCGCTGCTCGCGGCCATCGAGGTGCTGCCGTCCGACTCGGTCGGGCGCTATGCCGTGCTGGGCGAGCTTGCGCTCGATGGCTCGATCGCGCCGGTGAATGGCATTCTCCCGGCCGCCATGGCCGCCAACGCCCTCGGCCTCGGCATCATATGCCCGCGCGCCTGTGGTCCCGAGGCGGCCTGGGCCGGCGATGATCTGGACATTCTGGCGGCCGACAACATCATCCAGATCCTCAATCATTTCCGCGGCACCCAGCTTCTGTCGCGCCCGGTGGCCGCCACCGCCGGCGAGCCCGAGACTCTTCCCGACCTCAAGGACATCAAGGGTCAGGAATCCGCCAAGCGTGCCCTGGAGGTGGCCGCCGCCGGCGGCCACCATATGCTGATGGTCGGGCCGCCTGGCGCCGGCAAGTCGATGCTGGCGCGCCGTCTGCCGTCGATCTTGCCGCCGATGGAGGCCCGCGAGATGCTCGACGTCAGTCTCATCGCCTCGGTTGCCGGAGAGCTGACCGGCGGCCGGTTGTCGCGGCGCCGCCCGTTCCGCGATCCGCATCATTCGGCGAGCCAGGCAGCGCTGACCGGCGGCGGGCTGCGGGCCCGCCCCGGCGAGATGGCGCTCGCCCACAATGGCGTGTTGTTCCTCGATGAATTGCCGGAATTCCAGCCGCGCGTGCTCGAGGCGTTGCGCCAGCCGCTCGAGAATGGCGAGATCGCCATCGCCCGCGCCAATCACCACGTGACCTACCCGGCCCGCTTCCAGCTGGTCGCCGCAATGAACCCCTGTCGCTGCGGCATGCCGGCCGACGGCGCGGGCACCTGCCGCCGTGGACCGCAATGCGCCGAGACCTATCAGGCGCGGATCTCCGGCCCGCTGCTCGATCGCATCGACATCCAGATCGCGCTGCCGGCAGTCCGCGCCGTCGATCTCATCAGGCCGATGCCGAAGGAGGGGAGTGCGGCGGTTGCCGCACGGGTGGCGAGAGCAAGGCAGCGTCAGCGCCAGCGCTTCCTCGGCCTCAAGGCGGAGGGGCTATGGACCAATGCTCAGGCCGATGGCGAGCTCCTCGAGGCGGTGGCGGCCCCGGACGACGCCGGCATGCAGCTTCTCAAGGAAGCGGCCGAGACGATGAAGCTCTCGGCCCGTGGCTTTCACCGCGTTCTCCGGGTGGCCCGCACCCTCGCCGACCTCGACGGCCGCGATCGCGTCTCACGCCTGAACATCGCCGAGGCGCTGTCCTACCGCCAGCGGCATTGAACAGTTTCAGCCTGGAAGATCGAAGACGAACTCCGAATGCTGCTTGAGCTCGACCCCGAATATTCTGCGCAAAACTGAAGATAGCCTTCACGCAATCACGACGAGCGAACTTGAATGGCATGAATGGGTTTCAGCGTGTTCAATTACGCGGCATTACATTGGTTGTACATTGGCGAAACAGACAAGGTTCTCGTCGCCAAGCTTTCATCCACAACAATTAGCCTGCTTAACGTTCGAACTGCAGAAGTACACATGAATGCAAAAGCGTTGAAGCATATCATCGACGAAAACAGGGGAGAAATTACCATCGCCGACGTACTGCTCTTGCCTAAGATGATTTCCGACGGACTGTTAATCCGTGAAACCGCAAGGAATGATAGTTTCGTAATATCCTATCAGGCTGCCAAGTATCGACTCAAGGCAGCTTTCGTTATCGCTGCCGGCGGTCACGAAATTTGGGTTAGTACACTTCACCGAATGCGCCTGCGGCAAATTAGGGCTCTGCTGAAGCGCGGAACCATTATAAGGCGCCACAAATAGAGTTCGAGCGGATCAGCCTTGGGCCAAACTGATCCGCTCGTATGAGCAAGGTGGGGCCTGCATAAAGAACCCCACATAGCGCGCCCGCACGCCCAAAATCGCGTTCCAGCGGTGCTACGGCCTGCAGAATATCACCGTGTCACTTGCTCAAGGATGACATTAGCGATCCATGCAGCACTCGTCCAACTCACAAAATTGGTTTCGAACTTAATGTGTGGAGAAGCAACGGCGGCCAATTCGCCAACACGCTACTCCGCTGCCGCCTTGGCGTGGGGTGCCGCTGCCCGGACCTCGGCATCGACGTGATCGTCGAACCTGGCGAAGTTCTTGGCGAACATCGTGACGAGCTGGGCCGCCCGCTCGTCATAGGCCGCCTTGTCGGCCCATGTCGCCCTGGGATCGAGCATCCGCGAGTCGCAGCCCGCGACCTCCGTCGGCACCTCGAACCCGAAATGCGCATCACGCCGCATCGGTGCCGCATCGAGCCGGCCCTCGAGCGCCGCCGCCACCAGCGTTCGCGTCATCGCGATCGGCATCCGGCTCCCGACCCCGTAGTCGCCGCCGCTCCAGCCCGTATTGACCAGAAAGCACGACACCCCGTGCCGCGCGATCTTGTCGCGCAAAAGCTCGCCATACACGCTCGGATGGCGGGGCATGAAGGGTGCGCCGAAGCAGGTCGAGAAGGTCGCCTGCGTCCCCTGAACGCCTTTTTCGGTGCCCGCGACCTTTGCGGTATAGCCTGACAGGAAGTGGTACATCGCCTGTGCCGGGGTGAGTCTGGCGATCGGCGGCAGAACCCCGAACGCATCGGCCGTCAGCATGATGACCGTCTTGGGATGCGGGGCGAGGCCGCTTGTCGAGGCGTTGGCGATGAAATCCATCGGATAGGCGACGCGGCCATTCTCGGTGAGCGAGGCGTCGTTGAAGTCGGGGATGCGCGATTGCGGGTCGATGACGACGTTTTCGAGAACCGAGCCGAACCGCCGCGTGGTGGCGTAGATCTGCGGCTCTGCCTGCTCCGACAGGCGAATCGTTTTGGCATAGCAGCCGCCCTCGAAATTGAACAAGCCCTGCTCCGACCAGCCATGTTCATCATCGCCGATCAGCACGCGCGAGGGATCGGAGGACAGCGTCGTCTTGCCGGTGCCGGACAGCCCGAAAAACAGCGCCGAGGACTGGTCCTGGCCGGCATTTGCCGAGCAGTGCATCGGCAGCACGCCGCGCTCGGGCAGCAGATGGTTGAGCGTGGTGAACACCGCCTTCTTGGTCTCGCCGGCATAGCGGGTGCCGGCAATGAGCACCCGTCCATTGGCAAAGTCGCAGCCGATCATCGTGGCGCCGTTCGATCCATGCCGCAGCGGATCCGCTTTGAAATTGGGCAGATTGAGGATCGTGAGATCGGGCACGAAGCGGGCGATCTCGGAAAGCTCCGGGCGCCGGAGCAGATGGCGGATGAACAGCCCGTGCCAGGCAAGCTCGGTGATCACTCGGACGCGCAGCCTGTAGGTCGCGTCGGCGCCGCCATGGAGGTCCTGGACGAAGAGGTCGCGCCCCGCCGCGAATGCCGTCATGTCGGCATTGAGCGCTGCAAAGGCCTCTTGCGACATCGCATTGTTGTTGTCCCACCAGATCGCCGTCTCGGTGCTGGCATCGCGCACGATGAACTTGTCCCCGGCCGAGCGCCCGGTGTGTGGGGCGGTGGTCACCTGCAGGGGTCCTTCGGCGGCAACCTGGCCTTCGCCCCGACGCACCGCCGCCTCGTAGAGCTCTGCCACCCCCTGATTGTAGAAAACGGCGTTGGCGCCGATGATGCCGGCCGACTCGATGGGCTGCTCGGGATTGAAAGGACCCGCCTGTGACAAGCTTCTATCCTCGGGCGCTGGGTGGAAACGACGGGGCGAAACCCTATTGAATTCCACCATGTGGATCAACAAACACTTGCAAGCCGTGCTCTTTCGGCCATTTCCGCGAGCGTCGCGCGCAGCTCCGCCGCATTTCTGACCGGTCGGTCGAAGGCGATCCGCGCGCTTTGAGCGCCCTCGACCAGCGTAAAGCCGTCTTCATCGAGCGCTGCCATGCGCCAGCCGCCCCGGGCTCGCCCGGCCACGGCCGTGGCATAGAGCTGAACGGCGTCGCCATGGTCGCGGTTCATGTGGTCGAGCGCCTCCTCCTCGATCGCGGCAATGGCGGCGGCGCGCTGCGGCTCGAACACCTCGTCGGCGGCGAAGGTCATGATCCGGCCGAAGCCGGCCACCGCATGCACCTGCTCGGGCTCGAGCCGCCACAAGCCGAAATCGGCAAAATCGCAGTAATCCGCGGCCTGCGGGTGCTGCGCCAGGAACCGCCGGCGGTCGCTTGCGGGCGCCCGCACCATCGCTCCGAGCACCGTCACCCGGAACCCCTGGAGCGCATCCTCTTGCCCCGCCGGGCGGGCTGCGACGAAGAGAATCGAGGCCCGGCTGTCGCGCTCGATATTTTTCGTGTGCCACGCGAGGGCGGAAAGGAGTAGGATGGGTGTTCCAACGGGGTCTGTTGCAACATTGACGAGTGACACATAGGGGTGGCCCGTCTCGGCCATGAGAGTTCCGAAATGCGCGGTTTGCGTTCCCCGAATGAGCCGGCGTGCCGCCGCACCGGGGTGGTCCCGGTCATTCGCGTCAGTCATGGAGGCCTCCCGCGTTGTGGCCTTGAACTGGGCACCGCTCTTCACCACAATCCCGCCCAACATGCGACGGGAGGTCCTGGCTTGGCCGCGCCGGGGCTGCAGAGTTGTGGAACTGCCACATTTTGCACGTGTTCAACTTTTAGAGCCGCCTGAGACCATCAGCAGCGAGGAGACAAGATGCCAACGATCGCTCTCGTGGATGACGACCGCAACATCTTAACCTCGGTCAGCATGGCTTTGGAGGCCGAAGGTTATCAGACCAGCACATATACCGACGGCGTGGCAGCCCTTCAGGGCCTACAGGACAACCCGGCCGACGTCGCCATCTTCGACATCAAGATGCCGCGCATGGACGGAATGGAGCTGCTGCGCCGCCTGCGCCAGCGCTCCGACATGCCGGTCATCTTTCTCACCTCCAAGGACGACGAGATCGATGAGCTCTTCGGCTTCAAGATGGGGGCCGACGATTTCATCCGAAAGCCGTTCTCGCAGCGCCTGCTGGTCGAGCGCGTCAAGGCCGTGCTGCGTCGCGCTCAGCAGCGCGATGGGTCGGTGACGGCTCCCGAGCCCTCGCGGGCGATCGAGCGCGGCAAGCTCGTCATGGATCCCGACCGCCATTCCTGCACCTGGGACGGGCAGGCCGTGACGCTCACCGTGACCGAATTCCTGATCCTGCAGTCGCTGGCTCAGCGTCCTGGAATCGTCAAGAGCCGCGACGCCCTGATGGATGCGGCTTATGACGACCAGGTCTATGTCGATGATCGCACCATCGACAGTCACATCAAGCGGCTGCGCAAGAAGTTCAAGGTGGTCGACGACAGTTTCGATGCCATCGAAACCCTTTACGGTGTCGGCTATCGCTTCAAGGAGGCTTAGTCGTCCGCGCCGCGGACGTCAGCCTTGCTGCAATGGGCTTGGGGAGGGCTTGACTCGCCGCCATGGTCGCTATCGAAACGCGGGACCGGGTCGATGTCGACGACTACGCCTCGTCAGCCGATATCGCGCGCGACGAGCCAAGCTTCTCGCTCCATGACCTGGCACCGGCCCACCTCACCAGCCGCATCATCCTCTTCAACTTCGTCGGCCTCGTCATACTGGTTGCGGGCATCCTCTATTTCAGCCAGTCGCGGGAAAGCCTGATCACGGCCCGCGTCCAGAGCCTGATGACCCAGGGCCACATCATGTCCGCGGCGATTGCCTCTTCCGCGACGGTCGACACCGGCGAGATCGTCATCGATCCCGACAAGCTCCTGGAGCCGGGCGAAGAAGCCGGAGACGTCGATGTCCACAATCTCGACTTCCTGATCAATCCCGAGCGCGCCGGCCCGGTGCTGCGCCGGCTCGTCTCCTCCACCGACCGCTCCTCCCCCGATATCCGCGCCCGCATTTTCGATCGCGAGGGACTGCTGGTGGTCGACAGTCGCTATCTCTACGGTCGCGGCGATGTGCTCCGCGTCGAGCTTCCGCCCATTCCGAAGGAGAGCAAGGGCGTGCTCACCACCGCCTGGAACGCGATCAACGACTGGATTTTCACCAATGACTACCCCGTCCAGAAGGAATACGGACTCGACAACGGCAAGGACTTCCCGGAGGTCACCGCAGCGCTGAACGGCGCTTCCGTATCGGTCGTCAGGGTCAATGAGGAAAAGGAGATCGTGGTCTCCGTGGCGGTGCCCATCCAGCGCTTCCGCGCCGTTCTCGGCACGCTCGTTCTTTCGACCCGCGGAGGCGAGATCGACGAGGTTCTGCGCAACGAACGGCGCATCGTGTTCTTCACCTTCCTCTTCGCCGCTCTTGTGACGAGTCTCTTGGCAATGTCGCTCGCCGGTCATATTGCCGAGCCCATCCGCCTCCTGGCCCGCGCCGCCGAGCGTGTCCGCAAGGGCGTCAACAACCGCGCCGAGATCCCCGACTTCACCCAGCGCCGCGACGAGATCGGCCATCTGTCGGGCGCCCTGCGCGACATGACCGACGCGCTCTACAGCCGCATCGATGCCATCGAGGCTTTCGCCGCCGATGTCAGCCACGAGCTCAAGAACCCGCTGACCTCGCTGCGCAGCGCTGTCGAGACGCTGCAATATGCCAAGACCGACGAGCAGCGCGCCCGCCTCAATGCCATCGTCAAGGACGACGTCCGGCGCCTCGACCGGCTGATCACCGACATCGCCGATGCCTCGCGCCTCGATGCCGAGCTTGCCCGCGCCAAGGCCAAGTCGGTCGATCTCGAGCAGCTTCTGCGCACCCTGGTCGATTTCGCCAACGAGACCAAGAAGGGCAGCGCACCCCACATCCGTCTCGAGGTCGTGCGGCCGCCCTATGGTCTCGAGGAACCTTTCACCATCCTTGGCCATGACAATCGCCTGGGCCAGGTGGTGCGCAATCTGGTGGACAATGCCGCCTCTTTCTCCCCGCCCGGCTCCACCGTCACGGTGCGCCTGCGGCGCCTGCCGCGTCAGGTCGAGGTCCGGGTGGACGACGAGGGCCCGGGCATCAATCCCGATCAGATGGGGCGCATCTTCGACCGCTTCTACACCGATCGGCCGCCGGGCTACTTCGGCAAGAATTCGGGTTTAGGCCTGTCGATTTCACGCCAGATCGTCGAGGCGCATGGCGGCAAGATCACGGCTGCCAATCGCCTTGGGCCGGCTGCCGGCTCGGATCCGCCGCCCGTGCTCGGGGCGCGGTTCACCGTCAGGCTGCCGGCGGTCGAAGGTGGTCGCGATCTGACCACCGAGGGGTGAGCCTTGGCCGCCGCGAGCGAAACCTTGCACGCGACCTGCCTATCCGTGCAGGGGCGGGGCATCCTGCTCTGCGGCCCGCCGGGCTGCGGCAAGTCCGATCTCGCTTTGCGCCTGATCACCGGCCATGACGCGCGGCTCGTTGCCGATGACCAGGTGACGGTGGAGCGGCGCGGCAGCTTGCTGGTGGGTTCGGCGCCGAAGAACCTGCGCGGGCTGTTCGAGGTCCGAGGTCTCGGCATCGTCCGGATGGATTACGAGCACGAGGCCGGCCTCGCCATGCTGTTTCGGCTGAAGTCCTGGCAGGACATCGAGCGCATGCCGGACCACCCGGTGCGGCAATTCAGCATCCTTGGCATTGCCATTGCGGAAACCGATCTCGATCCGGCAGCGAGCTCTGCCCCGCAGCGGCTCCTCTTGGCAATGGACGTGGCTCTCGATCCCCTTCGTTTGCAGCCGCCGGACTGAAGGCGTGAAAAAGCTGGCAGGGGATAGGTTGACGCGCCCAGTTGCGCTTGTGCCTCCGCTTGGACAATATGGCGCTCCTTTGGGGACGCCACGGGGAGGCGTGTCTCAGCACGGAGTTGAAGAACTCATGATTGGTATCGTGCTCGTGACGCATGGGCGTCTGGCCGACGAGCTGAGATCCGCCTTGGAGCATGTGGTCGGCACTCAGAGCCAGATCGAGGCCATCGCCATCGGCCCCGACGACGACATCACCCAGCGCCGCGAGCAGATCATCAAATCGGTCCATGACGTCGATACCGGCGAAGGCGTCGTCGTATTGACCGACATGTTCGGGGGTACCCCCTCCAATCTGGCGATTTCCGTTATGGAACGCGGCCGAATCGAGGTTCTGGCCGGCGTCAACCTGCCCATGCTGGTCAAGCTCGCCAGCATCCGTCGCGACGCCAGCCTCGACACCGCCGTGCAGCAGGCGCAGGATGCCGGCCGCAAATACATCAATGTCGCGAGCCGACTTCTCTCGAAATAGGCTGTGAGGTCAATGTCGAGCCCTGAGCCCGACAGGGTGCTTCGGTGTAAGCTAACCATTGTCAACAGCCGTGGGTTGCATGCCAGGGCTTCCGCCAAATTCGTCAAATGCGCCGACAGCTTCAACGCGGCCATCATCGTGACCCGCGACGGTCAATCGGCGCCCGGGACCTCGATCATGGGGCTGATGATGTTGGCAGCCGGCGAAGGCTCGACCATTCTGGTCGAGGCGACCGGGCCTGAAGCCGAAAGCGCCATGGCGGCCATTTCCGACCTTGTCGCCTCGGGATTCGGGGAGCGGGACTGACGGAGGTAGCAGGCGTGGGGCAGGCATGGTATCGGCGGGGGCTGTGGCCGTCCGAAGCCAGTTGGCTGTCCAGGGAGCGCTCGCAGCTTCCCGGCATCTTTCTGAAAGTCGCCTCGACCTTCACCTTCACCTGCATGATCGCCTGCCTCAAGGCCGTCGCCGACGAGGTGCCGGCCGGCCAGCAGGTCTTCTTCCGCTCGGTCTTCGCCCTCCTTCCCATCTTCGTCATGGTGCTGATCAAGGGCGGTCGGCTGCGGCGGGTTTTCGCCACCGCCAATTTCATGAGCCATCTGTGGCGCGGCGGCGTCGGGTCGCTGTCGATGCTCACCTGGTTTTTCGCGGTTGCCCGACTTGACCTGCCAGCCGCCATGGCGCTCGGCTTCGTGTCCCCTCTCCTCGTCATCCTGCTTGCCGGCATCATTCTCGGCGAAACCTTGACGCTCGTCCGCATCGTCGCTGTGCTGCTCGGCTTCATGGGCATCCTGTTCATCCTGTCGCCGCAGCTCGAGCTGATCGAGCATCTCCCCCTCGACACCCCGCAGCTCACCGGTGCCGCTGCCGCCCTGCTCTCGGCGTTCTTCGCCGCATCTGCGATGATCCTGGTCAGGCGGCTGATCAAGCATGAGCCGACGACCACCATCGTCGTCTATTTTTCGGTCAATGCCTCGCTGATCGGCTTGCTGACCCTGCCGCTAGGCTGGGTTTGGCCGAGCTGGACCGAGCTTGGCCTCCTCGTGCTGTCCGGGCTGTTCGGCGGTGTCGGCCAGCTGCTGTTGACCCAGAGCTACCGCTATGCGGACGCCTCGACCATCGCCCCCTTCGACTACAGTCAGATGGTCTGGGTGCTCATCATTGCCTATGTCCTATTCGGCGAGCAGCCGTCGGTCCATGTCCTCCTTGGCGCCGTTGTCGTCATTGCCGCCGGCCTGATGGTGATCCTGGACGAGCACCGTCCCCGACGCCGTCCGCTCCGCTAACCGCGTCCGATGCTCCTGCCGAGGAGCGCGCTTGCCGCGCTCACCCCGCCCGAAGCATTGCCGATGCGGAGCGCCGTCAGCCCCGCCTCGATCGCGCCGAGCACGCCGAGGATCGAAGGCGCATTCACATGGCCCATATGGGCGATGCGGAAGCCCTTGCCGGAGAAGCTGCCGATGCCGGTCCCGAGCGACACGCCGCACACCGCATCGCACCACTGCTGGAGTTCGAGCGGGTCAAAGCCGTTGGTGAGGATGGTGGTGACCGCGTTGGACCGCTGCGACGGCGCGATGATGTTGAACTCGACCGACCCGTCTTTGGACCATGCCGCGACCGCCTCGCGCACGGCGTCGGCGAGAAGCTGGTGCCGGCGGAATGTTGCCGCCGGCCCTTCCTCCGCCAGCAGATCGAGCGCCGCCCTCAAGCCGAAGATCAGATGCTCGGGCGCGGTGCCGCAATGCTTCATGTAGTTTTCCTCTCCGTCGCGAAACACCCAGTCCCAGAACCGGGTCGCGAGGCCGGCCGCCTGCCGCGCCTGTTTGGCCCGCGGGCCAGCCGCCACGAAGGCGATGCCGGGCGGCAGCATCAGGCCCTTCTGGGCCGCCCCCAGCGCCACATCGATCCGCCACGCATCCATCATGAACGGCATCGTCGCGAGCGACGCGATGGCATCGACCAGGAACAGCGCCGGATGGCCGGCCTTGTCGATCGCCGCCCGGATTGCCGGGATGTCGTTGACGACGCTCGAGGCGGTGTCCACCTGGACCACCAGGATTGCCTTGATGCGGTGCTCGCGATCCGCGCGAAGCCGCTCCTCGAGCGCCGCCGGATCGACTGCCCGGCGCGGATCGCCTGGGAGAAGCTCGACCTCGATCCCGAGCGCCCGCGCCAGATCCGCCCAGGCAGTGGCGAAAAGACCGCTTTCCAGGGCCAGCACCCGGTCGCCGCGCGACAGGATGTTGGTCAGCGCCGCCTCCCAGGCCCCATGACCGTTGGTGATGTAGATATAGATGCTGCCGTCCGTGCCGAAGACCGATTTGAGATCGGCGAGGCACGATTGGGTGATTTCCTCCATCGCGCTGCCATAAAGATCGATCGGCTGACGATGCATCGCCGCCAGCACTTCGTCGGGCAGAATCGTTGGCCCGGGCGTGGCCAGCACCTTGCGCCCGCGGGAGACACTCATGCTGAAGGGACATCTCACAGCTTGCTGATCGTGGCAAGGACGCCGTGAGCAGTCCTGCCATGAGGGAGAGAGGGACAGTGCCGCGTCATGCTCTAGTCGCCGAGATAGGCCGCAAGACCGGGCAGATCGCGTTCGGCGAAGAATTCCGCCGTCTGTCTGAGCGCGATGATGCGCCCGCCCTCGACGAATGCCGTATGCGTCGCGGCGCGCTCGGCATCGCCGGGATTGTGGGTCACGAAGACCACCGTGAGCCCTCGCTCGTCGCGAAGATCGCGGACGAGCTGCAGCATGTCGTGGCGCAGCGCCGGTCCGAGCGCGGCGAACGGCTCGTCGAGCAGGAGAACGGGCCGTTGGCGCACCAGCGCGCGCGCGATCGCGACACGCTGGCGCTCGCCGCCCGACAGCTCGCGCGGAAGCCGCCGCTCGAGGCCGGTGAGCCCGACTCGGCCAAGCGCAGCTGATAGAGCCGCGTGGTCCTTCTCGGTAAGCTTGAGCGCCGGCGAGATCCCGAGCGCCACATTGGTGAGAACATCGAGATGGAAGAAGAGGTTGTTCTCCTGGAACAGCATTGTCACCGGGCGGTCCTGCGGCGGCGCCGCGGTGCAGTCGCTGTCCCCGATCAGGATTCTGCCTGAGAGCGGCGCCTCGAATCCCGCGATCAGGTTGAGCAGCGACGACTTGCCCGCGCCGCTCGGGCCGATCACGCCGAGAAAGGCCCGCGGTGGAATGACGGCGTCGAACAGCATGTGCATGTCGTCATAGTCGAACCGCACGTCATCGAGCGCGATGCCGGGCGCCGTCATCGCGCGCTCCTCCGTGGCCTGCGCGCCAGCCACTCCGCCGTCCAGATCAGCGTGAGGCAGAAGCTGCCAAGGATCAGCGCCAGCCCTGCCGCATCGCTGGTGCGGTAGGTGCCCATCCGCTGCAGCAGCAGATAGGGCAGGGTGAGGAAGTCCTCCGATCCGAACAGCGTGATGATGCCGAGATCGCCAAGCGACATCGCCATCGCGAGCGCCGCCGAGAGCCCGAGCGGGCGGGCAAGGACCGGCCAATCGATAAGGCGAAACCGGGTCACCGCGCCGATTCCGAGGCTCAGAGCCAGCCGGTCGGTGCTGCGTGCATGCGCCAGCATGGCCGGTTCGAGAATCCTGAGCGCGAAGGGGAGCGCGAGAAGCGCGTTTGCCGCCACCACCGCCGCCGGTGCGATCGAGAACGGTCCCTCGAATTTGAGTGCCAGCACGAACCATCCGGCACCGAGCACGATTGGCGGCATTGCCAAAGTGAGCCCGGCGCAGAGCGCCCCGATCCGGTCGAGCCCCCGCCGCCAGCCCGGCGGATGGCGTTTCCGCAGCATATCGCGGCGGGCTGCGGCGAGCGACCAGGCGGCCGCCATGGCCAGGGCAGTGGCCATGAGCGCTACGGCGAAGCTGGTGGCGGCGGCCTGCCACACCGTGGGCTGCGCGAGGAGGCTTGCGAGCGGTGCCCTGAGCCCGGAGGTCACGATCGCGACGAGCGGCAGGCCGATGAAAGCCGCCGCGCCGCCGATCACCAGCCAGTCGCCAGTTTGTCGTCCGCTGCGGAGCAGCATTGGACGGGTTCGCGCGCCGAGCGTCGCGCCGGGATCGATCTCGATGCCGAGCCGGCTGAGGACGCCATAGCAGCTGGCGCACAGCGCGAGCTGCAGAAGCGCGAGGATCACCGCCTGGCCGGGGTCGAAGTCGAACCGCAAGGCCTGGTAGATGGCAACTTCGAGCGTGGTGGCCGACGGGCCGCCGCCGAGCGTCAGCACGATCGTGAAGCTTGCCGCGCACAGCATGAACACGAGCAGCATCGCGCCCGGCAGAATCTGGCGCACCGCCGGCCACTCGACATGGCGCCAATGCTGCGCCGGCGTGAAGCCGAGCTGGGCTGAAAGCCGGTCGCTCTCATGCGGGATTGCTTCGAGTGCGGCGAGCACCATGCGCGCGGCAAGCGGCATGTTGAAGAACACATGCGCAAGCAGGATGCCGGTGAGCCCGTAGATTTCGATGCGCCCGCCGAGCTCGAGAGCCTCCGAAAGCCTGTTGACCCATCCCCGTTGGCCGAACACCTCGACGATGCCGAGGACGCCGACCAGCGCCGGCAGGCCAAGCGGCAGCGCCATGAGCCGCAGAAGCGTTGCACGAAACGGAAACGCCGGCTGATGCGCCAGCGCTCGGGCCAGCGGAACGGCAGAGGCGACGGACAGAAGGGTCGACAGCCCGGCCTGCAGCAGGGTGAAACGGGCAATCCGCAGCGTATAGGCCGAGGTCAGCACGTCGATGAACGTCGCACCCGCTTGGGCCCGTGCGAGCAGCGGCGCGACGGCGGCCGCGGTCAGCGCGGCAACGACCGCCACGACCGCCAGTCCGGCGGCTGCCGCAGCCGTCAGCTGACGCCCCTCTGCCAATCAGCGGCTCGTGGCGGCGAGCCACTCCTCTGTCCATGCCTTGCGGTTGCGCGCCACCTCCTCTGAAGGGAAGATCAGCGATTTGCTCGGCTTGACCAGCGTGTCGAACGCTGCCGGCAGCGGCCCCGAGGTCGCAGCGGCGGGATACATCCAGTTGGTCTGCGGCACCACGTCCTGGAATCCGGGGCTGACCATGAAGGCAAGGAAGCGGCGTGCCAGCTCCTTGTTCTTGGCGCTCTTGGTCATGCCGGCGACCTCGATCTGCATGTAATGCCCTTCCGCAAAGGCGAAGGCCTGATAGCGCTTCGTGTTCTCCGCGATCATGTGATAGGCGGGCGAGGTCGTGTAGGACAGGACCATCGGCGCCTCGCCCTTGGTGAACAGGCCATAGGCCTCCGACCAGCCCGGTGTCACGGTCAGGATGCGCGGCTTCAGCTTTTCCCAGGCTTCCTTGGCCTTGTCGCCATAGACTGACTTGATCCACAGGAGCAGGCCGAGCCCCGGCGTCGCGGTGCGCGGGTCCTCGATCACGATTTTCTCCGGCCCGGGCTTCTCCACCAAGTCCTTGAGGCTCCGGAACTGATCAGCCTTGAGCTTGTCGCTGTCGAACACCACGGCGAAATATCCCCAGTCGAACGGCAGGAATGTCGGGTCGTGCCAGCCGCCGGGCACGGTCAGCCCGGAGGTTCCCACCTCGTGCGGTGCGAACAGGCCGGTCGCCTCTGCCTCGGCTGTCAGATTTGTGTCAATCCCGAGCACGATATCGGCCTTGCTTGCCGCGCCTTCGAGCTTTAGCCGATTGAGCAGCGCGACGCCGTCCGGCAGGGCCACGAAATCGATCGTGCAGTCGCACTGCTTTTCGAATGCCGCCTTGACCTTGGGACCAGTGCCCCAATCCGAGGTGAAACCGTCATAGGTGTAGATTGTCAGTGTGTCCTTGGCTTCCGCGACACTGGCGAATGTCATGAGTGCCAGGGCGGCAGCGATCAGTCGGCGCATGCGCTTGGTCCTTCCATTGCGGGGCGCCGGATCAGGGTGGTGCCTGGGACGAGGCTCCTCTCCCTCCGCCGGCATGACCCGGATCAGGTTCGTCGGGTTGACGCCGCAGCGCCTCTCAGCCCGAAAAATCCGGGCACCCCGTAGAGCAACCGCGAGCTTATACTCCACTTCTCCGGCCTGGCAACCGTTTGCACGCAGCTGGACAGGTTCCCTCGACAGGGCTAGACGCCTCGACGTCATGACGACCTTCACCCTGCTTCTTGGCGGCGACATCCTGCCGACGCCGCGGCTCCTCGGCCAGATCGCCGGCACCCGCTCGATTGCCGCCGACAGCGGCATGCGCCATGCCGCGGTTCTCGGGCTGGTCCCGGAATTGTGGGTCGGCGACTTCGATTCGGCACCCGATCCGCTGCTTGCGGCCATGAGCGCCGTGCCGCGTTTGGAGTTCCCCGCCGACAAGGCGATGACCGATGGCGAGCTTGCCATCGAGGAGGCGCTGCGGCGCGGCGCCACCGGGCTGATCCTGGCCGGCGGCTTAGGCGGCCGCAGCGATCACGCCATGGCGCACGTCCAGCTCGCGCTTCGTCTTGAGCAGGACGGCATCGCCACCATGATCACCAGCGGCCTCGAGGAGGGCTACCCACTTCTTCCCGGTGCGCGGACCATCGATCTCCCGGCCGGTTCGCGCTTTTCGGTGGTGCCGCTCGCCGACCTCGTCGGGCTGACGCTCGCCGGCGTGCGCTGGCCGCTCGACCGTCGCTTCGTGCCGGCCGGCGCTACCTTGACCATCTCCAACCAGGCCTTCGGACCGGTCGACCTCGCGCTCGAGGCCGGCCGCGGCATCCTGCTGGCCGAGCCCGTGGTAGTGAGTGGTGAGTCGTGAGGGCCGTGCGCTGCCCAACCACTACTCACGACTCACTACTCGCTAACTCATGGCCAGCGGCGTCCGCTTCTCCGGCACCGGGAACGCCTTGTCGAGGCCCTGCAGCTCATAGACATTGAGCGTGAGATCGAGCGCGTCGCGGAATTCCTTGACCCGTGCCTTCTTCGACGTCTTCGGGATCGCCATCACCTGCTCCTGGCGCAGCACCCAGGCCAGTGCCACCGTCGCCGGCGACACGCTGCGGCTCTCGGCAATCTCGTTGACGGTCTTGTTTTCCAGGATGTCGCCGGCAGCAAGCGGCGAATAGGCCATCATTGGGACGCCCGCTTCCTTCAGGGACGCCAGCAGGTCGAACTCGATGCCGCGCGCGCCGAGATGGTACATCACCTGGTTGGCGGCGCAGCCGCCATCGATCTGCATGAGCTCGGCCATGTC
Source organism: Aestuariivirgaceae bacterium (assembly GCA_036265615.1). Classification (GTDB taxonomy): domain Bacteria; phylum Pseudomonadota; class Alphaproteobacteria; order Rhizobiales; family Aestuariivirgaceae; genus DATAFF01. The sequence continues at coordinate 15,889 of DATAOT010000006.1, forward strand.
GCCGACATCAAAATTGCTCACTCCCCAATGCCGGATCTTGCCGTCCTTCTGCAATTGCCGGAACGCCCCGACTGTCTCCTCGAGCGGCACCGAGCTTCGCCAATGGAGGAGATAGAGATCGATGACATCGCTGCGCAGCCGCTTCAGGCTGCGTTCGCAGGCGGCGATCGTGTTGGCGCCAGACGCATTGCGCGGATGCACCTTGGTGACGATGAAGACGTCTCTGCGCCGGTCCGCGACCGCCTCGGCCACCACCTCCTCGGCACCGCCCTCGCCATACATTTCCGCCGTATCGATCAGGGTGAGGCCAAGCTCGATGGCCGTCCTCACCGCCTCGATCTCGCCCCTGCGCTTTCGCCCGTTCTCTCCCATCCGCCAGGTCCCGATGCCGAGGCACGGCACCTGTTCTCCATCCGGCAAGGTCACGTATCGCATGCGAATCTTCCGTCTCACACTTCCGCCTGGCAGCTTGACCTCGCGCCCGACTGGGGGGCAAGTGTAGATTTGGGATGAGAGGCAAGCGTAGTCCATCGGAAGAGTTCCATGACCTCGGCACAGCTTGAGTTTGAGCGCCGGGGGCGAATACCGCATAAAGTGGCAGTCGCCGAAAGCATTGCAATCGGCGGCCGTGCCGCGGCCCCAGTGCTTCCCCTGTTGTTGCCGGTCGAAATCACCAGCCGCGAGCTCGACGCCAAGATTCTTCTTGGCCTTTTCGCCGCCGAACGCGGTTATGACGTTATTGTCGGCCGCAACCAGCCGCTGAAATCACCGCTCCTGCCGCGATCGATCTTCCTGTGCAAAAGCGTGCGCCGGTTCCAATCCGTGAAACCTCCTTTCATTCTCGGCCATAGCGTGGTGGCGATGGACGAGGAGGGCCTCGTTCGCTTTCCCGATGCCTTCCAGAGCATGCGGCTTGAGACCGAAGTCTTCCATGCCACCCGGGCGCTGTTCGCCTGGGGTCGCGACAATGCCGACCATTGGAGGAGGCTGCCCAATTATGACGGCACGCCGATTTTCGAGACCGGCAACCCCCGCGCCGATCTGTTGCGGCCGGAGCTGCGCGGCTTCCATGCCGAGGCGGCGAGCAGGCTCGACGAGCGCTACGGGCCCTTTGTTCTGCTGAACACCAATTTCTCGATCGTCAATCACTTCACCCCCGGCTTCAACCCCGTCAAGCCCACCAAGAACGTGCCGCTCGCAGTGTTCCAGGCGGCAGCCGACGGCCTCGCCCGGCACAAGACCGCATTGATGGGAGCGTTTCGCGCCCTGCTTCCCAAGCTCGCCGCCGCCATTGCCCCGGCCAGGCTGATCATCCGGCCGCACCCCTCCGAGAACCACGAGCCCTGGCACGAGGCGGTGCGCGGCCTCCCCAATGCCGAGGTGGTGTTCGAGGGCGCCGTCGTTCCCTGGCTCATGGCCGCGCGCTGCGTCGTTCACAATGGCTGCACCAGTGCCATCGAGGCCCGTGTCCTCGGCACGCCGGCGATCGCCTTCCGCCCGGTCCGCTCGACCGCCCATGATCTCGAGCTGCCCAACGCGGTGAGCGTCGAATGCGACAAGCTGGACCAGGTCCTCGATTGTGCGCGCTCGGCCCTTGCCGGCAACGATGCAAGGCTCGTCAAAGGGCTGGCCGCGCCGGAGCTGCTGCGGCATCACGTTGCCAATCTCGACGGCCGCTTCGCCTGCGAGCGGATCCTCGATGCCTTCGCGGAGAGCCGCGAGGCGCTGCTCGCGCCGCCGCCGCCGCGTCCGCTCAAGGACCGCGGCTTCCGCATTCTGTCCTACGGCCTTGGCGAGCTCGGCCGGCGCTTCCCGGTGACCGAGCGGCTGCAATACATCAAGCATGTCTTTCCCGGCATGCCGGCGGCCGAGATCTTCGACAAGGTGGCTCTGATCCGGCGCCTGCTTGACAGGTTCCATGACATTGAGGTCACGGCTCTGCGCGACGACGCCGTGCGCTTCGCTCGTTCCGGTCACGATGGCTGAACGGCGGACGCTGCTGCTGCCGGTGGTGATCGGCAAGCGCGAGCTCGATGCCAATCTGCTGCTGGGGCTGATCGCCGCCGAAGCCGGTTATCGCGTGCTGATCGGCTTGCGGCACAGCATCGACAACACGCCGCGCTATGGCGAGGCGCTCTATCTCGCCAAGAACGTCCGGCAGAATTTTGTCATGGACCGGCCGATGGCGCAGGGCCACGCCATCGTCGCCATGGACGAGGAGGGGCTGGTGCGCTTCCCGGCCCATGTCCAGACGGTGCGCTATCAGGCTCGCTCCATGAGCCTGCCGCGCCTGCTTTTCGCCTGGGGCGCCGACAATGCCGATTATTGGCGCCGCTCGCCCTTCTACACCGGCACCCCGATCTTGCTGACCGGCAATCCGCGCGCCGATCTGCTGCGCCCCGAGCTCCGCGATTTCTACCGCAAGGATGCCGAGGCGATCCGCCAGGAGTTCGGCTCCTTCGTGCTCTTCAACACCAACTTCTCGCTCGTCAACCATTTCCGGCCGCGGCATCGCTCATTCCGTTCGCCCGGTTTCGGCCGGCGCGACTTCAAGTCGGTGTGGACCGGCCTCGAGGCCCACAAGCATGCGCTGATGCGGAGCTTCATCGATCTCGTCCCGCGGCTCGCCACTGCGGTGGCGCCGCACCGCCTCGTGATTCGGCCGCATCCTTCGGAGAATGCCGCCGTGTGGCAGGAGGCGGCCGCCTCGGCCGGCAATGTCCTCGTAGTCCAACGCGGTGCCGTGGTGCCCTGGCTCATGGCGAGCGCGGCCGTGCTTCACAATGGCTGCACCAGCGCTGTCGAGACCGCTCTTCTTGGCCGGGCCGCCTATGCCTATCGGCCGGTGAGCTCGCCCGAATTCGACCTCGAGCTGCCCAATGCGGTGAGCAGAGCCTTCGAGCGGCCCGACGATTTGATCGCCGCCATCGCCGCGGGCCTCGGCCCATGCCAGGGGAGAGCCGCCGGGTCGCCGCCGTGCGAGGCGCTGGCCCGCCATGTCGAGAGCCTGTCCGGACCCCTGGCCAGCGAACGCATCGTCGCCGCCCTTCGCGATCAGAGCGGGCTCCTCGAGGAGAGGCGCTCGCCGCCTTTCCGCAGCCGGCTGGTTTCCGTCGGCAGCATCATCCTCGATGCCGTGATCTCGCGCACGACCGAGCGCCGCTACAACGCCCACATCTTCCCTGACCTTGATCGCTCGGCAATCACCAAACGCATCGCGACGATCATGCAACTTCTCGGCAAGACCTTTCCGGTTCGGCTGGATCTGTTGTCGAACCAGGTGTTTCAGCTTCAGGTTGAAGGAAGTTGACCGAGGACGCCCAAGCTTTCTGTCAACACGCAGGGGCAAAATGGTGCGATTTGGTTTACTTGTCGCTTTGAACGGTCCAGATATCACCCTCGGGAAAAGGGGCTGGGCGGTGAGCAGGGGAGAAGATGTTCCGCATTAAGATCGTTGGTGCCGGCTCGATCGGCAACCACATCGCCCATGCTGCCGTGAGCCGCGGCTGGGAGGTGACGCTCACCGATATCGACCCCGCCGCCCTCGAGCGCACCCGGTCTGCCACCTACCCGGGCCGCTATGGCGCCTGGAACGAAGCCATTCGCCTGAAGGACTCGCGGGCTGCCCTCGGCGACAAGGCCGATGTCGTGTTCATCGGCACGCCGCCCGATACCCACATCGCCCTTGCCAACGCCGAGCTCGATGCCGCAGTGCCGCGCGCCCTCCTCATCGAGAAGCCGCTTTGCGGGCCGGACCTCAAGGGCTGTGCCGCCCTTCTCGGACGAACCCGGCAGCTCGGCATCTTCGCCGGCGTCGGTTACAACCACACCCTCACCCCGAACACGCTTCTGGCAGAGGAGCGCCTGCGCGCTGGCGCGATCGGGCCGGTCGTTGCCATGTCGGCACGGACGCGCGAGCATTGGGGCGGCATCTTCAAGGCCCATCCCTGGCTCTCCGGCCCGGCCGACAGCTATCTCGGCTTTGCCGCGAGAGGTGGCGGGGCGGCCGGCGAGCATTCGCACGGCATCAACATCTGGCAGCATTTCGCTGAAGTTCTCGGCGCCGGCAAGGTTCACGAGGTCACCGGCCTGCTCGATCTGGTCGAGGAGGGCAGGGTCAACTACGACCGGCTGATGCTCGCCGGCTTGAAGACCACCGAAGGCCTGGTCGGCGAGGTGATCCAGGACGTGGTCACCGCCCCGCCGGAGAAGCTTTGCCGCATCCAGGGCCGCGATGGTTTCGTCGAATGGCGCGTCAATCACAAGCCGGGCTTCGATGCGGTGATTTGCGGCGATGGCGAGCGGGCGCAGGAACAGCTGCTGGCGAAGACGCGGGCCGACGACTTCAAGACTGAGATCGAGCATCTCGAAGCCATTCTGGAGGGCAAGCGCAAGGAGTCTCCGATCGCCCTCGAGCGCGGCCTCGATACCATGCTCGTCATTGCTGCGATTTTCCGTTCGCATGCCACCGGCCGCAAGGTCCGGATCGATTGGTCGGCGGGCTACGGCCCGGATGCTCTGCGCTGAGGAGGAAACTTCCCGTGCTGGACAGACAAGGCTTCACAGACCTGTTCATCTACGACCTCGCCAACAATCATCAGGGCGATCTCCCCTATGCCAAGGAGATCGTCGCCGCCGTTGGCAAGGTCAACCGCGAGGCTGGCGTGCGTGGCGCCCTCAAGTTCCAGTTCCGCCAGCTCGACACCTTCATCCATCCCGACTACCAGTCGCGGACCGATCTCAAATACGTGAAGCGCTTCAAGGAGACCAAGCTCGACATGGATGACTTCGCCGAGCTCGCGCAATCGGTGCGCAAGGCGGGTCTCCTCACCATGTGCACGCCGTTCGACGAGGACTCGGTCGACATCATCTGCGACATGGAGCTCGACATCATCAAGATCGCGAGCTGCTCGGCCGACGATCGCCCGCTGCTCGAGAAGGTGGTGCGGTCACGCAAGCCCGTGGTCGTATCGACGGCCGGCCTGCGCACCGACGAGATCGACTGGCTCGTCAATTTCCTGGAAAGCGAACGCACCGAGTTTGCCCTCATGCATTGCGTCGCGCTCTATCCTACGCCGGACGACAAGCTGCAGCTCAACCAGATCGGCCAGATGATCGAGCGCTACCGCAATGTCGCCATCGGCTGGTCGACCCATGAGAATCAGGACAATGTTGCAGCCATTCAGATCGCTTATGCCAAAGGCGCCCGGCTCTTCGAGCGCCATGTCGGCCTGAATGACGGGCGCTATCCGCTCAACGCTTATTCCTCGACGCCCGACCAGCTCAAGAGCTGGCTTGCCGCCTGGAAGGCGGCCCATGTCATGCTCGGCAACGAGGAGCGGGCGCCGACCTCTCCGGCCGAGCGGCAGACCCTGACCGAGCTCAAGCGCGGCGCCTATGTCCGCCGCGGCGTCAAGGCAGGCGAGCCCATCACGGCACGCGACGTGTTCTTTGCCATGCCGGTTCAGGAAGGCCAGCTTTTCAGCGGCAACTGGCGTCCCGGGCTCGTCGCCGATCGCGATTACCCCGGCAATGCCCCGCTGTCGGCGAGCCTCGCCGGTCAGGGCTTCGGCGACGAGCAGCTCGTCTATCAGATCATGCTGCAGGTCCGCGGCATGCTGAACAAGGCCAACATCCACATCAACGAGGATGCCGAGATCGAGATCTCGCACCATTTCGGCCTGCGCCGGTTCCGCGAATATGGCGCCGTCATCATCACCTGCATCAACCGCCAATATGCCAAGAAGTTGGTGATCCAGCTGCCGCGCCAGAAGCATCCTTATCACTTCCACAAGCAGAAGGAGGAGACCTTCCAGCTGCTCGACGGCGATCTCGAGATCGTCAAGGATGGCGCCCGCACCTCGATGCGGGTTGGCGATACCTTTCTCGTCGCGCCGGGAGAATGGCACAAGTTCCACACCCTCGACGGCTGCGTCTTCGAGGAGATCTCCACCACCCATCACAACAACGACTCCTTCTACGAGGATCCGGAGATCGCGCGCCTCGACCGCAGCCATCGCAAGACCAAGGTCGACAATTGGCTCGCCTATTTCCGCACTCGGCACGCCTTGTGACGCTGCCGTGGGCAGGAGCATGAGGATCCTATGCTGAACGGCTGGCCTTCTTTCTCCCCTCGCCCCGCGAGAGCGGGGAGAGGGTGGTGCGAAGTACCGGGTGAGGGGTCGTATGGCTCGCAAGAATGCCCCTCATCCGCCCTCCGGGCACCTTCTCCCCGCACGCGAGGAGAAGGGAAAATGCGGGCTCGCGTGTCGGTTAAAGGTCATCATGCTCTAGGAGCGGCGCATGATTGCTGATCGCCGCATCCTTGCCGTGGTGCCGGCCCGCGGCGGTTCGACCGGCATCAAGCTCAAGAATCTCCGCACCGTGGGCGGCGTGTCGCTGGTGGCGCTGGCAGCCCGAGCGGCCCTTGCATCGCCGCTGATCGACCGGGCGATTCTGTCGACCGACCATCCCGATATCGCGGCAGCCGGCCGCGCCGCCGGTCTCGCTGTGCCCTTTACGCGGCCCGAGCACCTGTCGGGACCCCGTGTCGCCGATTGGGACGTGCTGGTCCACGCCCTGACCGAGATGGAGCGGCAGGACGGGCTGCGCTATGACATCGTGGTCATGCTGCAGCCGACCTCGCCGGGCCGGCGCGTCGAGCATGTTCAGGCCGCCATCGAAAAGCTCGTGGAAGGCGGCTACGATGCGGTCTGGACCGTGAGCGAGACCGACAGCAAGGCGCATCCCTTGAAGCAGCTGACGGTCGATCGAGAGGGCGGGCTCCACTATTACGATCCCGCCGGGGCCCGAATCATCGCCCGCCAGCAATTGACGCCGGTCTACCACCGCAACGGCATCGCCTATGCGATGACCCGCCAGTGCCTCCTTGATCAGAAGGCCATCAAGGGCGCAAGCACCGGCGCGGTGGTTATCGACGAGCCTCTGGTCAACATCGACACGGAGTTCGATCTCATGCTTGCCAACGTCCTGGCGAGCGATCGGAGCAAGGTTTAATGAGACCGGAATGAGCACAGAATCGGACAGCGAGGCGATTGATCGGCTTGCCGAGCGCATTGCCGGGCGGCAAGCCGTGGTCGGGGTGATCGGGCTTGGCTATGTCGGCCTGCCGCTTGCGGTGGCGATCGCCCGCTCCGGCTATGTGGTCGTCGGTCTCGACGTGGATCCGGAGAAGCCGAAGCGGATCGCCGCCGGTCAATCCTATGTCGGTGCCGTCATGAGCGCCGATCTCGAGCGGCTGGTCGCCGAGGAGCGCCTTTCCGCCACCACCGAATTTGCCGCCCTTCAGCGCTGCGACCTGGTGATCGTCTGCGTGCCGACGCCGCTCACGCGCCACCGCACTCCCGACATGTCCTATATCGAGGCGACGGCGCGGACCATCGTCGAGCATCTGCGCGCAGGACAGTTGATTGTTCTCGAATCGACCACCTACCCGGGAACCACCCGCGAAGTGGTCCTGCCGATCCTCGAGAGTCGCGGCCTCGCGGCGGGGAGGCATTTCCTGCTCGGCTATTCGCCCGAGCGCGAAGACCCCGGCAACCAGAGTTTCGAGACCGCATCCATTCCGAAGGTGGTCTCGGGTCTCGACGCGCGGACATCGGACCTCGTCACGGCGTTTTATGCCGCCGTCGTCAGAGAGGTCGTTCCGGTGCCTTCATGCGAGGTGGCCGAAGCCGTCAAGATCACCGAGAACATCTTTCGGGCGGTAAACATCGCCCTCGTCAACGAGCTCAAGATGATCTTCGATGCCATGGGCCTCGACATCTGGCAGATCATCGATGCCGCCAAGACCAAGCCCTTCGGCTATATGCCCTTCTACCCGGGACCGGGCCTCGGTGGCCACTGCATCCCGATCGATCCTTACTACCTGGTGTGGAAGGCGCGCGAATTCGAGGTGCCGACCCGGTTCATCGAGCTCGCCGGCGAGATCAACACCCATATGCCCTTCTACGTCGTCCGGCGTCTCGAGGAGGCTCTCGACCGCACGGCCTCGACCGCGCTCGGCTCCTCGAAGATCCTTCTGATCGGCCTTGCTTACAAGAAGAATGTCGCCGACATTCGCGAGAGTCCCTCGCTCAAGCTTCTGGAATTGCTGGAACGGCGCGGCGCCGAGGTCGCCTACCACGATCCCCATGTCTTGACCGTGCCGGTGACGCGGGAGCATCCCGATCTCCGCGGCCGCGAGAGCGTGCCGCTGTCCGCGGCTGCGGTCGCCGGGCATGACGCGGTGCTGATCGCCACCGATCACGATGCTGTCGACTACGAGCTCATCGCCGAAAATGCGCAGCTGATCCTTGACACGCGGAACGTGTTGGGTCGGCTCGGACTGGCCGGCAAAAACGTCGTGAAAGCCTAGCATGCCCATGAGAACCCTCGTCACCGGTGCTGCGGGCTTCATCGGCTTTCACCTCTGCGAGCGGCTGCTGCGCGACGGCTTCACCGTTGTCGGCCTCGACAATCTGACGCCCTATTACGACGTCGCTCTGAAGGAGGGGCGTCGCCGGGTGCTCCAGGAGCGCTTCGGTTTCGAGTTGGCGCTCATCGATCTTGCCGACAGATCGCGGCTCGAGAGCTTCTGGAACGAAGCAAGGCCTGAATGGGTGTTCCACCTCGCCGCCCAGGCCGGGGTACGCTACAGCATCGAAAATCCCCATGCCTATGTCGACAGCAATCTCGTGGGCTTTGCCAATGTGCTCGAATGCTGCCGACGGTCGCCGCCGCAGCATCTGATCTACGCCTCGTCAAGCTCGGTCTATGGCGCCAATCCCATACCATGGTCCGAGCATCAGCCCACCGACCATCCGGTTTCCTTCTATGCCGCCACCAAGAAGGCCAACGAGGTGATGGCGCACAGCTATGCGGCGCTGTTCGGCATCGCGGCGACCGCCCTGCGGTTCTTCACGATCTACGGCGAGTGGGGCCGGCCCGACATGGCATTCTTCAAATTTGCCGATGCCATCATGCGCGGCGCTCCGGTCGAGCTTTACAATGACGGGCGCTCGACACGTGATTTCACCTATGTCGGCGATGCCGTGGAGGCCATGGTCCGCATCGCTTCCCGCCCGCCCTCCGCCGCGATCGATCATCACGGCTCGACCGATCCGGCGGGGAGCCCCGTCGCTCCGCACCGGCCCATCAACATCGCCTCTGGGCGCCGCGTCGCGCTCAGCGACTTCTGCGACATGATCGCAACCGCCTTGGGCCGGACCGCGGATATCCGGCGTTGCGGAATGATGCCGGGCGACGTCGCCGATACCTGGGGCGACGTGACGCTCCTGCGGGCCCTCACCGACTATGTTCCGGACACGCCGATCCACACCGGCATCGACCGATTCGCCCGCTGGTACAAGGAAACCTACGCACGGTAAGATCGCCCCGAGACAAATGGCGACAGGGGCTTACGATGCTTATCATTTACTCAGAAAATCATCGGCTGCACTTCCCGCAAGGCGAAATGTATGGTGGCGAGCTTGTCACCCCGTTCGAGCGGCCGTCCCGCATCGAATATGTTCTGCGGCGGCTGAAGGAGGTCGGCCTGACCGACATCGCCGCGCCGGCGGAGTTGGATCATCGCGCGCTCGCCGCCATTCATGATGCGCGTTTTCTCGACTTTCTCGGCAGCGCCTGGCGTGATTGGAGCGCCAACGGCCACCGCGGCGAGCTGATACCGACCACCTTTCCGACCCGCGGCATGCGCCAGCGGATCCCGGAGAATGTCGAGGGCAGGGCTGGCTATTACACTTTCGCCATCGAGACGGCCATTTGTGCCGGCACCTGGCAGGCGGCGCTGTCCTCCGCCGCCGTGGCGCTCACCGCCCAGAAACGCGTGGCTGACGGCGCCCGGACGGCATTCGCGCTGTGCCGCCCGCCCGGCCATCACGCCCATCGCGACCTTTATGGCGGCTACTGTTTCCTGAACAATGCCGCTCTCGCCGCCCAGGGCTTCCTCGATGCCGGTGCCGGCCGCGTCGCCATTCTTGATGTCGACTTCCACCACGGCAATGGCACCCAGGACATCTTCTACCGCCGCAAGGACGTCTTGTTTTGCTCGCTGCACGGTCAGCCGCAGGACGCCTTTCCCTACTTCCTGGGCTTTGCCGACGAGATCGGCCACGGCGAAGGCGAAGGATTCAACTTCAATTACCCGATGCCCCCCGGCACGGCCTACGGCAAATGGCGGGCCGGGCTCGATGATGCGCTGCGGCGGATTCGCGATTACGGACCCGATGCGCTCGTGGTGTCGCTTGGCGTCGACACCTACAAGGACGACCCCATCAGCTTCTTCAAGCTCGAATCCGACGATTTCACCGATTATGGTCGGCGCATTTCCGAGCTGAAGCTGCCCACCCTTTTCGTCATGGAGGGCGGTTACGCCATCGAGGCCATCGGCATCAACGTCGTCAATGTCCTGACCGGCTTCCTCGGGCATTGACGTGAGTAGTGAGGTCGTGAGTAGTGAGTAGTGGAAGGAGCCGGGCTCGGCCGGCGCTACTCACTACTCACTACTCACTATTCGCTACTCGCTACTTCTGCAGCTCGGTCCAGATCGCGGTATAGAGCTCGTTCACCTCCGGCGGGCAGGTCAGCGAGAACTTGCCCTTGCCGGCGAACGCGGCCGGGATGTTGACCTCCGGCGCCGTCTTCATGTCATCCGGCATATAGGCTTCCGAGCCCTTGATGCCGTTGGCATAGCGGGCAAACGCCGAGATCATTGCCGCATTCTGCGGGTCCATGATGAAGTTCTGGAACAGCTTGGCGTTGTCGGTGTTCTTGGCATCCTTGAGCACCATGACGTTGTCCATCCAGATCGGATATCCCTCCTTCGGATAGCCATAGACGATGTCCGGGTTCTGCAGCCGCGCCCTGAAGGATGCGCCGTTCCAGTTCACTCCAGCCGCCATGTCCCCCTTGGCATATTTTTCGACATTCCCATAGTCCATCGACAGCCAGTTCGGCTTGGCGGCAAGCAAGGCGTCGCGGGCCTTCTTGAGGAGCGCCTTGTCGCTGGTGCAGGGTTCGCCGCCGACATAGAACAAGGCCAGGTTGATGACGTCCATCATCTCCGGCACCACATTGACCTTGCCTTTGAGCTCGTCGGGCGGGTTGAGAAAGATCGCCGATGTATTGGGATCGCCCGAATAGACCTTCTTGTTTACCGTCATCCCGGTGGTGCCCCATTGCCACGGCACCGAATAGTGCCGGCCGGGATCGAACGGAACATCGACCCATTTCGGGTCCATGTTCTTGAAATTCTCCATCTGGTCCGGCCGCGTTTCCATGACCAGGCCCTCGGAGATCCAGATCGGGACGAAGCTCGCCGACGGCACCACGATGTCGAAGCCGTGCCCGCCGGCCTTCACCTTGGCCAGCGCCGTGTCGTTGGAATCATAGTCGGTGATCGTGACCTTGACCTTGTAGGCCTCCTCGAATTTCTTGATGAGGTCCGGGCTCGTGTAATTGCCCCAGTTGAAGATGTTGAGCTGGCCGTCGGCCAATGCCGCCGGGGTCCCGGCAAGAGCCGCGATGCTCAATGCCGCAACGGTGACTGTCCACTTCATTATTTCCTCCCTGCGTGAGTGGATGGCGAATTCTAGGCGCTTCGCCGATTGAGGACGAAGAAAATTGTCACAAGAGCGATGGAAATCGCCAGAAACACCGTCGAAATCGCATTCATCTCGGGCGTGACCACCCTTCGGAGCTGCCCCAGCATATAGGTCGGCAACGTGTCCTGGCCGCCTGACTTGACGAGTTCAGTGATGACCACGTCGTCGAGAGAGATGACGAAGGCGAGCATCATTCCAGCGATGATCCCTGGCCACAGAAGCGGCAGGGTGACGCGCCGGAAGGTCATCCACGGCGTCGCGTAGAGATCGGCCGCCGCCCGTTCGAGCGACAGGTCCATGCTCTCGAGCCGCGCCCGGATCGGCAGATAGGCGAACGGGATGCAGAAGGCCGAATGCGCCGCAATGAGATAGGCAAGGCCCGAATACCCGGTCGCCACCTTGATCATTGCGAAGAAGATGAGAAGCGCCACCCCGGTGACGATCTCCGGCACCATCAGCGGCGTGTTGATCAGGGCATAGACCGCGGTGAGCCCGCGATAGGGGCGGGTCCGCGTCGTTGCCAGCGCCGCCATGGTGGCGACGATGGTGGCGATGACCGCCGCAAAGCTGGCGATCACCAGCGAGCGCGTCGCGGCATCGCGCGCCTGGTCGTTGGCCCAGGCCGACTGGTACCAGCGCCACGAGAAGCCCTCCCAGATGGCGATCGACACGCCGGCATTGAAGGAGTAGACGACGAGGGTTGCGATCGGCATATAGAGCATGACGAAGCAGGCCACCGCGATCGCCGTGAAGCCGGTTTGACGCCGCACCGAAAACGGCCGGCCGGTGCTGGCAAGCGCCTCAGCCATGGCCGGTCGCGTCCGACTTTGCCGCAAAGCGCACATAGACGAGGAGCGCCGCCATCACGGTCGCCAGCAGCGTCATCGACAGCGCCGAGCCGAGCGGCCAGTTCCTGCCCTGGCCGAATTGCAGTTCGATCAGGTTTCCCAGCATCATGTTCTTGCCGCCGCCAAGCACGCGCGGCGTCACATAGGCGCCAAGCGAGGGAATGAACACCAGGATCGATCCGGCGATGATTCCTGGCTTGACCAGCGGAACGATCACCCGCCTGAGCACCTGGAAGCGATTGGCATAGAGATCGTAACCGGCCTCGATCAGCCGGAAATCGAGCTTCTCCATGCTCGCATAGAGCGGCAGCACCATCAGCGGTAGATATACGTAGAGCATGCCGGCAAGGATCGCGCCATCGGTGAACATGAGCTGCAGCGGATGCGAGATGAACCTGAGCCCCAGCAGCACATTGTTGATGAGCCCTTCGTTGCGGATCACTTCCTGGATCGCGAAGGTGCGGATCAGGAGATTGGTCCAGAACGGAATGGTGATCAGGAACAGCCAGCTATTGCGGCTTCGCTCGGGGCGGGTCGCAATGAAATAGGCGGTCGGAAAACCGAAGATCAGCGCCAGCACGGTGGTGGCGAAGGACAGCTTGATCGACCGCCACAGGATCGTCAGATGCGCATCCTGCAGCCTGAGGCTGTCGTCGAAGATGTCGCGCTGGAGCAGCACCCTGAACCAGCCCTCGAGCGATGGCGACCATACCACTCCGCCATAGGGTCCGGGTGTCAGGAAGGAATAGACCAGCACGATGATGAGGGGTCCGACGGCGGCGAAGATCAGGATGACGAGGGAGGGGGAAAGCAGGGTCCAGCGCGTCCGCGCCGCTTGCCTCTCGAGCGCCGAGGCATCGGCCGCGGCGGCGTTTTCGGCAAGCTCGCCAAGGGCCGCTTGGCTCAGCGTCATCGGTCAATCCCTCAGGATCTGAGCCGCGGCATCGGCAAAGACGATGCCGGCCGGACTTCCTGGCGCGAAGCCGTCGCTGCTGCCGCGGCGGTTCTGGCGGCGTACGATGAATTCCCGCCCCTCTGGCAGCGTCACGTGATAATGCGTGTCGGTGCCGAAATAGACCACGTTCTCGACGACGCCGCGCAACGGCGCCGTGTCGAGGTCGCGGGTGAGCTCGGCATGTTCCGGCCTGACGACGATGGTGACCTTGCCCGCCGGCACGGCGCCGGCCGGCGGCGATGCCTCGATGACGGCGCCCGACGCCAGCCGCACCGAACCGGTTCCGTTGCCGGCGCCCAGCCACTCGGCGTCAAGAAAATTGGTCTCGCCGATGAAATTCGCGACGAACCGCTCGGCGGGATGATCATAAATGTCGCGCGGCGTCCCGATCTGGAGAATCCGGCCGCCGCTCATCACGGCGATCCGATCCGACATGGTCAGCGCCTCCTCCTGATCGTGCGTCACGAACACGAAGGTGATGCCGGTCTCGTGCTGCAGCCGTTTGAGCTCGATCTGCATCTCCTTGCGCAGCTTGAGATCGAGCGCCGACAACGGCTCGTCGAGCAGCAGCACCTTCGGCCGCGGCGCCAGAGCCCGCGCCAGCGCCACTCTCTGCTGCTGGCCGCCCGAGATCTGGCTGGTGCGCCGGTTCTTGAGCTCGCGCATCTTGACGAGCTGAAGCATGGTCTGGACAGTCTGGTCGATCTCGGGCCTGGGCCGGCCGAGCATCTCGAGCCCGAAGGCGATGTTGCCGGCGACCGTGAGATGCGGGAACAGCGCGTAGTTCTGGAACACCGTGTTGACCGGCCGGCGGTAGGGCGGCAGCGGCGAGATGTCAGCCCCCTCGAGCAGGATTCGTCCTCGGCTCGGGTGCTCGAAGCCGGCAATCAGCCTGAGCAACGTGGTTTTGCCGCAGCCGGAGGGACCGAGCAGGGTGAAGAATTCGTTTTTCCTGATCGAAACGCTGACCTCGTCAAGCGCCCGGACCTGATCCTCGCCTGAGCCGAAGATCTTGGAGACCCGCTCGACCTCGATCGCGGGCGAAGGGGAGGTTCCCACTGGCCGGTCCAATGCGCGAGCTCCCGTCCTTTTCCTTTTCCCGGGATGATAGACGCAGCCTTATCAAATCGTCCAGCCGCCGTCGATGATGAAGGCCTGGCCGGTGACGAAAGCCGCCTCGTCGCTGGCAAGATAGGTCACCAGCGAAGCGATCTCCTCCGGCCGCCCCAGGCGGCCGGTCGGCTGGCGCGCCAGGAACTCCGCCCGTGCCTTGTCGTAATCGCCCCGCGCCCGCATCCGGGCGATGAGGCTCGGGGTCTCGACCGTCCCCGGACAGACCGCATTGGCGCGGATGCCGCGCCCGACATAATCGGCGGCGAGCTGTTTGGTGAGGGCGATCACCGCGCCCTTGGTCGCGCCATAAAGGAAACGGTTCGGCGCTCCCTTGATGGTCGACACCACCGAAGCGATGTTGACGATCGAGCCCGCGCCGCGCTCGAGCATGGCCGGAAGATAGGCCTGGATCATGCGGAAATGCGCGCGCACATTGAGGTCGAAGGAGAAGTCCCAGTCCTTCTCGCTGACCTCCATGACGGTGCCGTGATGGACGAAGCCGGAACAGTTGACGAGGACGTCCACCGGGCCCGTCTGCTCGCGCGCCGCCCTGACCTTGGCCGCGTCGCATACATCGAGCGTGAGTGTTTCGATGGTGTTGTTTTCCGCTTTGAGCTTGCCGAGCCCGGCCTCGTCGATGTCGGCGGCGAACACCTTCGCCCCTTCGCGCGCCATCGCGACGGCGGATGCCCGCCCGATGCCCGCCGCCGCTGCGGTCACGATCGCCACTTTGCCTGCTAACCGACCCATTCCGATCTCCCTGATATCACTGGAGCACGATGACTTTCGATCGACGCGCGAACCCCTCATTTCCCTTCTCCCCGCGTGCGGGGAGAAGGTGCCCGGAGGGCGGATGAGGGGCATTCTTGCGAGCCATACGACCCCTCACCCGGTACTTCGCACCACCCTCTCCCCGCTCTCGCGGGGCGAGGGGAAAGGAAGCGTCGCGTGCATTCAGTCCCGATTCTAATATCACGACTGAAGGCTTGGCAGTTTGAGACCATTCTCGCGCGCTGCCTGGCGGGCGATCTCGTAGCCCGCATCGGCATGCCGCATGACGCCGCTGGCCGGATCGTTCCACAGCACCCTTTCGAG
>DATAOT010000007.1:0-6617 GCA_036265615.1 Aestuariivirgaceae bacterium
CTTGGTTCTTGGCGTTGGCTGAGCTTCCTGTCCAGTGTTGTCAGATTGCGTGCCTGCTTGGCCAGGCGGCTTGTTGAAGCCAGGTACTATGCGACTCATGAATTCCCCCTGATATGCGTGTTAGCCCACACGCACATCATGGAGCGCCCTGCGATGACCGGCTGTGCCGAACGATACAAATACGAAATGATTTAATTGTCTTATTTCTTGCCCTTGGCGTTGTCGAGGCGCGCGATCAGGCTCGAAGTGTCCCATCGTCGACCGCCCATGGCCTGGACCTCGGAATAGAACTGGTCGACCAGCGCCGTCACCGGCAGATGCGCACCGTTGCGCCGCGCCTCGTCGAGGCAGATGCTCAGATCCTTGCGCATCCAGTCGACGGCAAAGCCGAAATCGAACTTGCCGTCGATCATGGTCTTGTGGCGGTTGTCCATCTGCCAGGAGCCGGCGGCACCCTTCGAGATCACCTCGATCACCGAGACCATGTCGAGACCCGCCGCAAGACCGAAATGGATGGCCTCCGACAGCCCTTCGACCAGCCCGGCAATGGCGATCTGGTTGCACATCTTGGCGAGTTGGCCCGAGCCCGCCGGGCCGAGCAGCTTGCGCATGCGGGAATAGCACTCGATCAGCGGCAGGACGGAGTCGTAGTCGGCCTGCTCGCCGCCGCACATGATGGTGAGGACGCCGTTCTCGGCACCGGCCTGGCCGCCCGAGACCGGTGCGTCGATGAAGCCGAAGCCGCGCTCCCTGGCGGCGCGATGCAACTCGCGGGCGATATTGGCGGATGCCGTCGTGTGGTCGATGAACACCGAGGCATGCGACATGCCGTGGAAGGCGCCCTCCGGTCCGACCGTGATGTCGCGCAGATCGCTGTCGTTGCCGACGCAGGCGAAGACGAAATCGGCGCCCTCGGCAGCCTGGCGCGGCGTCGGGACGGCGAGGCCGCCGAACTCGGCCACCCAGCGATCGGCCTTTTCCGCCGTCCGGTTGTAGACGGTCAGCTCGTGGCCGCCGCGGGTCTTGAGATGCCCGGCCATCGGAAATCCCATGACGCCGAGGCCGATCCAGGCTACGCGGAATACCATGTCGATGCTCCAATTCTTGTTGTGGCGAACGGCGACAGAGTGGAAATTTCAAGCAATGCTACACGAATTCTGCGTTGACCAAAGCAGGAGGCGGCAATGACCGTGACGATCGACGACATCCGCCAGGCACGCGCGCTGCTCGAGGGCAATGTGGTGCGAACCCCCCTGCTCCACGCGCCGAAGCTGTCGGAGCTGACGGGCGCCGAGATCTGGGTCAAGTTCGAGAATTTGCAGGTCACCAACTCCTTCAAGGACCGCGGCGCCTATGTGAAGCTTCAGTCGCTGACGGCCGGCGAACGGGACCGCGGCGTCATCGCCATGTCGGCCGGCAATCACGCGCAGGCCGTGGCCTACCACGCTCGCCGGCTCGCCATTCCGGCGACCATCGTGATGCCGGAGACCACCCCCTTCAACAAGGTCGAGCGGACGCGGGCGCATGGCGCCACGGTCGTGCTTCATGGCGAGCACCTCGCCGACGCCCAAGTGAAGGCCGAGGAAATCATCGCCGAGAAGGGAATGGTGCTGATCCACCCCTATGACGACGACCGCATCATTTCCGGCCAGGGCACGATCGGGCTCGAGATGCTCGACGACAACCCTGCGCTCGAGGCGATCGTGGTGCCGATCGGCGGCGGCGGGGTCATGGGGGGAACGGCGCTCGCGGCCAAGACCCTCAAGCCCGAGATCGAGATGGTGGGCGTCGAGGTTCGGCTTTTCCCCTCGATGTTCCATGCGCTCAAGGGCGAACCGTCGCGCTGCGGCGGCTCGACGCTCGCCGAGGGCATCGCGGTCAAAAATGTGACCGAGCGGACCATTGCGCTCTGCCGGCGGTATGTCGACGAGGTGCGGCTGGTCGAGGAGCGCGACATCGAGCGGGCGGTGATGGCCTATCTGGCGCAGGCCAAAACGCTGGCCGAAGGCGCAGGCGCCGCCGGGCTCGCGGCAGTCATGGCCGATCCCGACCATTTCCGCGGCCGCCAGGTCGGGCTCGTCCTGTGCGGCGGCAACATCGACCCGCGGATCCTCGCTTCGGTCATCTATCGCGAGCTCGAGCGCGAGCAGCGGCTGGCCAATCTCAGGATCCTGATCGATGACCGGCCGGGGATCCTCGGCAAGATCGCGACCATTCTCGGACAGCTCGGCGCCAACATTCTGGAAGTGTCGCACCGCCGAATGTTCCTCGACGTTCCGGCCAAGGGCGCCGAACTCGAGATCATGATCGAGGCGCGCGACGGCCGGCATGTCGAGGAAATCGTGGCAACCATCGAAAAGCAGGGATTCGTCACCCGGGTCCTCGACGCGCCGGGCGGTCGGGAATCCCCACGCAGAGCATGATCCGACCGTGCGGTCGCATTGACATTCGGCGAGGCTTGGCCAACCTTAGCATCAGGATCAAATTGTTCGGGAATGGCCGATTGTGAGCATCGAGCGGCGCAATTTTCCTCAGTTTTTCATCACTGCGCCCGCGCCATGCCCCTATCTTTCCGGCAAGCAGGAGCGGAAGGTGTTCACCCACCTCATCAGCTCCGACGCCAGGGCGCTGCACGACACGCTCTCGCAGGGCGGGTTCCGCCGCAGCCAGAACATCGCCTATCGGCCAGCCTGCGAGGGGTGCTCGGCCTGTGTCTCGGTCCGGGTCGCGGTCCAACGGTTCCAATGGACAGCGAGTTTCCGCCGAACAATGCGGCGCAACCGCGATCTCACCACCTCGGTGCAGACGGCGCGGGCCTCTGCCGAGCAATATACCCTGTTCCGCAACTATATAGACGACCGCCATGAAGGCGGCGGCATGGCCGACATGACGGTGCTCGACTATTCGGCCATGGTGGATGAGAGCTTCGTCGACACGCGGATCATCGAATACCGTGCCAAACCGGCGATCTCGCTGGCGGGGCCCGATTCCCGCCAGGGTCCGCTGGTCGCCGCCGCCCTGACCGACATTCTCGGCGACGGCCTGTCCATGGTCTACAGCTTCTACGACCCGCGCCAGGTGGGCCGCAGCCTCGGCACCTTCATGATCCTCGATCACATCGAGAAGGCGCGGAAGATGGGCCTGCCCTATGTCTATCTCGGCTACTGGGTGCAGGGTTCGTCGAAAATGGCCTACAAGTCGCGGTTCCTGCCCCAGGAGCGACTGACGCGCGACGGCTGGACCGAGATCCGCCCCGACTGAGTTTTCTCACTTTCAGACAATTACCCACCTCAAAGTCGCTGCCTAGCTGTTTGTGGGCGGTTGAGGATTCCGGTACGCAGAAAGAAGCTGGATTGTCTGATTCGTGCTCCGGGGGCTCATGGATGATCGAGGGGAAGATTGCCGGCAAGCCGGTCCATTTCGAATCGCGCCAGCCGGCTGCCGAGCCAGGGCGGATGGTCCCCGCCATGGCCACGATGGCAGCGAGCCCGGTTGCCGCGGTGAGGTGGAACGAGGGAACCCGCGAGGGAGGCGTCCCCAATCCGCTGGCCGCCGTGGAGGTCGTGCACCGCCTGAAGCAGCAGGCTTTGGAACTCGGGGCCGTGCCGTTTATTTCGGTGGATTTCAATGATTTCGCCCGGCAGCGGGCGGCGGCGCGCGGCACCGGTCCCTCGCCCATGTTCGATCCGGCGGTCGGGCGGCTGCATGACAAGGCGTTCTGGCTCGGGGCCCGCAGCATGCAGGGCGAGATCGTGTCGCTGCAGGCCTATCGGCTCGACTATGTCGATACCAGCCTTGCCGAATGGGTCGTCGGCTGGATGGCCGGTCTCTACCTCAAGCGGCATGAGCTCATGGTGCCAGCCTATCTCGAGCCGCCGCCGAACACCCGCGCCGGGCGGGTGCACGGGTGGCTGGTGTACCATGGCGAGATCTGGCTCAGCCCGACGCTGAAGAACCGCAGCTATTTCGATACGATGCCGTTTCTCGGCATGCTGCTTGCCTATCTCAAGTGGTATCCGGATGCGATATGGGGGCTTGTCAACGACCAGATGGCCAATCATGGCCACGTGACGCGGATGAAATATCCGCATCTCGAACCAAGCTTCCTGAGGTGGCAGCACTGCCCCGAGGGCATTCCCAACAACGAGTGGCTGGTGCTGGCGGAACGGTCCGATCTCGACTTTCTGGTCGAGGAGAAATGGCTCAGAGGAGCTTGATATCGACCTTGGTGAGCTGGCTGACAACCGACACGCCCTTGCGGCCGTCGGGGAAACGGTGCGGCAGGACCACCCGTTGATAGGGCACCCAGAGCGGCACCTTCTCGGGCGTCAGCATCGACGCCATGACATGGTCATAATGGGGCACGCCGGTGCGCAGCACCTTGGCATAGGCCATGGACACCATCTGGTCGTAGGTGTGGCCGGACTGGCAGGGATAGGAGGACGGGCTCAAGCCCCAGATCTGAGCGATGGCCGAGCGCGAGCCGACACGCTCGACGCAGAAGCGGCCGATGCTCGAGTCGAAAACGCAGTCCACGGCATATTCCGGGCCGACCGAATGATCGTTCAGCGCATCGCGCAGAAGGTCCGGGACCGTGGTCTTGCCCGGGTCGACCTCCTTGACGAAGGTGCGGGCGGTGATGTGGATGTCGCTCTTGGCGATGATCTCGTCGATCCGCTCGCAGGCGGATTTGACATCATCATACTGCTCCTCGCACCAGCCGACGATGAAGTAGCGCAGCCGGTATGGCGGCGGGAGACGGGGCAGCCAGTTGATCGCATAGAACATCGAGGCCCAGTTGGGCGCAAAGACCGCCCACTTCACCTCGGTTGCTTCCGGTGAGGTGACGAGCCGGACATAGCCGCTCCGCTGGATCAGCGCGTCTTCCTCGTCACGCGATCCGATCTCGCCGGTGATCACCTTCACGGTACGACCATTGGCGATCCAGCTCGTTTCAGCAATCATCGACTGATCGGCCCTTGTCTCCGAATTTCCAACGAGACGGGCATCTCCTTGAGGAAAATTCGATATCGAGCCCGAATCTGTCCATAATAATGCCCGTTCACGGGAAAAATTCGGTTAACCTCAGGATTAACCTGGCAAATACCGATGTCAATCAGTCAGCGGATGCCGGTCGTTGCGGGCGCATTTCCTCGAAACGCTTGCTGCGCGGGAAGCCTTTCGGGGGCATGCGGCCGGCCTGGGCGCGGTCGCCGAGCCAGTCATCGAGGGCTGTCACGGTCCAGGTTCGCCCCGATGAATCGATCCAGGACAGGCCGTCTGCAAGACGGAAAGCCTTGGCATCGCTCAACCCGCCCTCCTTGTATTTCTGCAGCCTGACGCCGCGGCCGCGAGCCATTTCCGGAACCTGATCGAGGGGAAAGATCACGAGCTTGCGGTTCTCGCCGATGACCGCCAGATGGTCGGCGTCGGCCGGGACGGGAATGGCCAGCGCCGCCTCGGCTGGGGGCTTGACGTTCATCACCTGCTTGCCCTTGCGGGTGTTGGCGAGGCATTCCTCCTCCGGCGCGATGAAGCCGTTGCCGTCCGAGGCAGCGAGCAGCAGCCGGCCGTCGGGGCGGTGAAGCAGCAGCGCGGCAATGCCCTCGGCCGCCTCGAGGTCGATCATCAGGCGGACAGGCTCGCCATGGCCGCGGCCGCCCGGCAGCCTGGCCACGTCGAGGGTGAAGAACTTGCCGGAATGGGAAAGCAGCAGCAGCCGGTCGGTGGTGTGGCCGTTGAGGACGAACTTGCCACGGTCGCCCTCCTTGAACTGGAGCCCCGAGAAATCCTGGAGATGGCCGCGCAGCGTGCGGATCCAGCCCTTTTCCGAGCAGACGATGGTCACCGGCTCCTTGTCGATCAGCGCCTGCTCGGCCTCGATGGCAATCGTCGGAGCGGTGGCAAAGTCGGTCCGGCGACGGCCAAGCTCGGTCTTCTTGCCGAAGCGGTCGCGAACCTCCCTGACCTGATTGGCGATGGTGTGCCACTGCGCCTCCTCGGAGGCGAGGAGGCTCTCGAGCCCGACCTTCTCCTCGGTCAGCGCCTTGTGCTCCTTGCGGATCTCGATCTCCTCGAGCTTGCGCAGCGCGCGCAGCCGCATGTTGAGGATGGCCTCGGCCTGGATGTCGGTCAGCTCGAAGCGCTGCATCAGCGCCGGCTTCGGCTCGTCGGACTCGCGGATGATGCGGATGACCTCGTCGAGATTGAGATAGGCGATGAGGTAGCCGCCGAGCACCTCGAGCCGGCGGCCGATCTCGGCCAATCGGTGGCGCGAGCGCCGGAGCAGCACGTCGCGACGGTGGTCGAGCCATTGCCGCAGCACCTGCTGGAGCGACAGCACACCCGGCACCCTTCCGCGCGACAGGACATTCATATTGAGCGAAATGCGGGCTTCGAGCTCGGTCGAGCGGAACAGCTGCTCCATCAGGATCGCGGGATCGACGGAGCGGCTCCTGGGCTCGAGGACAAGGCGGATGTCCTCGGCGGATTCGTCGCGGACATCGGCAAGCAGCGGCAGCTTGCGCTCGGTGAGAAGCTCGGCGATGCGCTCGACGAGCCGGCCTTTCTGGACCTGATAGGGAATTTCGGTGACGACGATCTGCCAGGTGCCGCGG
>DATAOT010000008.1:0-3733 GCA_036265615.1 Aestuariivirgaceae bacterium
GCGGCACTGCATTTCGCGCTGCTCAGAAAAATTGCGGAGCGCAACGGGCTCAAGGCTCTGAGCATGGGGATGAGCAGCGATTTCGAAACGGCCATAGCCTTCGGCGCCACCCATGTGCGTGTCGGGTCGGCGATCTTCGGGGAACGCCCGGCGGCTTAGTTCACGCGATTGGTTCAGTTCTTTATGTGGCCCAGCGAGCGCAGCCGAGCGAGAAAATCTTGATAGCCCTCAGGGAGCAAGGATGGATTTGCGCCGCGCGAAAGAAGAAGATCGACGGTTTCGAGCGCGTGCGGCAGGAAGGTCGGATGGTCTGGCTCTATAATGATCAGCACGCGGGCAAGCGGAAGGTCCTCTACGCAGCCGGATGGGGGCATTCCGTTCGGATCTGCTCCGTGCTGGACAAGCAATTTGAGTATGGTGCAGGCCTCGACCGTCGGGGACAGCATGACTGCCCTGCCGGCGTGAATGATCGGAGACCCAAATTCCCGGAGGTGCGCCCCTTGAAGATTCACGTCGGCGCCAGCGTTCAACAGCATCTTCACGGCATCCAGCGATATGCTCGCATTACGGTGATTTTGGCTCGCGATGGCGCAGATGAGAGGCGTGGGGCCTACATTGTCTGGGGGAAATTCATCTGGGTTTGCTCCACGGTCAAGGAGCAGTTTCAGAATCGTGTACCTCTCGACAGTCGGTTCAACTAGGAATTTGTCGGCAGCGAAACTTATCGGCCTCCCGAAGGTCTGTGACGGAACCTCCAGGCTGGCGTCGGCTTTCAAGAGCGCGTTGACCACATCCGGCTTGCCACCCGCGATGGCGCAGATGAGAGGCGTGGGGGCGGGTCGTCCCAAAGGACCTTGGACCTCCGGACCCACCTCCGGATTTTCATCCCACGGTGTATCGACCCAGTTTAACGGTTCCGGAATCGGGGCTTCGGGGGCGCCAAGTCTTGAACCGGCGTTTGGATTTATCCCCAGCTTGAGGATATCCTCGACGACCTGCAGATTGCCTTGCATGGTTGCGTGGTGAAGGACTTGCATGCCAATACTATCCATCCTCGCGAAGTAATCGCTGTCCATCGCCTTTGCAAATTTCTCAGCGTCTACATGGTCGGTGAACAAATTCTCGTAGAATTCATAATAATAAGCCTGAAGCTTTTCCTTGTCCGTTACATCGACGGAGAACGATTTGGCGTGGCCAATAAACCGATCAACTTGCTTCTGATCAGAGAAGAGGTGCCTGGCATTGGGATCCTCCGCAAAGATTGCCAGCAGATGGACCATGTCGAGCGAAGGCGGTGCCGGTGGCGGCTGACCGGTGGCAGGCGCCTCCTCCATGGGTGTGGATGATGGTGTCAGATTGTGTGAATACTTGCCGATGCTTTGCATTAGCTCCCCCGCGGCTCTTTTCGGAAGTAGCCTCAATAGATTTTGATTGCAAGTGCAACTAGTTTACACGTTACAGTAGGCAGTAGGAAAGAACACCGCTCGCTGTCTATTGCCTTTCTTGCAGCACCGAGTCGGCAAGGCTTCCGAACACCAGCCCGAGAGTTGCCCACAACGTCGCCTGGATGGCGAGCGCGGCCTGCCGGAAAGACCACAGGACGTCGGCGGGGAAACCCTGCGGAACCTCGTCGAGCGACGGCATCAGCAGGGCGGCGATGATGACCATGGCGAGGAAGGCGCCGCCGCCGGCCAGCGCGGCGTTCCAGGCACCATGCACGGCAAGGAGGCGGCGCGCGGTCAGCACGGCGATGATCATCGCGGCGACAGCGATGGCGATCATGGCGAAGAACAGCTGGGTGCGCGCGCCGATGGTCTCGGCCAGCCCCACGGCTGGCGGGCTGGCGGGATATTTGAGGCTGGGCACGAAAGAGATGGTGATGAAGGCGGCGGCGGCGAGGAGGAGCGCCGTGGTGCGGGCGTCCCACGGGCCGACGCGGCCATAGACCAGGCCGAAGACAAGGGCGAAGAGGCCGCCGAAGGCCGCGCCATAGACGAGGATGGCGGTGAGAAGACCAATCCCGCTCTGGGTGGCGCGGCTCACCGTGACCGGGGCGCCCGCCGCCTGATCATGGTCGCTGCCGTGGTCGTGCACCGTCGCTCCTGCACCCGCATGAGCGGCTGCGGTCTGCTGCTCCTCGAAGGCAATGGCACGTTCGAGCTCAGGCTCGCCCAGCAGCCGCGCCACGCCGAAGGACAACAGCCCGGCGAGCACGCCGACAAGCATGCCGCGAATCAACAAGGCCCGCATCATCGCAGCGGACTCGTCGAATCAATGGCAGGGGAAGCCGAGAAGGTGGCGGCCGTCATGCACGAATTCGTGGATGTCGGTGCCGGAGAACAGCGCCGCTGCACCCTGCTCGGCACCGATGAAATACAGTGCGAGCAGACAGAGCAGGCCGGCAAAGATCGCCCAGGGCAGCAACTCGCTGAGCGGGATCACGCCCTCTTGCGAGGGGAGGGTGGCGTTCAAGTGGCTCACGGTTCAACCTCCTTCGGGATGACGCGTCCCGGCGCCCTGGCCTCTCGTTCACGATACAAGACCTGACTTGCGGAAACCCGCTCACAGTGGCGCGACCGTGCCGGACTTGCACCGGCTTCCTGTCTTCGTGACGATCGCGGATCTTAGGTAAGGCAGAGGGAGGTGTCAAATGATCGCCGTCAGGGTGACGCTGATTGCAGCGGCCGCGACGAGCACCGTGCGGCGGGCGGCGTTCCCGGACGATGCGGCACTGGACAGCGGCGGCATGAGGAGGGCCCGCCTCAGCGCAGGGCTGGTGGCGGGCGGCAAGCGGGTGCTGATCAGCCCGGCGGTCGCGGCACGTCAGACTGCAGAGGCGCTCGGGCTTGTCGGCGAGACGGTGCCGGCGCTCTCAGATTGCGACTATGGACGATGGGCCGGCCGGTCGCTGGAGGCAGTCGGGTCGGCGGAGCCGGAGGCGCTTGCCGCCTGGCTCGAGGACGAGGCGGCGGCGCCGCATGGCGGGGAGAGCCATCGGCAGCTCAAGGCCAGGGTGGCACAATGGCTCGACGAGGTCGCGGCATTCGGCGGCCAGACGATCGCGGTGACCCATGCGGCGGTGATCCGTGCCGCCATCGTGCATGCGATCGAGGCGGGCCCAAGGTCGTTCTGGCGGATCGATATCGCGCCGCTGTCGCAGACCCTGTTGACGCACAGCCATGATCGGTGGCGGTTGAGGGGAATTGGCAGTAGGCAGTAGGGAAGAGCACCGTTCATTGCCTATTGCCTATTGCCTATTGCCTATTGCCTTCCTCTCACTCAACCAAGAGCCGATCGCCAGGCCGCGCCCGCGCGAGCAGGCGGCGCATAGCGGCGAGCGAGACGGCGATGCAGCCCTCGGTCGGTCCGTGGTCGGGGCGCTCGAGATGGAGAAAGATGGCGCTGCCCAGGCCGGGCCGCGGCGGGGAGTCGTTGTAGCCGAGCACGACCAGGATGTCGTAGAGGCGGTCGAGGCGCCACAGCCGTTCGGCCCCGGCAGGGTGGGGAAGGGCGACGGGGCGGTTGTAGTCGGGGCTTGCGGGGTCGTCGCACCAGCCGTCGGTCTCGGCGATCGGGGACAGCGGCAACAGGGAACGGGGCGGCTCCAGACGGTCGGCCCGCCACCTGATCTCACGCAGCGGGAGAAGGCCGGCCGGGGTCGCATGATCGCCCTCGCGCTTGCGCCGCGTGATCCCGGCCGCACCAAGGGCGCAGGGCATTGGCGGCCGGCCCT
>DATAOT010000009.1:0-3998 GCA_036265615.1 Aestuariivirgaceae bacterium
CGAGGGAATGATCTATTCCCAGGTGACGCGCGGTGTCGCCGACCGCGACTTCGCCTTCCCCAGGGACATCAAGCCGGCGGTCATCGCCTTCACCCAGGCCAAGGCCATCATCGCCAATCCGCTCGCCGAGACCGGTGTGCGCGTCGTGACCGTCGAGGACATCCGCTGGAAGCGGCGGAACATCAAGTCGATTGCCCTGTTGGGCCAGGTGCTGTCGAAGCAAGAGGCCGCCGAGCAGGGCGCTTTCGAGGGTTGGATGGTCGAGGACGGGATGATCACCGAAGGCACCTCCTCGACCGCCTATATCGTCAAGAACGGGGTGATCGTCACCCGCCCCTTGTCCCGGGCCATTCTTCCCGGAATCCGTCGACGCGTGCTGATCGAGCTCGGGCAGCGCCACGGCATAGCCATCGAGGAGCGCCCCTTCGCGCTCGCCGAAGCGCTCGCTGCCGACGAAGCCATGCTCACCTCGGCGTCGAATTTCGTCCTGCCCGTCGTCGCCATCGACGGCAAGCCCGTCGGAACGGGAAAGCCGGGCCCAGTGGCCCGGCGTCTCAGGGAAATCTACATCGCTGCCGCGCTGAAGGAGGCGGGGATCGCCTGACTGCGCTCACTCATCGAGGATGCGGCGGGCGATGACATCGGTCCGGCTCAGGCCGATGTCGCGCAGCAGATGATCATTCACATGATTGAGAGCGCTCCGTCGTCTCTGCCGCCGCTTGCGGAAGCGGCCGGCGAGGGGGTTGAGCAGCGCTCCCACCGTCGAGACCACGACGGCCAACGCAGGGATGCCATGCATATTCTCTGTCCTTGTGCATGTGTCGCCGACCTTCATGGCCGACAGACGTAATAGTTGTTCTGGATGTCGTGGCTCAGCTCGTGAACCTCGACTGAGGAAAATCCGGCTTGGTCGAAGAAGCGCAGCGCCGTCTCGCGGCCCCACATCGCGCCGAGGCCATCGCCGCCCTGCGCCAGCGAAACGGTCATGCAGTGCATGCACGAGACGGTGTAGAGCAGCGTGCCGATCGGATGATCGATGTTCAGGTGCTGGTGGCAGGAGCCTTTGATGTCCTGCGCGAGATAGACGCCGTCCGGCTTGATTGCCCGACGGATCCCCTTGAGCACGTTCATCGGCTTGGCCTGGTCATGGATCGCATCGAACGTCGTGATGAGGTCGAACCCGTTGCGCGGCGCCGTCCGGTGGAAGTCCGTGAGGTCGCGCACCTCGAAGCCGAGATTGATCACGCCGAGCCGCTCCGCCGTTTCCCGACCCCAGCTGATCGCCTCGGGCGACAGGTCGAAGCCGATGAAGCGGCTCCTGGGAAACATCCCGGCCATCATGATCAGGGCCTTGCCGCGGCCGCAGCCGACATCGAGAACATCGATCCCGCCTTCGAGGCGCTGGATCAGGCCCGGCACCAGCGGCAGGATGTGATCGCCGAGCGCCGGCAGGACCGATTGCCCGGAATCCTCGGCCATCACCTCGTGGAAGCGGGTGAAGCGGGAATAGGGGACCCCGCCACCCTTGCGGAAGCAGTCGACGATGTCGTCCTCGACCGCGCCGAGGAGCGGGATATATTGCGCGAATACCCCGAGATTCTGGGCCGGCGACTTGCGGGTGAGCATGCTCGCATGCTCGGGCGGCAGCCTGTAGAGGCCCTGTTCGGGGTCGAGTTCCACGACTTCCGCCGCCACCATGGCCCCAAGCCACTCGCGCACATAGCGTTCGTTGAGCGTCGCCGCTTCGGCAATCTCGGCGGCGGTCGCAGGCGGCAGGGTGGCCATGGTATCAAAGAGGCCGGTTCGGTGGCCGATCGACGTCATCAGGCAGAGCGCCCCGGCATTGAGGACGTCCACGAAGCGGGCCTCGAAGCGGGCCGCACGATCGGAGTCGAAATGCAGAGTGCCGGGGTTGGCGTTCATGGTGCTCTCTCCGTGATGAAACAGACTGGTTGGTTTGGTTTAGCAAAAAGGAAGGAGTTTTTTGCAAAGCAGTCAGCCCGCTGGCGGACGTTTGTTAGGAACCCGCGAGTGAACCGCAGATGAACGGAAAATCCTGTGACAATACGTACATATTGCATTTTTATTTCCTCTTCCCACTTCCGCGCTCGGCTACTTTCCGTATTGTGAGACGCGGTGCTCGAGAACGGACCAGATGGTCTGTTTATAGCTGAAGGCGACGAGGAGAGACGGTTGGGAAAGGACGGAACGCAGACCAAACGCGCCATTCTGGACGCTGCCGAGCAGCTAGTGTTCCGGCGCGGCTTCGCGGCGAGCTCGGTCGATGACGTGATTGCCGCCGCCGGCGTGACCAAGGGTGCCTTCTTTCATCATTTCCGGACCAAGGCCGAGCTGGGCCAGGCCCTTGTCGAGCGCTTCGCCCGTCGCGACCGCGCCCATCTCGAGCGCAACCTCGCGCGTGCCGAGCGGCTTGCCGGCGATCCCCTGATGCAGCTCCTGCTGCTTGTCGGCCTGTTCGAGGAGGACATCGAATCGCTGGGCAGCGAAATCCCCGGCTGCCTGTTCGCCTGCTATATCTATGAGGCGCAGCTCTTCGACGCGCGCACCCTCGACATCGTCGCCAAGGGGCTGCTCGCCTGGCGCGACCTGCTGCGGCCGAAATTCGAGGCGGCGATCCGCAATTGCGAGCCGCAGCGCCCGGTCACCCCCGACGAGCTGGCCGACCAGCTGCTGGCCACCATCGAGGGAGCCATGATCCTCGGCCGCTCGCACCGCGACCCGACCCTGCTCCCGCGCCAGCTCAGGCAATACCGCAATTATCTCGAGCTTCTGTTCGCGCGCTGGATGCCGGCCAAGGCGGTGCCGAACGATCTGGCGCTGGCCGATGCCGAGCGCTAGCGCTTTCTTCGCAAGCGCCGTCGAGCTCCTCTTCCCTTAGGGAAATTTTTGCCGGCCCTATTGCCTACGCCGCGGCATTGATGGAAGCTTTCGCTGCGAGGCGAGAGGAGAGGAACGATGACAGCCGAAGCGATCGGTGTTGGCGAGCGCCAGGAACTCAGGCGCGCGATCGATTGGCGCGGTGCCTTCTGGGTGGCGAGCGGGGTCCCCGCTCTGGTGCTTTTCTCGATCGGCGGCATCGCCGGCACGACCGGAAAGCTCGCTTTTCTGGTCTGGATCATCTCGATGGTCATGGGCTTCATCCAGTCCTTCACCTATGCCGAGATTGCCGGCCTGTTTGCCGAGAAATCGGGTGGAGCGCCGATCTATGGCGCCACCGCCTGGCTGCGCTACTCCAAGCTGGTCGGGCCGTTGTCGGTGTGGTGCTATTGGTTCGCCTGGTCGCCGGTGCTGTCGCTCGGCTGCGCCATTGCCGCAAGCTATCTGCTCAACGCCTATGCACCGATCCCGGCGGCGGATTCGCCGGCCGTCAAGGACTGGATCGCCGCGCATGCCTCCTCCATTGCCGCCGACTCGCCGCGCGTTGTCGAATGGCTCGCGGCCAATGCCGGCAAGACGGCGCAGGATGCCGTTCAGGCCCTGCTGTCGGCGGATGCGGTCACTGCCCTGACGCCGGCGATCAGGACCTGGGATCTCGCCAGTTTCAATATCCCGGGCCTGGCCACCGCGCATCTCAATGCCACCTTCGTCATCGGCGTCGTGCTGATGCTGATCATCTTCGCCATCCAGCACCGCGGCATTCTCAGCACCGCCAACTTCCAGAAGGTTGTCGGCTCGATCGTCATCGTGACCATGCTGGTGGTTGGCGTCGCGCCGATCCTGCTCGGCCATGTCGACTGGTCCAACTTCAGCAATCTGGTGCCGCCCAAGGCCGCCTATTCGGCCGAGCCCGGCGCCTGGAACAATGGCGGCTGGACCCTGTTCCTTGGCGGCCTCTTCATCGCCGCCTGGTCGACCTACGGGTTCGAGACCGCCGTCTGCTACACGCGCGAATTCAAGGATCCGCAGCGCGACACCTTCAAGGCCATCTTCTATTCGGGCCTGCTTTGCCTCGTTCTCTTCACCCTCGTCCCCTTCAC
>DATAOT010000010.1:0-5881 GCA_036265615.1 Aestuariivirgaceae bacterium
GGAACCGGTAACACGATAGATGCGAACGGCGATATTCTTTACTCTCTCCAGTAGCGCCCCCGGCAAGGTTCCCCTCATCCGCCCCTCCGGGGCACCTTCTCCCCGCCTGCGGAAGAAGGGAAAAAGAGAGGCGCCCTGCCCCAATTTTCCCTTCTCCCGTTCTCACGGGGAGAAGGTGGCTGAAGGCCGGATGAGGGGCATTCGGCTATTCGCTATTCGCTATTCACTTCGAATTAAAGGGCCGCCTCGATCGTCTGAACTGGCATAAACAGGGTCCTCGATCCCTGAGGAAAGGCCACAAAGCCGTACTTGATATAGAACGCCAGAGCATCGTCATCGAGTGCGTGCACGATAAGGGCAGCTACACCGACCATCGCGGCGGCCTGAACAGTGCGTCGAAGTGCATCTCTCAGCAGTCCGCCTCCAATTCCGTGGTTTTGAAATTCCTTGTCCACGGCGAGTCGGCCGAGCACCATAACCGGAAGCGGATAAGGCATGTTCCTTCGAAGCGGTCGAATGGCCCTAGAACGCTCGATCCCTCCCGTGGCGATCGCGTAATAGCCCACGACCGTAAGACCGGCCGAGCCGGAGCAAACGACATAGGTCCTGGCCGACCTGCCCTCCTGCTTCATGGCGAGAGTCTTCAGCCAGTCAGTGAGTGGCGGCTTGCCGCAATCAAAATTCACGAAGTCATGTGATGTTTGGATCGGCGAGGGGCAGGTAAGGGTTACCCCTGGCCGATTTACTATAGTTGTCACGTCTCCCACGGGGCCTTTCTCTTCATAAGCTGCTTCAGCTTCTCATTTGGCTCCGGGGGATTATCCAAAACGGCTAGGAACGAAGCGAATTGCTTCCCTGTCAGATGAAAGAAGCGTTGATCCAACAGTACATCGACAGCATGCTGTCTGGCACTCTCGACAACAAACTCGGTGCGCGTCTTGCCAAGGGCGCTGGCGGCGGCATCGATCAGATCGCGGACCCGCATGGGCATCCGCAGGTTCACGGTCGTGTCCCGACGAGTCTTGTCTGCTCCCGAACCTTTCCGCGGCAGAGTTGCGGCCGCTTTCATTTCATGACTCCCATTGATGTGCTGGGTAGATCGTATAAGGAGATTGTATACACATTGTCAATACAAAAGCTGTTTTCAAGAGAGCAGCGAATAGCACGTGTCCCCTCCCCCTGGTGGGGAGGGATGCAAAGAGGTCTCTCTCCTGCCCCGCTATTCGCTATTCGCTATTGCCTACTCCCTACTGCCTACCCACTACTCACCATTCCCTCTCCTGAGTTACCCTCAAGCTCCACGGGCTTCACGGAGCGAATCACGATGTTGAAGGAATTCAAGGAATTCGCCATGAAGGGCAATGTGCTCGATCTCGCCATCGGCGTGATCATCGGCGCGGCCTTCGGCGGCATCGTCGCCTCGCTTGTCGACGACATCATCATGCCGATCATCGGCGCGGCGACCGGCGGCCTCGACTTTTCCAACTATTTCGTGCCGCTCTCGCACAATGTGAACGCCACCGCACTTGCCGAGGCGAAACGGCAGGGAGCCGTCTTCGCCTATGGCTCGTTCCTGACCAAGCTCGTCAATTTCCTGATCATCGCCTGGGTGCTGTTCCTGGTGGTCAAGGCCATCAACCGCTTCAAGCGCCAGCAGGAAGCGGCTCCGCCGCCCAAACCCACCTTGAGCGAGAACTTGCTCATCGAGATCCGCGACCTGCTGCGCGCCCGGCAGCGCGAGATCTAGGCCGCGATGACGATGACCGGGCGTTGACCGGCCATCGCCGAGCGCCTATCTCAGCTTGCAAGCAAGAGAATCCCTCAACATGGCCGTCCGACCGCTCATCTATCTGCCCGATCCGCTGCTGAAACGCGTCTCCTTGCCCGTCGACGCGGTCACCGACGACATTCGCGCCCTCATGGACGACATGCTCGACACCATGTATGCCGCCCCCGGCATCGGGCTCGCCGCCATTCAGATCGGGGTGGCGAAGCGCGTCGTGGTGATGGACCTCGTCAAGGACGAGGACAAGCCGCACGAGCCGCAATATTTCGTCAATCCCGAGATCATCGCCGCCTCGGAGGAAACCGCCGAGTACGAGGAGGGCTGCCTGTCCATCCCCGAGGTGTTCGAGAACGTGACCCGGCCCAAGACCGTGCGCATCCGCTATCTCGACCGCGACGGCGAGCTCAAGGAGCAGGACTGCGAGGGCCTGATGGCCACCTGCATCCAGCACGAGATCGACCACCTCAACGGCGTGCTGTTCATCGACCGCATCTCGCGCCTCAAGCGCGATCGCGTGGTCAAGAAATTCACCAAGGCCATGAAGGCGTCGCGGGAGCCCGTGTGAGCCTGAAGCTCGTCTTCATGGGCACGCCCGACTTTGCCGTGAGGACGCTCGAGCAGCTGCTCGATCAGGGCCATCCGGTCCTCTGCGCCTACACCCAGCCGCCGCAGCCCGCGGGCCGCGGACTTGGCGCGCGCCGTTCGCCCGTTCTTCGGGCGGCCGAGCGCCGCGGCATCCCCGTGAGGACTCCCGCCACGCTGAGATCCGAAGCCGAATGGCAGGCGCTTCAGGCCCTCGAGGCCGACCTCATCGTCGTCGTTGCCTATGGCCTGATCCTGCCGCCGCCGGCGCTGAGCGCCGCGCGCCTCGGCGCCTACAATCTCCACGCCTCGCTGCTGCCGCGCTGGCGCGGGGCGGCGCCGATCCAGCGCGCCATCATGGCCGGCGACGCCGAGACCGGCGTCGTCGTGATGCGCATGGAGGAGGGGCTCGACAGCGGGCCGGTATGCCTCGAGGAGCGGGTGGCGATCACCCCGGGCATGACCGCCGGAGCCCTGCATGATCTCCTGGCGGCGCGCGGCGCGCTCCTCATGGGGCGGGCGGTCGACGCGCTCGATCGGGGCACCCTCGCCTGCCGCCCGCAAGCCGCCGACGGCATCACCTATGCGAGCAGGATCGACAAGGCGGAGGCGCGGCTCGCCTTCGACCGGCCGGCCGCCGAGATCGTCAACCGCATTCACGGCTTGTCGCCCCATCCCGGCGCCTGGTGCCGGCTTGGCGGCAGGCGGCTCAAGCTTCTCAAGGCGATGGTGGTGCCGGGTGGCGGACCGCCAGGCACCTCACTCGATGACCGGCTGACCATCGCCTGCGGCGAGGCGGCGATCCGGCCGCTGCTTGTCCAGCTCGAAGGCAAGGCCGTCCTGCCGCTCGACGACTTCCTCCGCGGTCACCCGGTTGCGCCCGCGACCCGACTGGCGTGAGGTGGCTCGATGCCACGCTACCGCTTTCTGATCGAATATGACGGCTCCGAATTCTACGGCTGGCAGCGGCAGCCGCATGGCCCTTCGGTCCAGGCGGCGATCGAGGATGCGCTCGCGCGCCTGACCGGCGAGCAGCCGGTTGTGATCGGCGCCGGGCGGACCGACAGCGGTGTCCACGCCCTTGGCCAGGTCGCCCATGCCGACCTGTCGAAGATTTGGACAGCTAATCGGCTGAGAGACGCGCTTAATGCTCATCTCCGTGAAACATCGCGTGAAACATCGGTCTCGATCCTGCTCGTCGATGCGGTCGAAACCGGCTTTCATGCGCGTTTTTCAGCGTCTGAACGGCACTATTTGTATCGCATTGTGAACCGCCGGGCGCCGCTGGCGCTGGAGAGACGCCGCGCCTGGCAGGTGATGCGCCGGCTTGACAGCGACGCCATGGCAAGCGCCGCCCGATGCCTCGTCGGCACCCATGACTTCACCACCTTCCGGTCGACCGAGTGCCAGGCGCCTTCCGCCGTCAAGACATTGAATTCGTTGGATGTTATGCGCCGCGGCGACACCATCGAGATCACCGCGAGGGCCCGCTCCTTCCTCCACAACCAGGTCCGCTCGATGGTCGGCTCGCTCAAGCTCGTGGGCGAAGGCAAATGGAGCGAGAACGATCTCCTCGCCGCGCTTGCCGCCCAGGACCGCGCCGCCTGCGGCCCGGTCGCCCCGCCTTGGGGCCTGTACCTGGCCGCGGTGCGGTACGACTGATCACTCGAAAAGCCAATTGGTACCGAGACTTAGCAGAAGTTCGGCAACCACGAGACCAGCCGCGGCGAGCCCCGAAACCTGCAGGCCCGTCAGCGCTACGATCCAGCGCATCCAGAGCGCCGCCGCCATCGAGGCGAGCCCGAGGAGACTCATCGTGTCGCGCCCGATCACGCCGGCATCGAACAGCATGAGCGGCGGCAGCATCACCCCGATCACATAGACCGACGACCAGTTGAACGCCACGATATAGCGCACGAAATTCGCCCCCCAGCCCAGCGGTCGGCCGATCGCAGCAATCAGGATCGGCCACGTAACCCATTGAACGAGAAGCGAAAGCACGGTTGCCATCGGCGATGGAGGAAGCTCGACCGGGCTGCCGGCAAGGTCGAGCCGCGAGCCGACATCGGCACTGTAGAGATAGAGCGGCAGGACCGGAAAGATTGCCGCGAAGGACCGCCAGAACCCGTCCGCGCTCAGGTTCATCAGCCCATAGCCGCTGCGGTCGCCGCGGGCCAGAAGCCAGGCGGCGGCCAGCGAAAGTCGCGCTTCGGCAACCAATGTGTTCATGACCGGTAGGCCGCGAAATATCGTTCCAGAATACTCTGATAGATCTTTGTAAGTGTCTCGAGATCTTCAACCGTGATCCGCTCGTCAACTTGGTGAATTGTCTGGCTGAGCGGTCCGAATTCCACCACCGGGCAGAAATCTTTGATGAATCGCGCATCCGAGGTCCCGCCCCCTGTGTTCACGAGCGGGACCACCCCGGTCTCCTTCTCGATTGCGGCGGCGACCACCGCCAGCAGTGGTCCTGCCTCGGTCACGAACGCGTCGCTTTTGGCTTGCACGTCAAGAGCATAGGAACCGCCCAGTTCGCCCACAACCCTGTCGCAGCGCTGGCGCACCCAAAACGCCAGTGTTTCCGCAGTTTGGAGCGTGTTGTGGCGGACATTGAACCGTGCCGTGGCCCGCGCCGGCACCACATTGACCGCCGGATTGCCGGTGTCGGCGGTGACGCATTGCAAGGTCGAGGGGCCGAACCACTCGTTCCCCGAGTCGATCGGCTCGGAATGCAGCCGGTCGATCATCCGGCCCAGGAGATGGATCGGATTGATCACATTTTCCGGGTAGGCCACATGGCCCTGGCGCCCCTCCGCGGTCAGATGAATATTCACGCTGCCGCGGCGACCGATCTTGATGCCGTCGCCCAGCCGCTCGCGCGAGGTCGGCTCGCCGACCAGGCAATGGTCTGGAATTTCCGCGTTTTCCCGCATCCAGCCGAGCACCTTGGCGGTGCCGTTGATCGCGCTCGCCTCCTCATCGCCGGTGATGAGCAAGCTGACCGAACCACGCAGCCAACCCTCCGCCGCGAGCGATAGCACGGCGGCGGCAAAAGCGGCGATGCCGCCCTTCATGTCGACCGCGCCGCGTCCCCAGACCTGGTCGTCCGCTACGACCCCTGAAAATGGCGGGTAGGTCCAGTCCGCTTCCCGTCCGGGCGGCACCACATCGGTATGGCCCGCAAAACAGAAATGCGGCTGAGCACTGCCGTAACGGGCGTAGAGGTTGTCGACATCCGACGTGCCTGGCTCAGAAAAAGGCAGCCGGACGGTGCGAAATCCCGCCGGCTTCAGAAGCTGCTCCAGATAATCCAGTGCCCCGCCCTCCGCCGGCGTGACCGAGGGGCAGCGGATCAGCGATTGCAGGATCGGGACAGGGTTCATGCTCGGCACAATCGCGACTAGTCGCGCAATAGATCGTTGATCGAAGTCTTGGCCCGCGTCTTGGCATCGACCCGCTTGACGATCACCGCGCAATAGAGGCCCGGGCCGGGGCTGCCATCCGGCAGCGCCT
>DATAOT010000011.1:0-5622 GCA_036265615.1 Aestuariivirgaceae bacterium
GGCGGGCGTTGCGACGCACGCGGCCGTGCCGGCGAGCTCGGCCCGCTTCAGATCAAGCCGGCAACCGCCCGTGGCATCGGCTATCGCGGCCCGATCAGCTCTCTGCGATCCTGCGCGGCAGGACTCGACGTGGGAATGAAGCATCTTGCCATGGCGCTGCAACGAGGTTCGGTTGCCTTCCACAATGCCGGCATTCATGCCAGGCGCCTGCCCCCGGCGGCCCGCGCCTATGCCATGAAGGTCATGCGACTCGCCCGACGGGCATGACCCGCGCCGCCAGCCTGATCATCATCATGTATTATTGAACCATTAAGCTTATTCCGAGGTCGCCGGCCTGCCGGGTCCCGTCATTGACGCGATCGGAACCGAATTCGCCTAAACTCGCTGGCGATGACGGGCCTGGGGCGGCAGCATGCGACCATCACGACGCACATTCATGAAATGGGTCACGACGACCGGTATAGCGGTTGGCGTGTCGCGCTTTGCCCTGGCCGAGATGCCGGACTTCCGGGCACGCGAAACCTTGCCCGGACCGGGCTCGGCGCCGCCCCTCCCCGGCCGCATCGACGGCATCGCCAAGGTCACCGGAGCGAAGCTTTACGCCTCCGACTTCCGTGCCGCCGACCTTCCGGGCTGGCCCCGGCACACCGCGCATGCGCTGCTGGTCCGTGCGCCAGATGCGACTCATGTCTATCAAGGGCTCGATCTGGCTCTGTTGAGCGGCGATGCAAAACCAAGCGCTGTGGTCACCGCCGATGATCTTGCACGCGCCAGAATACGCAGCCCTGCCTTCTACGCCGGCGACCTGCTTTGCCCGGTCGGAAAAACGCCGCTCTATCTTGGCCAGCCCGTCGCCCTCCTGATGTTCGAGGAATTCGAGGCCTTCGACCGGGCGCGCCTGGCGAGCCGCGATGGTGCCATTCTTCGCTTTGGCCCCGAGACCGGTCCGGTGCCGATGGGCAATTACGGGGCTTGGCGCTTCACGCGCATTGCTGGTCCGACCCCGGATTCCCCCGACGTCTATTCCCCGCTCGATGAGGGTTGGGTGAGCCCCGGCTATTTCGAGAGCTCGGGACGACCGATCTGGAAGCCTCTGCCGGTGGCCGCCGGTGCCACCTATGCCAAGGCCGCGACCTATGGCGAGCAGATTCGCGCCGAGCTCGCGGCCAACGACCCCGCCGTGCTGACGCTCGAGCGCGATTTCGAGACCCAGTCGGTGGACCCGATGTTCCTCGAGCCCGAATGCGGTCTCGCCTGGTACGACCCCGCCGCCCGACAGCTCGAGCTCGTGCTCGGCGTTCAGTCGCCCTTCGAAGCCGCCGGTGCCATCGCCGATCTCCTCGGCGAGGCCGCGGACGGGCTGAAGCCCTCCGGGATCAAGACGCAGTTCGCCTATGTCGGCGGCGGGTTCGGCGGACGCGACCACACGCCCTTTCCGCTCTATGTCGCGCTGGCAGCCCTGTTCCTGCCCGGCCGCCCCGTCCGCCTCGCCCACGACCGCTGGCAACAGTTCCAGGGCGGCATCAAGCGGCACGCCTTCAAGATGGCGAGCCGGATCGGCGTCGATCGCAGGACCGGCAGGATGCTCGCTTTCGCCGCCGATCATGTTCTCGATGGCGGTGGCCTTGCCAACTACTCGGGCAGCGTTGCCATCGTGGGCGCCACCGGCGCGATCGGCATCTATGACATCCCCAAGGTCGACGTCACCACGGCGGTGCTGCATTCCCGCGGCGTGACCGCCGGTTCGATGCGCGGCTATGGCACGCTGCAGACCATGACGGCATTGGAAACGCTGATCGATGAAGTCGCTGCCGCCCTGCCGCTCGATCCCGTCGAGTTCCGCCGCCGCAACGCCCTGAAGACCGGCGGCCGCACCCTGACCGGCAATTCCTACACCGTCTCGATCCGCACGCCCGAGATCCTGGACAAGCTCGAGAGCCATCCGATCTGGCGAGACCGGGTCGAAGCCAAGATGTCGGCGCGCGACGGCTATGCCGTCGGCACCGGCATCGCCTGCTCGACCAAGGACTACGGGACCGGCGCCGATTGCTCGCTCGGCATGGTCGCGGTCGATCCCCAGGGCCGCATCCAGATCCACGCCGATGCCGTCGAGATGGGCAACGGCATCGGAACCGCTCTCGCCAACCGCGCGGCGGGTTTTCTCGGCTCGATGGCCGATGCGGTCACGCTCGCCGAGGTCGACGTGTTCGATGCCCTCGAGCTTGTGACGTCCGGCGACCCCTATGTCATGAGCCAGGCCGCGCAGGACGAGGCCGCAAGGAATCCGCGCTGGGTGCCGGCGATCAGCTCCGCCACCAGCGCATCCAGCGGGGCTCACGTCGGCACCCAGGCGATGACGGAGGCGGCACGCGTGGTGTTCCGCTTTGGCTTGTGGCCGGCCGCACTCGCGCTCTGGGGCATCTCTCGGACCGATCCCCGCGCCAGCCAGTGGCATGAAGCCTTCTGGCAGGACGAGCACCTCCTGCTGTCGGGCCTGCCGCCCCTGCCCTTGCCGGCTGTCGCAGCGCGCGCCCACGCCCAGAACGGGGTGACCGGCGCCATGGCGCACGCTTTCTCGCGCTGGGCCTGGTCGCAGGCGACCTTCCGGGTTGGCGACGACGATTGGACCGCCGACATCGATTCCCTGGCCATCCGCAACGGATCGGGCGGTTTCACCCGCCTCGACCGCAGCGCCGTCGCCTTTCCACCAACCGATTACAACCGGATCGGCACCGCCTTTACCTCGCTCTGCGGCACCGTCGTGCGCGTCGAGATCGAGCGCGCGACCGGCGTCCTGCGCATCGCCAAGGCGTACAGCGTTCTCGAATGCGGCCAGGTGCTTGTCCCGGAGGTGGTGGAGGGGCAGGCTCAGGGCGGCTTCGCCATGGGCGTCGGCTATGCCCTCCTCGAGACCTTGCCGCCCTACGAGGACGGTCCCGGCAATGGCCGGTGGAACCTCGGCGACTATCTCATCGCTCGCGGCTCCGACCTGCCGCTGCACGACCTGGAGATCGAGGTGCTGCCGCCCATATCGCCGCGCGAGGGACCCAAGGGCATGGCGGAGGTCGTGATGATCCCGGTCGTTCCGGCGCTGCTCAACGCCATTTTCGACGCGACAGGTCACCGATTCCATGCCCTTCCGGTGACCGCAAGCATGCTCAAAGGAGCGCTCTCGTGACCACCCTTGCCCTGACCATCAACGGCCAACCTTATGGCCCGATGGAGGTTCGCGACGAGCTGACCATGAACGACTTCCTGCGCGAGGTCCTTGGCATGACCGGAACGAAGTTCGGCTGCGGTGCCGCCCAGTGCCTGAGCTGCGCGGTTATCGTCGATGGACCCGCAGGCAGGAGCTACACGAGCCCCACCTGCATCGTCCCCGCCGTCAGCTTCAATGGCAAGACGATCCGCACCGTGGAAGGCCATGCCAAGGATGGTGAGCTGACAGCACTGCAGAAGGCCTTCATCAGCCATTTCGCCTTTCAATGCGGCTATTGTACCGCCGGGTTCCTCAACGAATCACAGGTCCTGCTCGAGCGCCTGGAACGCAAGCCTGTGCCGCGCCGCGATCTCGAAGCCACCATTGCCGATGCGCTCGACGGACACCTTTGTCGCTGCACCGGCTACATCCGCTACCACCAGGCGGTGCGCGACGTCATTCTCGCCGATCCTGCTCGGTACCTGACCGAATGAAAGTCGCCGCGACGCCGAGACATGCACTGCAGATCGCGCAAGCTTGTGGGATCGCCCTCCCCATGGCGGTGCTGGTGCTGACGGCGGGCCTGCTCGTCGATGCGACCGCCCAATCGGGCGAAGGCTTGCGGTCACCGGCAAGCTTTTCCTCCATTGCCGACGAGAGCCAGCGCTCGCAGGCCTACTTCACCGAGCTCGGAAAGGTCCTCACCCATCCCCGCTGCCTGAATTGCCACCCCGTCGGGGACCGCCCGCGCCAAGGCGAGCATGGCCGTCTGCACCAGCCTCCCGTCGAGCGCGGGCCTGACGGCTTCGGCTCCGTCGGTCTCCGTTGCCCGATCTGTCATCTCGAGGTCAATTTCGATGCCGCAGGCGTGCCCGGCCACCCGCAATGGCACCTTGCACCCTTCGAGATGGGCTGGCAGGGCAAGTCGCTCCACGACATCTGCATCCAGATCAAGGACCCGGCCCGCAACGGTGGCCGATCGCTCGCCGATCTCATCCACCACATCGGCGATGATACGCTGGTCGGCTGGGCCTGGGCGCCCGGTTTCGGCCGCGAGCCGGCGCCCGGGACCCAGAAGGAGGCGGCGGCCCTCGTCGAGGCCTGGGCGAATTCCGGGGCAGCCTGCCCGGACTAGGACAGCACGACCATTGACCAGCCGTGCCTCATCACGTAATTCTTCTCTGAACTGGGGATGGAGTTCCCCGCAACCGCCTGTGAAAGGGCTGATGACTCCTACCGCGCGAGACCGGCGGTGGAGATTTTTTCGAAACCGCCCCTTGGCGGTTTTTTTGATATCCGCTCCTGCCGGCATGATCACGAGTCAGGACCCGAGAGAGTGTTCGCGCAAAGGCAAGCAATGCAGAACTATTTCTGGATCGCAGTCGGCAGTGCCCTTGGCGGCATGGCACGTTATTGGTGCTCGGGCATGGCGGCAAGGCTCCTCGGCGAGACTTTTCCGTGGGGCACGTTGTTCGTCAACATCGCCGGGTCGTTCGTCATCGGGTTCTTCGCGACCATGACCGGACCGGACGGTCGGATCCTTGTCGGATCGACTGCGCGCCTGTTCGTGATGATCGGATTCTGCGGCGGCTATACCACCTTCTCCTCATTGAGTTTGCAGACCCTCAATCTGATGCATGACGGCGAGTGGACCTACGCTGGGCTCAATATCGCAGCCTCGGTTGTTCTGTGTCTCCTGGCAGTATGGATCGGCCATGTTGCCGCTGCCGCTCTCGGCGCATTGAAATGGGTGTGACCATGCAGATCCCACAGGATGCCGTGCTGCTGCGCATCTTTTTCGGCGAGGACGAGAAGTTCGGCCAATTGCCGCTGTATGAGGCGATCGTCCTCAAGGCGAGGGAATTGCACCTTGCCGGCGCGACCGTGCTGCGCGGGCCGATGGGCTTCGGACAATCGAGCCGCATACATACGACCAAGATTTTGCGCCTTTCCCAGGACCTGCCGATCGTGGTCGAAATCGTCGATTCGGAGGAGAAGATCATATCCTTCCTCGCCATTCTCGAGAGCATGATCAAAAGCGGCCTGATCACGCTCGAGAAGGTAAAGGTGCTTCGTTACGGCACGCGCCAGCCGGAACACGATGAGGAATAAGAGCCCGTATTCATTAGGGTCCGGACCCTTTAAAGCTAGCGAATCAAGGGCGTCCCTAATTTTCCCTTCTCCCCGTTCCTACGGGGAGAAGGTGGCCGAAGGCCGGATGAGGGGCATATCTCGCCAGCTCAACCATCCTCCCGGTCTCGCTTCGCTCGCCCCCTAACGCCCTCTCCCCGCTGACGCGGGGCGAGGGGAAAAGAAGGATCGCTTGAGTCCGGACCCTACTCTCTACTCACTATTCGCTACTCGCTAACTCATGGCCAGCGGCGTCCGCTTCTCCGGCACCGGGAACGCCTTGTCGAGGCCCT
>DATAOT010000012.1:0-8824 GCA_036265615.1 Aestuariivirgaceae bacterium
CCGGCGCCCGGCAGGGTGACCGACCAGCGCACCGCGCCGTTGCGCTTGGCGACCGCAGCCAGCGTCGCCCGGTTGGAAATCACGAATACATAATCGCCGGCCACCCATGGCGTCTGGCTGCCGGCGATTTCCTGGCTCCACACTTGGCTGCCGTCGCTGAGCTTGAAGGCCCCGAGCCGGCCGGCATGGGCGATGCCGAACACCAGCCCATTGTCGATCACCGGGCGTCCGGCAATGTCGTTGAGATTGGCGAGCGACGTCGTCGGATCGGACGCGGCAAGCGATTCGTCCCAGGTCGAGAGCCCCGCCCCGGCGCTCAGCGCGATGATTTCGCCGCTCGTCGAGGGGACGACCACGACGCCGTCGGCCACCGCCGGACTTGACACCGCCATCAGCGATGCCTGCTCGCCCGTCCCCTGGTGCTTCCAGGCCTGCTTGCCGTCGGCGGTGTCGAGGGCCAGCACCTCGTTGGCAACCGTCACGACGAAGACCTTGCCGTCTGAAACGGTCGGCGCCGCACGCATCGGCGAGCCAAGCTTCTGGCGCCACGCCTCGTTGCCGGTCGCGGCATTGAGCGCCACCACCTCGCCGAAGGCGGTGGCGGCGTAGACGTTGTTGCCATCGGAGGCGAGGCCCCCGCCAAAGGCCCCCTCCGGGTCCTTGCCCTTCGGCGCCAGCGGCCGGCCCCAGACCCGGCTGCCATTGGCCGCGTTGAAGGCGCGGACATTCGCCTCGGCATCGAGCACGTAGACGCGGCCGCCCACCACGATCGGACCGGACAGCAGCCGGTCGCGTCCCGACGAGCCGGTGCCCGCCGACACCGCGAAGACCTTCTTCAGCTGCATGCCGAGATCGAGATTGTGCATGGCATTGGAGGGCACCCCGCCAGGCTGCGCCCAATTGGCATTGCTGACCGCGGCCGGGATGGCGATCGGATCGGTCGCCGCCTCCTTGGTAATCCCCTTGTCGAGGGGCGAGGTGTTCTGCAGGACGCTCTCGCGGGTGCCGGGAAGGATTTCGTCCTTCTTGCCGGTGATCGGCTCGAGCAGCTTTTCGGCAGCGCCGGAGCAGCCGGCAAGAGCCACGGCGAAGGCCATCAGGATCACCGAGACTCTGTTCATCGTCCCCTCACGACTTGGCCTTGAGAAGCGGCTGCAGCACCGCCGCCATGATCTGCGCCCGCTGCCGCATGCCCTGCGGCGCCGCGGGATCGGCAGCAATCTCGCCGACGAGCCGGTAGGCGTCCTGGTAACGGCCCTCGCGCCAGGCGGCGAGCGCATAGATCTCCTTGATTGGCAGGCGCCACACCGACTCCGGCTTGTCGAGATCCGCAAGACGCGCCTTGAGATCGGCCGAGCTCGCCGTATCGGCCAGGAGATAGGCGGCGCGGATGGTCGCCGCTTCGCGGAAGGCCTGCGGCACCGAACGGTCGGCCGCGATGGCCTCATAGGCCTTCACCGCCTCGTCGCGCTTGCCGGTCTTGGCCAGTTCGCCGGCGAGGCTGAAGCGAGCCAGCAGCGCATAGCCGGCCGGGCCGCTGCGCGCCAGTTCCTGAAGGTCGCTGTCACGTGGGCCGGCTGCGTCCGCGCCCTGGTTGAAGTAGACCTTGGCGGCGGCCTGGGAGCGGCTTAACTGCCAATATTGCCAGCCCTTCCAGCCGGCAACCCCCACAATCACCGCAAGGCTGACGGCGACGAGATAGGTTCCGTAGCGGTCCCACAGCTTCTTGGCCTGTTCGCGGCGGACTTCCTCGTCCACCTCGCGAAACAGCGACTCATCGCTCACGCGCTATGACCTCCCGTTGCGCCACCGGGCGGCGGCGCCGATCACCCAACCGATGGGCGGGTAAGTCAGACGCGTGACGAAATCAAGGCGATTCGACAGCCTGTTGCGGCTGTTCACCATTGATCGGCGTGGCGGCCGCAAGGCGCGCCATGAGCGCCGCCATGGCAGGCGGAAGCGGCTCTGATGCGGCAGGCGCGCAGAGCGTGCCAAGCTTGCGGAAAACGGCGGTGGCGATGTCGACCTGCCCCCGAAACATCCCACGGTCCTCGAAACTGGCCATCAGCCTCATACCCTTGAAACACCCTCGAAAACCGCAAAGCGCGGTTGAAAAGGATTGTTCCCGATGCTTGCAATTTTAGGTAAATGCCTGATTAATCAAGCCGATCGGCAAGGAGGCCGCGCCCGCGGTGGCGCTCGGCAATGGCAATGCCGAGAAGCAGCCAGAAAGCCCCGACCAGAAGTCCCGCCAGAACATCGCTCGGGTAGTGGACATGCAGCATGACCCGGCTCAGAGCGATGAGCAGCACCGCCGCCAAGGTCCAATAATACACATGAAGCGCGCGGGCTGGCCCGAGATCCCTGGCGATGACATAGGCGATGATGCCGTAGACGGCGAGGGAATTGGCCGAATGACCGCTCGGAAAGGATGGCGACGACGCAGTCACGTCGAAAATGAACTCGGGTCGCGCCCGGTTGAGGGCGAACTTGCCGCCCCAGGTGGTGAGCTGCGAGCCGAGGATGACGATCCAGGTCGGCAGGAGAAAGCTTCGCGGCCCGTGCGCCAGCAGGAAGCCGGTGGCGACGATCACGACTGCCAGCAGCGTCTGGACGTTCCCGAGCATGGTAATCC
Organism: Aestuariivirgaceae bacterium; assembly: GCA_036265615.1. Lineage (GTDB taxonomy): Bacteria > Pseudomonadota > Alphaproteobacteria > Rhizobiales > Aestuariivirgaceae > DATAFF01. The sequence continues at coordinate 2,636 of DATAOT010000012.1, forward strand.
AGCGGAACACGGCCACGACCGTCGGCGTGTTCCACCGTTCGGTGACCGCGAACACCCCCTTGTCGAAGGCTTCGAGTTCCTTGACCTCCATCAGCTCCTCGACCAGCCCCGCTGCCAGGCTCGCGGCATAGATTGCGGCAATGACGATCAGCGTCACGATCAGCCCATCGCCCCGGCCAGGATCGAACCGGCGTTCGACCCAGGCCGTGAACCGTGGTGCATGCCGCCGCAGCACCGCCCCCGGCCGCTCCCAGCCCGCCCTCCACAGCGTCAGGCCCGGCCGGATCAGCTGGGGGCCGAAGCGTTGCGCAACCTCCCTCAGCAGGACCGCCGCCAGCCAGCCGGCGATCAAGCTCAGCGCGAGCAGCGGCAGCAGCCGGTCGGCGGGAAAAGCGAGCAGGGACGACATCGCGGTCTCGAGCCTCTCTCACACCACCTCGAACCAGGTGGCAAGGCCTGTGCTCTGATGTTCGAGGATGCTCGAGGCGAGCATCCACTTGCCGGGATTGTCGGCGACAAAGGCAAGCGTCGTCCGCTCGCGCGGATGCAGCAGCACCGTGTCGCGAAAGGCGTCGAGCGGCGAGGCCGGGCCGATGCGGCCGATGGGCCGGCCGAAATGACCGTGTATATGCATGGCCTGCGGCCATGGGCTGAGATTTTCGAGCACCAGGTGAACCTCGCGCCCCCTGTCGACCCGGAAGAGCGGCGCCCTGGTCATCCCTGCCTCCCCATTGAGGGCCCACACCTTGCCCTCGGCGACAAGCTTCCGCATGGTCAGGCGTCGTCCGCCATAACGGGCGCCCTGGAGACCCCCGCCGGCGCCGCCGGCGATCCGGAGCGTGGCCCTGAAAATGTCGGTTGACGTCGGCATGGCAGGGCTGAGCTTGCCGAAAGCTGACGGCGGCTCGGCGGTGTCGCCGTCGGTTCGTCCGGTGCGGATGATCGAGGCAATGGCGAGCGGCTCGCCGGCCATCTCGTTGATCAGCGTGACCTCCTCCTGAGACCGCGGCAGAATGACATCGGCCCGCTGCCCGGGCGCGATGTCGAGCGGATGGCCAGCCAGCCGCAGCGGTGCGACAGGGTGCCCGTCGAGACTGCCGAGCCAGGCATCAACGCCTTTCAGGACGATCGACATGATCCGGGCATTGGCGGCATTGATCAGGCGAACCCGCACGCGCCGGTCGGCCGAGGCATGGAAGCGCGGCTTGGCGCTGCCGTTCAGCGTCAGCCAATTGCCGAGCCGACCTTCATGGGCAGCGGCGATGAGGTCGCCGCGCGATGCATCGTCCAGGCGGCCGGAGGAATCGATCAGCCAGTCGTCGAGCGTGAGCACGAGTTCCTCGACATCCGGCTGCTCGGGCTCTTCGACGATGAGCGGGCCATAAAGCCCGCGGTCCACCTGCACCTCCGGACGGTACTGCGCGTGGTACCAGAAGGTGCCGGCATCGGGCGGCGCGAAAACATAGTCGAAGCTCTCGCCCGGCGCGACCGGCCGCTGCGTCAGCTCGGTCCCGTCCATCGCGTTGGGCACCCGCACGCCGTGCCAGTGAATCATGGTCGGCTTCGGCAGCTGGTTGATCAGCCTGACCTTGAGTCTTTCCCCCTGCCTGACCTGGAGCAGCGGGCCGGGACATTGCCCGTCATAGGCCCAGACCGGCAGCGGCTCCTTGTCGCCGCCGAGGATCGGGCTTCTGGCCTCCATCGCCCGGAGCGTGATGAAGCCGTCCTCGCCGACCGTCGCGGCGCCAGCGCGCAGCGCCAGGGCAGCGCAGGGCATGCCGAGAATTGCAATGAGAGCGGCCCGACGAGTCAGCACGGAGCCCGTTCAGTCCTTGACGTCATAGGTGTGGTCTGAAGCGGGGAAGCTGCGCGAGCGCACCTCCTGGGCATAGTCGCGGATGGCGCGCTCGATCGCCTTGCCCACCTTGCCGAATTCCTTGACGAATTTCGGCACCCGCGGCGACAGGCCGAGCATGTCCTCCATGACCAGGATCTGCCCGTCGCAATAGGCGGAAGCACCGATCCCGATGGTCGGAATGGCAATGCTCTCGGTGATGCGCCGCGCCAGAGGCTCCGCCATGGCCTCGAGCACGACCGCGAAAGCGCCGGCCTCGGCCACCGCGCGCGCGTCGTTTTCGATTGCCGCCCAGGCGTCGCGGGTGCGTCCCTGCGTCTTGAAGCCGCCGAGCACATTGATCGACTGTGGCGTGAGCCCGATATGGGCCATCACCGGAATGCCGCGCTGGCTCAGATAATGCACGGTCTCGGCCATGCGGGCGCCGCCCTCCAGCTTGACGGCGCCGCATTGGGTCTCCTTGATGACCTTGGCGGCGTTGTGGAAGGCCTGCGACGGGCTCTCCTCATAGGAGCCGAACGGCATGTCGACCACCACCAGCGCCCGCTTCGAGCCGCGCATGACGGCCCGCCCATGCATGATCATCAGCTCGAGCGGCACCGGCAGCGTGGTCTCGAATCCATGCATGACCATGCCGAGCGAGTCGCCGACCAGCAGGAAGTCGACATAGGGATCAGCAATGGCTGCCGTATGGGCATGATAAGCAGTGAGCGAGACAATCGGCTCGCCTCCCTTGCGGGCGCTGATCTCGGGGGCCGTGGTCCGCGGCGACGCTCTCTGAACCGACATCGGGATTCTCCTTAACCGGAGAGGGCCATGACCGGCACCCCGGCCACAATGCCGTGCAGCTGGGTGGTCACGCCATAGAGTGCAACGCCGGCCAGCACCGACAAAAGATCATGGCCGGCCCGGCATTCCGGCGACGGCCGCACACCCTCGGCCCACGAAACCCCGATCGAGGCCGCGCCATAAAGGAAAAGCCCGCCGAACAGCACCAGGCCGGCAAGATCGCCAAGCGTGAGGAGATGGCCGAGCGCGAGCAGCATGACGGCAAGCGGCCACGGCCAGCGGACGAGCTGTCGCAGCCGGCCGCGAAACAGGAAGATGCCGAGGCACATGAAGGCGAGCAAGACCAAGAGGAACCCTGCAATGCGACTCCAAAGTGGGGGATCATAAAGCGGTAATGCCGGCGATGCACGCCATGCGGCAACCAGCAGGACCAGGCTCAGCGCCGAGGCCGCGCCATAAACAAGACTCGAGCGCGCACCGAAACGCTGAACCGGCCCGGCCCGGTACGGAGGCAGAAATGGTAAGAGTTGAATTAAACCGAAAGCAAGCACCGCAACGACAAGAAGAAACATCAGACAACCGGCACACCGATAATATAGGGATGAAGATAAAGCAGAACACCATAGACAACGAGGCCGCCAAGCACGGCGATGACATCATGGAACGGCTTGGGGACATAGGACGGAACCTTGCCGATGGCAGTGCTGCGGAGGATGTCGAGCAGGCTGAATACCAGGAAGCTGCCGAACAACAGCACTTCCGGCAAGCTGCCATTGGCGAAGAGATGGCCGGCTGCCCAAAGGGCAATTCCGATCGACATCGGCTGCCCAAGCCAGAGCTTGAGCCGTCCGCGATGAAACGACGCCATCAGCGAGATGACCGCCAGCAGCACCAGCAGCATGGCGACATGCCGTCCCCAGCTCGGCGGGTCGAAGACCATGGGCTCAGGCTCGGCGCGCGCCGTGCGAAACCCCCAGATGATCATGATCAGGCCGACCAGCGCCAGGAGGGCGAACAGGCCCTTGTAGGGGCCCTCGCCGATCACCCGCTCGAGCGCCGGACGCAGGCCGAGCATGGGAAGGAGATGGATGCCGAAAAACACGACCATGCCGGCGATCAAGAGACTCATGCCTGCCCTCCGCAAACGGTGCCCTGGACCTTAGCACAAGCCGGCAGCGCGCCCGACCCCTTCTTTCCGCAGCGGAAGATCGAGACCGGCGGGCCAGGACACAGAGCTATTTTTTCCTGAGTTTGCTCTGCTGGCCGAACAACCGCTTGACGCCCCTGGCCGATCCGATTCGACTTGCTGCGGCGCCGTCCGAGCAATTTGGCAATTGCGTGATGTCTTTGCATCGCTGCCAGCTGTGCTGCGGTTCGGCCTTTCAGGTCTTTGGCTTGCCGGTCTGCCCCTTTCGCGAGCAGCATCTTCACCACATTGGCCTTGCCACGCTGGGCGGCCAGCATCAGCGCCGTCATTCCCACGTTGTTGGTGGCCCCGATATCGGCGTTGCTGGACAGCAAGAGGTCGACGATGTCGCTGTCTCCCGCCGCGCTGGCCACCAGCAGGGGCGTCTCGTCTCTCTCATCACGGCTGTTGACCTTGGCGCGATTCGCGATGAGAAAGTCGACAATGCCCTTATGCCCGGCGCGGGCTGCAAGGATCAATGGCGTCTGGTCAAGGTCATCCTTTGCGTCGATATCGGCGCCCAACTCTACGCAGTTCTGCACGACGGCCAAGTCGCCCCCTTGGGAGGCACGCATCAGCCGCGTCTTGCCTTGCTGATCTCGCTTGTCCAGCCGATCGATAATCGGCTCCGGAAGCGGCGAGAGGGTCGAGCGGGCCGTGTCCCAGTCCCTTGACAGGTCCCCGGCCGTTGCGTCGTCCCAAGACTTCGAGGCCTCAGAACTGTCGCTGGCGCCGTTCCTGACCAGAATACCGGCCACCGCCTGGTGGCCGTACTCTCGCGCAAAGCGCAAACACTCGGCATCGATCTTGGCCCTCGCTCCAATAAGGTTCGCAACCGCGTCCCCGCGGCCCTCGAGGCAAGCCCAGTGCAGCGGGGTCCTGTTCAGATTGTCCCTGGCTTCGACATCTGCATTGTTTGCCAACAGCAGAAGCAAGAGTTCGGTACTTCCCGAACGGCAGGCGTAGTGCAGCGCCGTGCCGCCCAGAGCGTCTTTGACATTGACCTCATCGCCCCTGACGAGACACTCCAGAGCTCCATCGACATCACCCCGCTCGCACTTGAGCATCAGCTCCGTCTGCTTGGCGCTTGCTCTGGGCTGGACGGGCGGACCGCGGAAGAGCTCGGGGAACATAATCTCAAGATGGGCGTGCGCCGCCGTCAGCGCGGGCGACATCGTTGAGTTGGTCGGCGACGACGCCTCGTACGGTGCAAGACGCGCGAGCTGAGCGCGATCATTACCATCAAGCCCTTGCGGCTTGGACTCCAGCAGCTCCTTCGCCACCGTCCGGGTGGCATCAGCCCCCCCGTTCCCCTCCTTGAGAGCCTCGCCCGCAAGACCGATCCACTCTCGGCAGAGATCGGCTGGGGAGTCGTGGCAGCGCGGCAACGCGACATCGAGCATGGCCAGCAGCAGATCGGGTCGGTCGGCCTCGGCAAAGCATGAAGCGAGCCTGAGCACCACGTCTCTTGGTAAATCCAGATCGCCTGGGGCGCAGGGCACAGTGCGGAAACCGGTCGGCCCAAGCACCTCGTGAAGGTCGCTGACCAGTTGCGGATCGTTCAGCCAACTGAGTATATACCAGAGATCGCCGCCGATCAGCTGCATGAAGCCGAGCAACGTCTTCACCTCCTGTACGGCGCTGGCGACACGCGGCAACTCGTCGCCGATCGTATTGACGATCATTCGGCCGCTGTTGCCTTGATAGACAATAGCCGTGAGACAGTGATGGAAGATGTGCTTTTCGATCGCCCGATGGAAATGGTCATAGTCTTGCTCACCCGGCTTGCTCTCCGGCAACTGAAGCTCAAGCCCGATTCCCCCGCTGCCTGAACCCACGTCGACTTCACGAACACAGATCGCCGCGCCGTCAAGGCTGACCTCCTGCCGCGCCAGGAATTGAGCGAACGTGCAGCCGGCAGAGGCGGTGGTGTCGTCCGCTCTGAAACAGAGATCTGAGGCGCCGATTCCTCGCTTGTCGTGGACGGAATGAAACGGGTTCCCTTCGGAGCAAACGACAGCGATAAGCTGGACAAGGCTTTCCCCCTGAAAATGGCGAGAGCCTGCCCCGCCGCATCGGCACCATAGCTACGCGCCGATTCGCCGGTTTAGGAAATTAATACCCCTGATGACAGCAAGAGGCCTCTTTCATCGGTTAAAGCGGACTTCGCAGCTGATGCTCGCAGGGCGAGAACCATGTGGTCAAAATCCGAGCTGGAAACCCTGCTTAGCGAGGCGGGCCTGGCGCAATGGGCCGCACGGCTCGCCGCGCTGGCAAGGCCCACCATCATTCTGGCTCCAGGACCGATCGAAGAGGCCGGGAACGCACCATTGGGTGCAAGCCGCCTTGGCGGTAAGCC
>DATAOT010000013.1:0-6527 GCA_036265615.1 Aestuariivirgaceae bacterium
CTCTCGCCGAGCAGGCGATGTTCCATTTCGAGAACTCCCCGCGAACAAAGTTTGCAAACCAAATGCAAACCGGCGCTACGGCCCCGAAAGGACGATAGGAAAAAGTTGATGGATGAGAATAAGTTAATTGGCGCACCGGAAGAGATTCGAACTCCTGACCCCCAGATTCGTAGTCTGGTGCTCTATCCAGCTGAGCTACCGGTGCGTGTGGCAGGGATCATGCAGGGAGAGTTCTCCTAATATGTTCGTCGGGCGAACGCAAGTCTCGTCGGCCGCTTCGCGATGCCGTCAACGGCTCAGCCGATAGGGGGGCCAGCCGGGAATGGCGGTCGCCTCCCACAGCGCCCGGCCGACCGCGCGGGCGAGGGCGTCGGCGGCAAGCGTTCCGAGCGCGGCGAGAGCGCGGCTGTGCGGCTCCGGCAAGGCCTGGCGCGCTGTCGCAAGGCCAAAGACACAGTCGCCATCGAATGGCGTGTGGATCGGACGGATGGCGCGGGGGAGCCCGTCCGCCGCCATGATGGCGAAGCGCGACAGCTCGGCCTTCGACAGCAGGGCGTCGGTCGCCACCACCGCGATCGTCGTGCTCTGCCCGGGCGGCGGTGGCTCGTCGCGGTCGAGCTTGCTGCCGGCGAACACGGCATGCCAGGGCTCGTCCGCCGGCCGCCGTCGGTGCTCGCGGCCGAACTCGCCGTCAAGCGCGAAAGGCTCGGCCCATAACGCACCGGTAGCAGGATTGACGGCCGCGCCGAAGCTGTTGACCGCGACCAGCGCGCCGACGGTGAAGCCCTCGAGAACGGCCGAGGCACTCCCAAGGCCGCCCTTGAGCCGGCCGCAGATCGCGCCGTAGCCGGCACCGGCATTGCCCAGCGCAAAGGTCGCGGCGGCGTTGTCGAGCGCCTCGCGGCCGAGCCGGGCATAGGGCGGATTGCCGGCAAAATCCTTGTCACCGCCATTCAGCAGGTCGAACAGAATGGCGGCGGGCACCACCGGGCAGGCGAGCGGCTGGGCGCGAAAGCGAAAGCCGATGCCGCGGGCCGCCAAAGCATCGGTGACGCCGCTCGCGGCATCAAGGCCGAAGACCGAACCGCCCGCCAGCACCACGGCATGCGCCTGGCCGGCGAGAGCGGTCGGATCGAGCGCATCGGTCTCTCGCGTCCCGGGGGCGCCGCCGCGGAGCTCGACCACAGCCTCGGCCGCCTCGTCCGGAAGCACCACGGTGACGCCGCTCAGGAGACGGTGATCCTCGGCATTACCGACCGCGATGCCCGCCACATCGGTGATCAGATTGAGAGTTCCAGGACGAGCACGGCCCAAGCGTCACCTTCCATGGCATCTTCCAGTGGGCGCAACTCTAGCAAATTGCCGGGGTCGCGGTCTAAGCTCGCGAGCGCCTTCGACCTCGTTCGCGGACCGTTTGATGATCCTCAGCCGATTCCTGCCCGCCCTTGCGGTGCTTCTCCTGTCGGTGCTGTCCGGCTGCTCCAAAAACGCGCAGACGCCACGCGACATGGTGGCGAGCGCCAATCCGCTCGCGTCGACCGCCGCCGTCGAAATGCTGAAAGAGGGCGGCAATGCGATCGATGCGGCGATTGCCGCCCAGCTGGTGCTCGGGCTCGTCGAGCCGCAGTCCTCGGGCCTCGGCGGCGGTGCCTTCCTGCTCTATTGGGACGGGCGGCGCAAAGAGGTGCATGCCTTCGATGGTCGCGAGAAGGCACCCCTGGCGGCAGGCGAGAAGCTGTTCATCGGCGGCGATGGCCAGCCCTTCAAGCGCGGCTGGGTTGAAATCGGCGGCCGCTCGGTCGGGGTGCCGGGCACTGTAGCGATGCTGTTCCAGGCGCATCACCGATATGGCCGGCTGCCATGGCGCGATCTCTTCGCGCCGGCGATCCGACTGGCGGAACAGGGCTTCATAGTCTCGCCACGGCTGGCTGCGGCGATCGCCGATGCGCCGCGCCTCGTCGAGGACCCGATGGCGCGCCAGCTCTATTTCCGACCGGCGGAGGCGGGTGGCGCTGCCGCACCGCTGCCAGCCGGAGCGACGCTCAGGAACCCGGCCTATGCCTTCACCTTGAGACGCATCGCCATGGACGGTCCATCGGCCTTCTATTCCGGCGAGGTGGCGGCAGCGATCGTGTCGCGGGTGAGGGGGCACCCGACCAATCCCGGCCTGATGACAGCCGCCGATCTCGCCGCCTACGCCGCGCCGGAGCGCGAGCCGGTCTGTCGCTCCTACCGCGCCTATCGGCTGTGCGGCATGCCGCCGCCGAGCTCGGGAGGCATGACGACGCTGATGATTCTGAGAATGCTCGAGTCTTACCGGATGGGGAGCCTCACCCCGAACGGACCGATGGCGGCGCATCTCCTCGCCGAGACAAGCCGGCTCGCCTTCGCCGATCGCGACCGCTACATGGCGGATGACGATTTCGTCGAGGTGCCGCGCGAGGGGCTGCTGTCGCGGCGCTACCTCGATGAGCGGTCCCGCGCCATCGATCCCGGCCGGGACATGGGAGAGGCAGAACCGGGCCAGCCCGAACCGGCGCAGATGGCCGAGGCCGCGGACCGCGACCATGCGGAGGCCGGCACCAGCCATCTCGCCATCGTCGACCGGCGCGGCAATGCGGTGTCGATGACGATGACGATCGAGCAGTCGTTCGGCGCCCAAATCATGGCGGCCGGATTCATGCTCAACAACGAGCTCACCGACTTCGCGCTCAAACCGGAAGAGGACGGCATCAAGGTGGCGAACCGCGTCGAGCCCGGCAAGCGCCCGCGGTCGTCCATGGCGCCGATGCTGGTGTTCGGGCCGGATGGGGCGCTGTTCGCGGCTGTCGGCTCGCCCGGCGGCAGCCGCATCATCGGCTTTGTCACGCAGGCGCTGGTGGCGCTGATCGACTGGGGCATGACCATGCAGGAGGCGGTCGCCATGCCGCATATTCTCAACCGCAATGGCGCGACCGAGCTCGAGCAGGGCACAGCGGCGGAACGGCTGGCGCCGGCGCTTGCGGCAATGGGACACGAGGTCAAGATCGCGCCGCTCGAAAGCGGTCTTCAGGGGATTCGGATCATCGACAAGGTCATGGATGGCGGCGTCGACCCGCGCCGCGAAGGCACTGTGATGACCAGCGCGCGCTGAACCTTCCCTTCAGGAGGCTTCGCGCTGACCGCGACGACCGGGCCTCAGCTCGGCGACGCGGTCGGGGATCGAGATGTGGAACACGGCACCGCGCGCCGCCTCGGCGATGAGGCGGATGTCGCCGCCATGGGCCCGCACCAGCTCGCTGGCAATGGCGAGGCCGAGGCCGGTGCCACCGGTGCGCGCCGAGGAGCGGAAAGCCTCGAACAGATGCTCGCGAGCCCGCGGCGACACGCCCGGGCCGTTGTCGCGGGCCTCGATCATGACGACGCTGCCTTCGCGCCAGGCGGTGATCCGGACCATGCCGTCGGCGGGCGGCGACGGCGCGGGCTCCTCTGGCGCGTCGAGTGCTTCTGTCGCGTTTCTGACAAGGTTCATGAGAACGCGGAACAGCTGGTCGCGATCAGCATCGACCACCACCTCGGCGGGAACATCGTTGTAAAGCACCGTGCGGCTCGAGGCCTGCACCACCACCATGTCGATGACCTCCTCGACCAGCAGCCGCAAGGGAAAGCGGTCACGACGCGGCGGGGCTTCCTCGGCGCGGCCATAGACCAGCGTCTGAGCCAGGAAGCCGATTGCCCGGTCAAGCGACGAAACGAGCTTCGGCGCGACCCGCTGGACGGTCGGGTCCTGGACGCTGGACAACCGGTCGGAGATGAGCTGGGTGGTGGCCAGCATGTTCCTGAGGTCATGGCTGACCTTGCTGACGGCGAGCCCCAGCGCCGCGAGGCGGCTCTTCTGCTGCAGCGTGCCGGCAAGGTCGCGCTGCATGGCCTCGAGCTCCTGCTCGGCGAGGCCAATCTCGTCGTTGCGGCCGGAAGGCTCGACGATCCGGCTCTGGTCTTCGGGCTGCTCGCGGAAGCGGACCATGCTCTGGGTCAGGCGCCGAATGGGCACGACCAGCATGCGGTCGAGGGTGATGAAGGCGAAGCCTGCGACGATGATCGACAGCAGGACCGATAGCGCCAGAATGTTGACGGCGTAGCCGACCATGGCGGCGAAGAGCGGCGCCTCGCTCATGGCAAGCTCGATCTCGTCGCCGGACATGTTGGGTGGCTTGTCGACCACGGTGATCACCCGCTGCCCGCCGGCCAGCATGGTGGTTACGGCATCAAACAGAAGCTGGAAAATGCGGGTTTCCCTGAGGTCGTAACGGGCAACGACGGTCAAGGGCTCTTTCGACATCAGCACCAGGTGGCGCGACTGGTCGCGCTTCAGGGCCACCACCTCGACGCCGGCGGCCGACAGGAGCTCCTTGCGGAGATCGTCCGAGATCTGGTTATCGGGTGCGGCCTCGACCGCGAGGGCGGCAACCTCGGCCATGGCGATCCGCCCTTTGAGCCAGCCCACCCGGTAATTGGCCAGGGAAGGCAGGAAAATCAGCAGCTCGCCGATCATCACGAAAAGAATAGCCAGCGCCAGCACCTTGCCGGACAGCCCGCGCAGGCGGTCAACCCGAGGGGGTGATTTTGTCCGTCGGCTTCCCTCAACCGCGCCAGTCATGGCCTTCTTCCCTCAACTTATAATAGGCCATTCATTGACCGTCGGGATCAAGTGCGATGTTGTGCCCTTCGCGTTGACGCGGCGGTTTTCGGCCAGTATAAGCCCTCCGACCCCGCCCCAGGCTGCCATCGGCCCTTAGAAATTGGAGAATTTTGCGGTGAAGCGCACTTTTCAGCCCTCGAAGATCGTTCGCAAGCGGCGGCACGGCTTTCGCGCACGCATGGCGACCAAAGGAGGGCGCCGGGTCCTGGCGCGCCGCCGTGCCAAGGGGCGGGCACGGCTGTCGGCCTAACGAAGCGGCAGGGCCGGGTTGCTCCGGTCCACCCGGAGGTCATCAGCATGGAGAGAATCAAGCGCCGCCAGGACTTCCTGGAGGCGGCGCGTGCGCATTCGTGGTCGCGGGAAGGCGTCGTCGTCCAGGCGCGACGGCGCGATGACGACGGACCGCCGCGGATCGGCTTCACGGTGACGCGGAAGCTTGGCTCGGCGGTGCTGCGCAATCGCATCCGGCGGCGTCTCAGGGAGGCGGTCCGGCGCCACGGTGCCCCTGGACTGCGGGCCGGAACTGACTATGTGTTCATCGGCCGCTCGGCAACCGCCGGTCGGCCCTTTCTTCTTCTGATGGAAGATATCGAGCGTGCCGTGGCGGCGCTGAACCGGGCGGCCGACAGGCCGCCATCCTACGGACGGCGGCCGCGGCACTGAGACTGGCGGCGACAGCAACGCTCGGAAACAGGAAATTATGAAGGAAGACAATCGCAATTTCATCCTGGCGATCGTGCTGTCCATGCTGATCATCCTGGGCTGGAACTATTTCTATGCCCAACCGATGCTCGAGAAGCAGCGCCAGCAGACGGAACAGTCCCGCAAGCCGCCGCAGGCCTTGCCGGGGCCGCCAGCTCCGGCCCAGCCGGCACCCCAGCAACCTGGCTCCCAGGCGCAGGCGGTGCCGCCGGCGGCCGAGCCCTCGGTCGCGCCGGCGCCCGGCGTGCCGCAGCCGCGCGAGACCGTGTTGCAGCAGACGCCTCGCCTGCCCATCCGCACGGCGAGCCTCGAAGGCTCGATCAATCTGAAGGGCGGCGCTCTCGATGATCTCCGGCTCACCCGCTATCGCGAGACCGTCGATCCGAAGAGCCCGACCATCGTGCTTCTGTCGCCGTCAGGGTCGGTCGGCGGCTTTTTCGCGGAGCACGGGTTCTCGCAGCCTGCCGGCTCGAATTTCAAGCTGCCGAACAAGGACACGGTTTGGACGGCGCCCCCAGGCGCCGTACTCGGGGTGGAAAAGCCGGTCACGCTCACCTACGACAACGGCCAAGGCCTGATCTTCCGGCGGACGATCTCGGTCGATCCGGAATACATGTTCACTCTGCGCCAGGAGGTGGAGAACCGAACGGGCGCCCCGATCTCGCTTTATGCTTATGCCCGCGTGCAGCGGCAGGGGACGCCGCATGTCCAGGGCGTCTATGTCCTGCATGAAGGGCTGCTCGGGGTGCTCGGCGGCAGCCTCAAGGAGATCACCTATGCGAAGATGAAGGATCATGCCGAGCCGGACGTCACGCCGTCGCAGGGCGGATGGCTCGGCATCACCGACAAATATTGGGCGGTGTCGCTGGTGCCGGACCAGATGGCCCAGATCGTCGGCAGCTTCCGCCACACGCTTAATGGCGGGCTCGACGTCTACCAGGCGGATTATCTCAACAAGGAGGCGCTGACCGTGGCGCCCGGGACGACCGGAGCGGTCGAAAACCGGGTGTTCGCCGGTGCCAAGGTGGTCGAAACCATCAACGACTATGCCAGGACGCTCAAGATCGATCGGTTCGATCTGATGATCGACTGGGGATGGTTCTACTTCATCACCAAGCCGATGTTCTGGGCGCTGCATTCGATC
>DATAOT010000014.1:0-44340 GCA_036265615.1 Aestuariivirgaceae bacterium
TATTTTTTCACTGCGGCTCGGGCTTTTTCGGGACGCCCAAGTTGCCCATAGATAATCGCCAGCGTTACGTAGTGCTGGCCATTCTCAGGCTGGCGATTAACCGCGCGTTCGATGTATTCCTCTGCCTCCTCGTAGCGTTGCCGCGCCAAGCTTGCCAAATTCGCCGATGCCTTTCTCGAAGCGCTGGAGACCGCGTCTAACCGATCCTGAGCGAACGCGAGTGACACCTGAAACCGCTCGTCTCACTTCGAAGTCAGAGCTCGCATGACGCCTGCAGTAGAGCGGCGAATGGGCGACGTTACCTTACCGGTTACCTATGATGGTGAGGGATTTTGTAGTGGAGGCGTTAAGTGATTGATTTTGCTGGTAGCGGAGGAGGGACTCGAACCCCCGACACGCGGATTATGATTCCGCTGCTCTAACCAGCTGAGCTACTCCGCCCCGGATGTTGGTGACCGGCCGGCGCGATATAGGCGGCAGCCGGCTCGCAAGTCAAGCATGGGAGCGGCGGAGGAAGCCAGCCGACGCAACCGGTTCGGCCACCTTGCCATAGACCCAGATGAAGGCCGGCGGCGCGTTGCGGGCGACGAAATCGACGCGCCGGCCCTCGACCCGCGCCGCCGCCGCAAGCCGCGGCAGGAGCGGCGGCCCGGCAAGATAGGTGAACTGCACCATGCGGCCGCCCTGTTCGAGTGCATCGCCCATGGCGCGCGCGAGCCGCATCCTGAGCGGCGGCGGAATGCTGCGCAGCGGCAGCCCGGACAGGATCCGCGGCACCTGGCCGATGCCGTTGGCGGCGAGCAGCTGGGGCAGGTCCCGGGCATCGCCGGCAATCACCTCGGCATTGCGGAAGCGCCGCCGGAGATGGCCGACAAAGGCCTGATCGCGCTCGATCAGCACCACCCGGACCTCGCCGTGGCAGGCTTCGACCAGATGCTCGGTGAAGGCCCCGGTTCCCGGCCCGATCTCGAGGCAGGTCTGCCCCGGCTCGAGATCGAGCGCCTTCACCATCGCCCGCGCCAGCACCGTGCTGCTCGGCGCCACTGCACCGACCTTCATCGGGTCCTTGAGCCAGCGCCGCGCGAACAGCAGCATCGAAGCTGCTTCGTCGAGGCATTCGCCCAAGGCTCCGACGTGCCGCCCGTGTCTCACCTTTCGCCCTTCTTCACGAAGCGCAGCAGCTGCATGATGCCGAACGGGTTGATCGGCTGCGCTTCCTTGAGCTCGAGACTATCGCACACCATGATGGCATCACGCGGGAATTCCGGCCGCCAGCCGATCAGCGACGCCGCCGGCGCGCTCACCTTCTCGATGAACCCCCTGACGCCCTGGCCGTCGCTGAAATGGTTGAGCACCAGGACCTCGCCGCCCGGCCGGCACACCCGCTCGCATTCGCGCATGACCGCCGCAGGGTCCGGCACCGCGGTGAGCACATACATCGCCACCACGACGTCGAACGATGCCGCGGCAAGCGTCATGTTGGCGGCATCCATCTCGAGCAGCGCCTCGACATTGTCGAGGCCGTGGCGCTCCACCCGCTCGCGCGCCTTGGCCAGCATCTCGGGTGACAGGTCGATGCCGGTGACCCTCAAGTCGCGCCGATATTGCGGCAGCGAGATGCCGGTTCCGACCCCGACCTCGAGCACGCTGCCGCTGCGCTTGTTGATGAGCTCGATGGCCTGTCGCCGGCCGGGCGCCAGGAGCTCGCCGAACACCAGATCATACACCGGCTCCCAGCGCGCATAGGCCTTGCGAACCGTCCCCTCATCGATCGAGGCAAGCTTTGTCATCGGGCGAGCACCTCTTCCAGTTCTGCTTCGGGCAATCCAACCTGCGCAGGGGCGAAAGCGGCCGAGCCGACGATTCGCCCGCCGCCGAAAACTTCTGCCCCCGGCCCGGCTCGCTCGTAGAACACGCAGGCCTGGCCGGGCGACACGGCCTCCTCGCCGCCTTCGATCTCGACGCGCCAGGCCTCGCCCTCCCGAACGATCCGGGCCGGCGCCGGCGGCCGGGTCGAGCGCACCCTGACATGCGCCATGAAGCCGGACGGCGCGAGCGGCAGCTCGTCCGGACCGAGCCAGTTCACGTCCTTGAGCCAGATCCGGCGCCGCCTGAGCGCCCGGCGCGGCCCCGCCACCACCCGGCGCCGGCGGGCATCGAGGCTGATCACATAGAGCGGCTCAGCCCCGCCAAGCCTGAGGCCGCGCCGCTGCCCGACGGTGAAATTGGCCACCCCGTCGTGTCGCCCGATCACCCGCCCCTCGAGATCGACGATGTCGCCGGGAGCCGCCATTTCCGGCCGGAGCTTCAGGAGCACGTCGCGATAGCGCCCGTCGGGGACGAAGCAGATGTCCTGGCTGTCCGGCTTGTCGGCCGCCGTGAGCCCGAACGACTGCGCGAGCCGCCGGATCTCGCCCTTGGTCATGCCGCCAAGCGGGAAGCGGAGCTCCCGGAGCTGCCGCCCGGTGGTGGCATGGAGGAAATAGGTCTGGTCGCGCGCCATGTCGCACGGCGTAAGGAGCCGGCGGCGGTTGCTGTTCCCTCGCGCATCGCTCGCCGCATAATGCCCGGTGACGAGCGCCGCCGCCGACAGCGCCTGAGCGCGGCCGAGCAGATCGGCGAATTTCACCGTGCGGTTGCAGGTGACGCATGGCACCGGCGTCTCGCCCCTGAGATAGCTGTCGGCGAAGTCGGCGATCACCGTATCCCGGAAGCGGCTCTCGAAATCGAGCACATAATGGGGAATGCCGAGGCTGGCCGCCGCCCGCCTTGCATCATGGATGTCCTGCCCGGCGCAGCACGCGCCCTTGCGGCCGGCCGCCCGGCCGGCATCGTAGAGCTGCAGCGTGATGCCGACCACGTCATAGCCCGCACCCTTGAGCAGCGCCGCCGCGACGGTGGAATCGACCCCGCCCGACATGGCCACGACGATCCGCCTCGCGTGCGCCTCGCCCTCGAGCGCCATCACGCTTCGGACCATCGTCACCTGACCGTCTGTCAGCCTGATCATCAACGCCCTTGGTCCACCGCACTTTCCGTGAACGGCTATATGGCCTCGCTACCCAGCCGCGCAAGGAAAAAGCCTTTTTCGCCTGATGTTGTCAAATCCACCCCTGAGGCGGTTTGCCGTGCTCCGAATCGCACCGCGGCGTTTGCCATTCGTTTGGAACTACTTAGACCTTTCTTAAGCCGCTCGTCCTACAGTGGTCCCTGTTGGTCAGTGAGTACGCCGAGTTGACGGTGAAGTCGAGCATGAGTGGTCAGTTGCGTTCGCGTATTAACTACGTCATCGGGCCCGATGGCACCCCCCTCACCGTGGCAGACCTTCCCGCGCCGGGCACCCGCCGCTGGGTCATCCGTCGCAAGGCCGAAGTCGTGGCCGCCGTCCGCGGCGGCCTCCTGTCGCTGGAGGAGGCCTGCAGCCGCTACACCCTGACGGTCGAGGAATTCCTCTCTTGGCAGCGTTCGATCGACCGCCACGGCCTGCCGGGCCTCAGAACCACCCGGATCCAGCAATACCGCGAATAGGCAATAGGGAATAGGGAAGGGCACCAATCACTGCCCACTCCCCACTTCCTATTGCCTACTGCCTACTGCCTACTGCCTTTCCTGCTGGAACTTACCCCTCGCCGCTCTTGTTGCCTGCCGATGCTCTTTTACGGCGACCGCTGCCGCGAAGCGGATCCGCGGCAGCTCTGGGACGAGCTTGACGAGCGCCTGGCCCTGGCCTTGCGCATGCCGGCCGGGCTTGCCCGCCATGCCGCCCTGACCACGAGCCTGATCGAATGGGGCGTGCTCCTGCAGGGCGTCGCCGATCAGGCCGCCGATGCCCGTGGCTTCGACCAGGAGGGAGCGGCCGAGACAGCCCTTGCCGGTCGTCTGTACGCCATCGCCGACGAGCTCCGCTGCTCCTTCGACAGCCTGTACTGGAAGGCCGCCGGCGCGATCCCGGCCACGCCCCGCCCGCCTCTGCCGGAGCGTGTCGCGCTGCGAAGCCCCGAGGGTTACCTCCATTATGCGGTCTATCCCGAGACCTACCGGGCGGCGGCCGCGAGTCTTGCCATGCCGCTTGCCGGCGTCATCGGCATCCGCAGCATCGGCACGAGCCTCGCTGCCATGGTTGCCGCGGCCTCCGGCAGCGCCGCGGCGATGACGGTGCGGCCGCGCGGCGAACCCTATCGCCGCCACATCCTCGCCGATCCGGCAATCGCTGAGCGCCTGCGCCGCGCCGACGGCGCCGTTGCCGTGGTCGACGAGGGCCCGGGCCTTTCCGGCAGCTCATTCATGGCGGTGGCCGGCTGGCTCGAGGCGGCGGGGGTGGCGCGCCGGCGCATTCACGTCTTTCCGAGCCATGGCGGACCGCCCGGGCCGGAAGCGAGCGACGACACGGCTCGTCGCTGGCCGAGACTTGCCCGCCATGTGGTGCCGTTCGAGGATCTCTTCCTGTCGACGGTGAAGCCCGCCCACCGCCTGACCACCTGGCTTGAGCAGGCGCTCGGCCCGCTTGACGGCCCGCTTCGGGATCTCTCCGGCGGCGCCTGGCGGAGCATGGTCCATGGGCTGCAGCCGCCCGGGGCGGCCGATGACCCCGCCCCCGTCATTCCCGCGATGGAGTGCCGCAAATACGCCGGCGTGGCCGGCGGCCGGCGGGTGCTCGTCAAATTTGCCGGCCTCGGTCCGATCGGCGAGCGCAAGCTCGCTCACGCCCGCGCTCTTGCCGCCGCCGGCTTCACCCCTGAGCCGCTTGCGCTTCTGCACGGCTTCCTGGTCGAACGCTGGCTCCCGGCCGCGCCGCGTTGTCGGCTTCGGGATCTGCCGCCGCCGGTGCTCCTGGCCCGCCTTGCCGACTACATGGCCTTTCGCGCCGTCGCCTTGCCGGCCGATGCGGCGGAGGGGGCGGCACTTCCGGAGCTGGTCGCCATGGCCGTCTACAACACCGCCGAGCGCCTCGGCGCGGCCGCGGGCGATCGGCTGGCGCGCCGGCTCGCGAGCCTGCCGCGCCATGGTCCGGGGTTGCGGCGCTGCGCCACCGACAACCGGCTGCAACCCTTCGAATGGCTGGTCGCGGCGGACGGTCGCTTGATGAAGACGGATGCCGTCGATCACGCCTTTGGCCATGACCTGATCGGTTGCCAGGACATTGCCTGGGATCTCGCCGGGGCGGCAGTCGAGTTCGATCTTGAGCCCGCCGGGCGCGAGGCGCTGGCGCATGGCGTCGAGCGACGAGCCGGGCGCGGAATTTCCCGCGATCTCATTCGCCTCCTCGAGCCCTGCTACATCGCCTGCGAGCTGGCGCGCCTGCATTTCGCCCTTGCGATGACGGCAGGCCCCGACCGGCTGCACCTGAGTGCGGCCGACGCGCGATACGCGCAGAAGCTGCGGGATTGGCTGGACGGCACGGAAAGGCAACGGGCAGTAGGCAGTGGGGAAGGGTGCTGACCACTGCCTATTGCCTAATGCCTACTGCCTTCCGCTGGCCTATAATCCGCCCGCATCGGGGGCCATGGGGCATGCCACAGTCGAGCATCGAGGGAGCGGGCGCATGAACCAGAACGTTCCGGATTCCGCGTTCTGGAACGCCGGCTCCTCGGGGCCGCTGCGCGTCGTGGTGTGGTGCGGCAACTACAATTACGTCAAGGACGGCGCCGTCGTCGCCCTCAACCGGCTGGTCCAGCATCTCGAATCGAAAGCGGTGCCGGTGATGGTGGTGGCGCCGCTGCCCGGCGAGCCGGTGTTCGAATCCTACGGCACCGTCACGCCGGTTCCCTCGGTGCCGATTCCCGGGCGCAGCGAATATCGCCTCACCCTTGGCATCCCGCGGTCCGTGCGCGACAAGATCGCCGCATTCCGCCCGACATTGTTTCACGTCGCCTCGCCCGACCCGCTCGGCCTCGCGGCGGTGCGCCTGGCAAACCGATGGCAGCTCCCCTGCGTCGCCTCCTATCACTCGCGCCACGACATCTACAGCCATTATTACGGCGTCGGCTTCCTGGCGCGGCCGTGGCAGCATTATCTGCGCTGGCTCTATTCGACCTGCGCCCAGCTCTATGCGCCCTCCGAGGAAGTCGTCGCCCTGTTGCGCGCCGACCGAATCGGCCGCGACGTCCGCCTGTGGACGCGCGGCGTCGACCTCAACCGCTTCAATCCCGACCGGCGCTCGCAGCCGTGGCGCCGCGCCATGGGCTTTGCCGACGACGACGTCGTCGTCGCCTTCATCAGCCGCCTGGTCGCCGAGAAGAACATCGGGCTCGTTCAGGAGGTGCTGCAGCTTCTGGAGCAGCGCGGCGTGCCCCACCGCCAGCTTTTCGTTGGCGAAGGGCCCGAGCGCGCGAGGCTGCAGGCGAAGCTGCCGAACGCGGTCTTCACCGGCTTCCTCGATGGCGATGCGCTCTCGACCGCCTATGCCTCGGCCGATGTGTTCTTCTTCCCAAGCGTCACCGAGACCTTCGGCATCGTCACGCTCGAGGCCATGGCTTCGGGCCTGCCGGCGGTCTGTGCCAATGCCACAGGCAGCGCCTCGCTCGTCAAGCCCGGCGACACCGGCTTTCTCGTCGAGGAGACCGACAAGCCGGGCTTTGCCGATGCCATCGCCCGGCTGGTCTCCGACCCGGCGCTGCGTCGTCGCATGGGCGCAAATGCCGTCGCCCGCAGCCGCAGCTACAGCTGGCGCCGCGCCATGGAAACGCTCGAAGGCTATTACTACGAGGTGCTGGCGGGAGAAGGGCACTAGGCAGTAGGGGAGAGCACCGCTCACTGCCTATTGCTATTGCCTACTGCCTCCTTGAGCACCTCGACATAGCGCTCGGCGATCCCGTCCCAGGAAAACTGCGCGCGCGTGAATTGCGCCGCCGCCTGGCCGAGCTCGAACAGCCGGTCGCGGTCCGTGTCGAGCCGCATGATCTCGGCCGCGAAGCCTTGCGCATCGCGGCATTCCACCAGGAACCCGTTGGCCCCGTGCGTCACCGCATCCTCGATGCCGTCGAGTCGCGCCGCGACCGACGTCATGCCGTTGAGGCCGGCTTCGAGCAGCACCACCCCGAATCCCTCGATATCGCCTTCGACCGGCACATTGGGCATGATGAAGAGGTCGCCGCCGCGATAGAGGTTGGACACCTGCTCGTCGCTGAGGAGACCGAGGCGCTGCACCCGCTGGCCAAGACCGTGGCGCGTCGCTGCCGCCGTGATCGCCGGCCCCTCGGGACCATCGCCCGCCAGCCAGAAATGCACATGCGGCGGCAGCAGCGGCATGACGTTGTCGACGAACCACGCATGCCCCTTGCGGCGGATCTGGCGCCCCGTGGTGCACAGCACGAGCGCATCGACTTCGAGCCCCGCCGCCTCCCTCGGGAAGGCGTGGGCGAGAATGGCCCGGCGCTCGCCCCGCGCCGGCGGCTCGGCAAAGCGGGTGGGCTCGATACCGTTGTTGATGACATGGAGCCGCGAGGGGCTCAAGCCCCGCTCGAGCGCCCGCTCGCCCGTCGCGCGGCTCACCGGGAACACCGCATCCAATGTGGCGAACACGCGGCGGACCAGCAGCTGGTAGGGGGCATAGTCCATGATCACGTCATGGCCATGGCAGATTGCCGCCATCGGCACGCTGCGCCCGAGCAGCGGCTTGATGAACACGCTCATCCAGCCCGATGCCATGGCCGAGAACAGCACCGCATCGACCTGGCCCGACCGGCAAAGATTAAAGATCCGCGTCAGCGCGAAGCTGTAGAACGGCACCGCCTTGATCACCATGCCGAACCCGGCGGTACGGAGAATCAGGGTGTCGAGTTCGAGATCGTTGCGCCTTTTGAGCGCCTCGAGGAGGTCGATTCCCACGCGCTGCATCCCGCCGACCTTGGACAGGGGCCGGTTTGCAGGGGGGAAACAATGGGCCACGAAAAGCAGGCGCAAGAGCGATTGAGCGGCAAGGTTGCTTGGCTAGAATGTCAAAACTAGGTAGACGGTGAGCGGGGGATGCGCAAGCGGGCGCTTCCTTTGAGCCTCGGAGGGGTCGATGGCGCTGGTCACGGAGCTTGACGAGGTCGGCCGCGTGCAGCCGGCCGGCGCGTTCGTCTCGACTGACGGCATGATTTCCCATCGGGTCCGCGCCAAGCAGATCCTGCGGAGCCATCCCGAGGCTCGCGCCCTGATCGGCCGCAACCCCTGGACCTTCGCCCTCATCCTTGGCACGACGGCACTGCAGTTCGCCATCGCCTTTGCCTTGCGCGACGCCCCGTGGTGGCTGGTTTTGATTACCGCCTATGGGATCGGCGCCTTCGCCAACCATGCTCTCTTCGTCATGGTGCACGAATGCGCCCACCGCCTGGTGTTCAAGAGCCTTGCTGCGAACCGTTTCGCCGGCATCCTCTGCAATGTCGCCCAGCTCGTTCCGAGCTTCACCTCCTTCGAGCGCCACCACCTGCGCCACCACACCTATCTCGGCGTGCCGGGCTACGATCCCGACCTGCCGCCCGACTGGGAGATCGCCGTGTTCAACCGCGGTCCTGTCGGGCGCGCCGCCTGGATCTTTCTCATGCCGTTCCTGCAGGCGGCGCGTCCCCTGGTGATGAAGGGCGGCAACGTTCTCGATTTCTGGATGGTGTTCAACGTGCTTGCCATCCTCGCCCTGGACATTGTCATCTATTTCACCATGGGCGGCATGGCGCTCGTCTACCTGGCGCTGTCGACGTTGTTCTCGATCGGCGGGCTCCATCCGATCAGCGCCCGCTGGATCCAGGAGCATTTCCTGATCGGCGAGGACCAGGAGACCACGAGCTATTACGGCTTGTGCAACGCGCTCGACCTCAACATGGGCTTTCACAACGAGCACCACGACCTGCCGACGGTCCCCTGGAACCGCCTGCCGAAGCTGACGCGCATCGCGCCGGAGTTTTATGACTGCCTTGCGACTCACGGCTCCTACACCCGGCTCCTGTGGAGCTTCGTGGTCGAGGGCTCGCCGGCGATCAACGCCCGGCTGGTGCGGATCATCGAGGATGCGCGGTCGGGGAAGAAGTAGGCAGTAGGCAGTAGGCAGTAGGCAGTAGGCAGTAGGCAGTAGGGAAGGGAACGGCTCACTGCCTATTGCCTATTGCCTATTGCCTATTGCCTTGGCTTTAGGACCCTGACTGCATGAAAAGCTGGATCCATCTCGCCGGTGCGCTGATCATTTGCGCCCTCGGCGGCTTTGCCTTCACGCTCGTCAATGCGCCGGCGCCCTGGCTTGCCGGCTCGATGCTGGCGACCCTGCCGCTGCTGGCCGCCGGCGCCAGATTCGAGATTCCCTCCATGCTCCGCGACGCCGTCTTCCTGCTGCTCGGGACGCAGATCGGCGCCGCGGTCAATTGGGAGACGGTTGCCGGCATGGGCCGGTGGCCGCTGAGCCTGGTCTTCCTGGCGCTGACCGTCACCGCCATCGTGGTCAGCGGCATGGCGTTCTTCCGCCGCACCCAGGGCTGGGATGAGGCCACCGCCTTCTTTGCCGCGGTGCCCGGCGCTCTGTCCCTCGTCCTCATGGTGGCGAACCAGTCCGGCGCCGACATGCCGCGCGTCACCGTCGTCCAATCGTTCCGCCTCGTCTTCCTGGTCGCCGCCTTGCCGCTGCTGATCACCGGCCTTGGACCGCTGGGCTTTGGGGCAGGGGCAGGGGCGGAGGGCGTCCACCCCTCCCTCGTCCAGGCAAGCGGCGCCCTCGATACGCTGCTCGCCATCGCTGCCGGCGCGGCGCTCGGCTCGCTCTTCGCTTGGGCGCGGGTTCCGGCCGGGCTCATGCTCGGTGCCGCGTTCGCCAATGGCGTGCTGCATCTCCTCGGTATTGTCAGCGGCGCACTGCCGCCCGGCCTGCTCACCCCCGCCTATGTCGTCCTCGGCGCCGCCATCGGCGACCGCTTCGCCGGGGTCCGCTCCGCCGACATCATGGCGACTCTGTGGGTGGGCTTCGGCGGCTTTCTGCTGTCGCTCGTCATTGCGCTCGTCGGTGCGCTCGCGGCAAGCCGGATCGCCGGCGTGCCGCTTGCCTATGCCTTGGTGGCCTTCGCGCCCGGCGGCCTCGAGGCCATGTCGGCGCTTGGCATCGCGCTCGGGCTCGACCCCGCCTATGTCGGCGTCCACCAGATCGCGCGCTATCTTGGCCTCAGCATCGCTCTCCCGGTGATCACCGGCCTCTTTGCCCGGCACTGGCTCAGAGATGAAAGCCGAGATTGAGCCCGGCAAACGGGCTTAAGCCCCGGCTGCGGCGGTCGGCTGCGAGCCCGACCTCGCCGCCGAGGAACAGCTCCCGGATGACCGGCAGGACCATGCGATAGCCGCTGCTGAACACCCCGGCCCGGAATCCTGCCTCGTCCGGCCCTGGTGAAGCGGCGGCGAGGACGCCAAGCCGCCAGCAATTGCCGAGATCGAGCCACGGCCGCGCCTCGAGCCAGACCTCGCCGAAGGCCGGGCGCAGCATGGCGAGCGCCGCAATGCCGCCACGGCCGCCGGCCGTCTCGAGCGCCGTGGTGATGACCGGGCTGAGCCGTGTCCGCTGGTCCTGCTGGCGCGCCTCGAGACCGCCCAGAATCTCGCCGGTCAGCCCCGGCGCCGCCACGGACCAGCCGCCTTCGAGCCGGGCCGAATCGTCCGTGCCGGTCTGCGACAGGAAGAGGGTGAAGCGTGGTCCCGCGGCATCGAGAGCGGACGTCGGCGCGCTGGTTGCCGCCTGCCAGGTCTCGATCCCGCCGCCGCCCGGGTCGAAGCCGGTGCCGGCGGCGAGCCACAGCTCGCCGGCCGCGGCGGCGGCAGGCATCGCGGCGGTGAGAATGAGGCAGGCGACAAAAAGCTGCGACGGGACCATGAGGATTGCATCCTATATCAACTGGAGATTGCAGGATGCACGATTTTCACGTTTTGTGCAAATGGCCGTTGCACGTGAAGCGGGGCTCGATAAAAGCGTGCACAAATGCCCTCGTTTCACGCCTTTTTTGGTCACCTCGAGCTGATTTTTTTGCACAGTCTGAACCGCCATGAAGCCGTTTGACGATGCTTCCTTCGAGGACTCGCTGCGCCGCGCCCGACTGGCGCAGGCGACCCCTCTCGACGCCCTGACCGGCATCAGGGACGCCGAGCTGCTGCGGCTGCAGGCTCTCCGCGACGATCTCGCGGCCGTCGTCGCCCACAGCGGCCGCCTGCGGGGTCTGACCGATCTGGCGCTGATCGCGGACGACCCGCCGAAGCTGTGGATCGATCTCGTGACCCACGTCGTGATGGCGCCGGATCCGCGAACCTATTGCCTCCTCGAGGACCGCCCGACCGGCAGTGAGTCGCTGTTTTCCTCGCGCGATCGGGCAGAAATGGCCAAGTCTATCGCTGAACGGCTCGCCCATCGTTTGGTGGAGCAAGAAAGAATGTTGCAACCAAGCAACAATCGTCAACTAATCGTCGGACACTCTTCCGCCGCTTTGCTGCTCGCTTGGCTATCCGGATTGTGTTTAGGGGCCGTTCTATTGCTGATTTTACTGCAGTTGATCGCCAAGCCGGCCTGAACCGGTTTTCCAGCGTTATATTTTGAAACACCAATTGATTTTGCCCCCCCAAATGCGACTGTTAGCAATTAATTCACGCTGACGCGGGTCCAAACTGAGTCGGCGATTTGGGGAGACCACGCTGATCCTTGAACAGCGCGGTCGCAGCGGGTCGCGGAGGGGTCGTCGTGCGGGTCGAAACGACGTCGGGGATCATCATACGCGCGGATCGGGCAGCTGTCCTGGCGCCCACGCCGCGAACCAACATCGGTCTTCAGCAGCAAAACGGTCCTTTCGGGACATTGTGGCAGGCGCTCGACTATGCGGCCCGCGGCAGGACCGGCATGAATTTCTACAATGGCCGCGGCCTGCTCGACCACGCCATGCCGTATGGCGAGCTGCGCGACCGCGCCGTGCGCACCGCCCATCGTCTGATCGCGGCCGGTTTCCGCCGCGGCGATCGGGTGGCGGTTGTCGCCGAGACCAATCCGTCCTTCATGGACGTGTTCTTCGGCTGCCAATATGCCGGCCTTGTGCCATGCCCGGTTCCCTACAGCATGTCGGTTGGCGGCAAGGACACCTATGTCGAGCGTATTGCCGGCATGTTCCGCAGCGCCAAGGTGTCGGCGGCGATCACCTCGCCAGAGTTTGTCGATTATCTGACCGAAGCGGCCGGCCCGTGCGGCAGCGTCCGGGTTCTCACCCATGGCGAGCTGAACGAGCTTCCCTCGGCGGGCCAGCGGCTCGAGCCCTTCAGGCCCGACGAGGTGGCCTACATCCAATATTCCTCCGGCTCGACCTCAGCCCCCAAGGGCGTGCTGATCTCGCAGCGGGCGATCTGCGCCAATTCCTTCGGCATTCTCCAGCATGGGCTGCAGTTCCGCGAAGGCGATCGCGCCTTCTCCTGGCTGCCGCTCTACCACGACATGGGTCTCGTCGGCTTCTGCATCTCGCCGGTCGTGTCGCAGGGCAGCGTCGATTATCTCGCCACATCGGCTTTCGCCCGCCGTCCCGGCCTGTGGCTCAAGCTCATGTCGGAGAATCAGTGCACCATCGCCTATTCGCCGTCCTTCGGCTACGACCTGGCGGCCCGCCGCGCCGGCGCGGATGTCGGAACTCTCGATCTCGCCCAGTGGCGTATAGCCGGCATCGGCGGCGACATGGTCCGGCCGGAAATTCTCGAGGCCTTTGCCGAGGCGTTCGCCCCGGCCGGCTTTGACCGTCGCGCCTTCCTGCCGAGTTACGGCATGGCCGAGACCACGCTCGCCATCACCTTCGGCGATCTCGACCGCGCCCCGCGCATCGATGTCGTCGACCGAGCGCGCTACAAGCTTCGTCGCATTGCCATGCCGGCATCGCCGGCCTTGCGCGAAATGCCGGGCCGGACCCGCGCTTTCGTTGCCTGCGGCCGGCCGCTGCCCGGCCATGAGATCGTCGTCGTCAATGACAAGGGTCGCCCCCTCGCCGACCGCGAGATCGGTCACATCCTGGTCCGCGGCGCGAGCATCATGGCGGGCTATTTCGACAACCGCCTCGCAACCGAGGAGGTGATGTGCACCGACGGCTTCCTGCGCACCGGCGACATGGGCTACTGGCTCGACGGCGAGATCGTCATCACCGGCCGGGCCAAGGATCTGATCCTGCTGAATGGTCGCAACATCTGGCCGCAGGACATCGAATGGGCGGTCGAGCAGCTCGAAGCCGTCCGCAGCGGCGATGTCGCGGCGTTCGCCGTCGAGACCGATGATGGCGAGGACAAAGTGATCGTTATGGTGGAATGCCGCGCGAGCGATGCCCGGGAGCTCGAGCAGCTGCGCGCCATGGTCGCCCGCCGCGTTCGCGAGGTTGCCGGCATCGACTGCGAGGTGCTGCTGGTCGCGCCGCGCACCCTGCCTTTCACCTCGTCCGGAAAGCTGTCGCGTTCGGGCGCTCGGCAGCGCTATCTGCAGGGCCTCGCCGATATCGCTATGGTTCCCGCAGGCGGCGCGTCGAGGGAAGCCGAATTGGCCGTCGCTTCGTGATCTCCGACAGGCGCCACGCCGCCTGAACAGCGCTTTTAACCAACGCCGGGCGCGCCAGGGCAGACGCTGCCAAGTGCTTGAGGCTTCACGCTTTTATCTTCATTCTGGAGCCTGAATGACCACAGTTGCGATCACCGGTCCAACAGGCTTTATCGGACGCCATCTCATTGCGGCGCTGGCCGCTTCCGGGCAGTCGCTTCGTCTTCTCGTACGCGATCCCTCTAAGCTCGCAGCCGGGGATCGCCAGCGGATCGTGCCAGGTTCGCTATCGGATGATGAGGCATTGGCGCGCCTCGTGGACCAAGCCGACACGGTCATTCACTGCGCCGGTGCAATCAGCGCATCCGGCCGCTCCGCCTTCGCCGCCGCCAATATCGAGGGCACCCGCAATTTGGCAGCCGCCGCAGCCGCCGCGGGTGTTCGCCGCTTCGTGCATCTCTCCTCCATGGCGGCACGCGAGCCCGGCCTCACCGACTATGCCTGGAGCAAGGCCGAAAGCGAGAAGGCGCTTGCCGCCGAGTTGCCGGGCTCCTGCCATGTCATCCTGCGGCCGCCCGTCGTCTACGGCCCGGGCGACCGAGCCACTCTGCCGCTCCTGCGCCAACTTTTGCAGCCCTTGGTCCTCCTTCCCGTGACTGCCGACCAGCGGGTCTCGCTGATCTTCGTCACCGATCTCGCCGCCGCCATTGCTGCGGTCGCCGCCGCTCCTGCCTGTCCGAGCGGCCCCTTCGAGCTTTCCGACGGCACGGCGGGTGGCTATTCCTGGTCGGATCTCGTTGCGGCCGCGGGACGTCATTCCGGCCGCCGCCCCAAGGTCCTGTTCCTGCCGCAGGCCGTGTCGCGGCTGGCGGCGCATGCGGCAGGTCTTGCCGCCCGCCTGAGCGGCGCGCCGCCCATCCTCGCCCTCGACAAGCTTCCCGAGCTTTACCACCGCGACTGGGTGAGCCGGGACGCCGGCTTGAGCGCGGTCACCGGATGGCGCCCGCATGTCGCCTTTCCCGAGGGGTTGGCCACAACCTTGGAGTGGTACCGGCACGAAGGATGGTTGCCTCGCTCCCATCCGGCGACTAGAAACCCCGTTGGTCACGGTCAACACCAAGAGGGGCGGCGATGAGCGACATCGATCCTGTCATTTTCGCCAAAATCTGCGAGTTGCTGCAGCCCTTCAACAAGAAGGGCGTGGCGCTCGAGCCCGATCTCGAGATCATGACCGGCCTTGAAATCGACTCGGTCGCGGTGATGGATTTCGTCATGGAGGTCGAGGATCACTTCGATATCGACATTCCTTTGAACGTGCTTTCCGAAACCCGCTCCATCGAGGATCTGGCGAAGGTCGTCGCGGAGCGCACAACGCGGGCGGCTTGAGCATGCAGGACCTAT
Organism: Aestuariivirgaceae bacterium; assembly: GCA_036265615.1. GTDB lineage: Bacteria > Pseudomonadota > Alphaproteobacteria > Rhizobiales > Aestuariivirgaceae > DATAFF01. The sequence goes on from DATAOT010000014.1 coordinate 14,891, forward strand.
TCGACAAGCATCGCGGGTTGGTGGAGCGCGGGGCGGCGCTTGCACGTTATGGGGCCAATCCTCTCGCGGTGAGCAACAGCCAGGTGATCTCGCCGACCCGCGCGATCATCAACGGGCGCGAAACCATTCTTGCCGGCACCAACAACTATATGGGCGTGACGTTCGAGCCCTCCTGCATCGCAGCCGGGCAGCAGGCGCTGGCCCAATTCGGCACCGGCACCACCGGCTCGCGCATAGCCAATGGGACATATGACTTGCATCTCGCGCTCGAACGCGAGATCGCGAGCTTTCTCGGCCGCCGTCATTGCATCGTGTTCTCGACCGGCTATCAGGCGAATCTCGGAATGATTTCCGGCCTCGCCGGCCCCAAGGATACGATCTATCTCGACGCCGATTCGCATTCCTCGATCTATGACGGATGCACGCTGTCGCGCGCCCAGCTCGTGCGCTTCCGCCACAACGACCCTGAGGATCTCGATCGTCGTCTCGCCCGCGCCGACAATGAGGGCGGCCGGCTGGTGGTGCTCGAAGGCATCTATTCCATGGTCGGCGATCGGCCGCCGCTGGCTGAATTCATCGAGGTGAAGCGTCGCCGCGGCTTTCAGCTGCTCGTCGATGAAGCCCATTCCTTCGGTGTCCTCGGTCGCAATGGTCGCGGTCTGGCCGAGGAGGCGGGGCTCGAGGAGGAATGCGACTTCATCGTCGGCACCTTCTCCAAGAGCATCGGCGCCATCGGCGGCTTCGGCGCTGGCGACCATCCCATGTTCGACATGCTGCGCTATGCGATGCGGCCCTACATGTTCACTGCCTCGTCCTCGCCGGCCAGCATCGCCACATCTCTTGAGGCCTTGCGCGTCCTGAAGGCGCGTCCCGAATTGCGGGAGCGCATCGCCCAAAACTCCGAGCGCCTGTTCCACGGCTTCCGGGCTCTCGGGCTCGTGACCGGTTGCGACGTTCCGAGCCCGGTCGTCGCGGTCCGCTGTCCCGACGAGATCTCCTGCTATGCGATGTGGAACGCGCTGCTCGCGCAGGGCGTCTATGTCAACATGGCGATTCCGCCGGGAACGCCGGGCGGGCTTTGCCTGCTGCGCTGCTCGGTTTCGGCCGCGCACACGATCAGCGACATCGACGAGATCATTGCGCTGTTCGGCGCCGTGGTGTCGAACACACCGCGCCGGGCAGCCAACGGTTGAGCGCGCCAAGCCTTCGAATGGCTGACTGCTACTGCACCGTTTCGGCCCGGAACGCGATCGCCGCGCCGACTGCAGAATAGGCAAGCAGCGGGATCCAGGCAGCGATCCATGGCGTCACCATTCCCGTTTCGCCCATGGTCAGCGAGATGCCTTCGAAGATCGAATAGGTGAAGCCGATTGCGAGGCCCGTGACGAAGATCGCCGCGCCGGCCCCGCTGCGCCGGAACCGCACCGCCAGCGGCATGCAGATCGCAATCATCAGCCAGGCGGTGAGCAGGATGCTGATCCGGCGATGCCACCACGTCTCATACACATGGACCGGGCGGATGCCGAACCCGGCATTGCGGATGAAATAGCCGAGTTCGCCGATGCTCATCTCCTCGGGATCGCCGGAGCGCGACCCGGCCGCCGCCGGCCGCATCGCCCCCGAATAGATCAGCCATTTCACCCGGGCAGGCCGCGCCGCTTCGGCCGTGTAGATCACCGCATCTTCGAGCAGCCAGCGATTGTCCTTCAGCGTGGCGTGCGCCGCCATGATCTGCTCGTCGAGAATCCCCGAAGCATTGCGCCGGAAGATCATGATGTCATCGAGCCGGCTGGCCGCGGCATTGGCCTTGGCGGCGCGCAGAATGTCGTTGCCCGAACGCAGCCAGATCGGGTCGCCCTCGCGAACCGCCAGCTTCTTCTTGCCGTAGTCGCCGATCCCCCAGTCGACCAGGGCCGGCGTCACCCGCGGCACCGCCTGATCGACGATCAGAAAATGCAGCCCGCCGAGCGTCAGCCCGACCGGCATCAGCATGAGAATGAGCCGATAGGGGGAAACGCCGGTTGCCCAGATCGCCGCCAGCTCGTTGCGCGCCGAGAGCTCGACAAGGCTCAGGAGCACCGCCAGGAGCGCGCACACCGCGACGAAGGTCGCAGCCGTGACCGGCCACAGCAGCAAGGCATAATGCGCCACCGCGATCAGCTTGTTGCCGCCGACCTTCAGAATGTCGTCCACCAGTGTGAACACCTGGAGCGTGATGACGAAGCCGGTGATGCCGATCAGAAACGCCAGAAAGCGCATCAGGATCATGCGGCTCAGCATCCAGCCGATGATCGTCATTGCGCGAGCCCTTGCGGCGCCAACCGCTTCCACATGCCGCCGGTCAAGGCAGTGAGCGATTGCACCACCGGCTCGAGCCGGTCGCGCTTCAAGCGGAAGGTCGCGTTCCAGAATCGCCAGAACGTGAAGGCGGTGAGCGCCGCGAACGGAATCCACATGGTGAAGATCGGCGACACGCCAGTCACCGTCGTCGCCACCGCGCCCTGCTCGATTGTCTCGTAGAATACCGCGAGCAGCATCGCCGCGATCACGAACCGCCAGGCCCGCGGATTTCGCCGCGACCCGATGGCGAAGGGCAAAGCCAGGAATGGCAGCACCAGGATCGTCGAGGCGATCACCAGGCGCTTGTGAAACTCGCCGCGCGCTTCATTGATCTTGGTGGCGTTCGGATTGTTGAAGAGCTTCGCGGCGAGCTCGGTCAAGGTGAGTTCCTTGTTGCTCTGGCCACGCGGGCGGAAGCTGACCGGGTCATTGCTGCCGAGCGGCGTGTCGGCGGTGGTGAACGAGCCGACCGTCGGCGGCGGCAGCGGCGCGCTGCCCGTGTAGTCCGGCAGTTTCGCGATGTCCAGCCGGTTGCCGTTTTCGAGCCTGAGCACCGGGCGGCCGGTCTCGGGCAGCTGCACCAGCGTGCCCCGGATGGCCGTGATCGTTTCCGCACCGCCATTGCCGCGGTTGTCGTACAGGAAGATCCGCTCGAAGGCGGCATCCCCGCGCTTCAGTTTGTCAAGCATGAAGGTGCGTTTGCCCGCCTGCATGAACACGCCTTCCTCGGCGAGATAGAACACATCGATATTCTCGACCGTGTTGATCAGCGCGCGATACGCATAGAGGGCGAACGGCTGCATCCAGCCGATCATCAGCAGCGAGAAGGTGCACATCAACGCCGCGAGTATGACCAGCGGCCGGACGAGCTGGTGCAGGCCGAGACCGGAGGCGAGAAGGGCATCGAGTTCGCTCGAGCGCGACAGCCGGCTGAAACCGACGAGCAGACCGAGATAGAGGGCGACTGGACCGGCGAGCCCGGCATAATGCGGCAGCCAGTAGGAGATCAGCTCGAACACGATCGAGAAGGAATTCTTTTTTCCCATGGTCTCGGCGAGAACGATGACCAGCCGCTCGGCGACCAGGATGAGCAGGCCGACCAACATGGCCGTGAGCAGCGGGCCCGTCACCTGGCGCAGCACATAGCGTTCGAAGATCCGTAAAGGTTGAAACCTCAAGCTGATGGTCCCCATTGGCGCATGATCAGCGACCGTCAAGGCTGAATTGCATCTCGTCCATCAAGGCCCGGCTCGTCGGATCATAGCGTCTGATCCGGGCCTCGCAGCGCCACACCCCGTCCTGGCGCCTGATCTGGTAAAGATACCACGCCGCCGGCGGGTGGCGCGAGGCGCCGTTGGCCGACGCCGAGGCTGTTCCCATCACATGCACGGGGCCATGGCGCGAATCGATCGATACACGCGAATCCGTATGGTTGTGGCCGTGCAGCACAAGCTCCGCTCCCTCGGTTTCCAGCACGCTCTGGAGTTCGGCGGCATCGAGCAGCTCCTTGCGCGGCTTGGTCAGGCCGGGGAGCGGCGGATGATGGATGAGAAGGATTCGATAAAAGCCACGCTGGCGAAGCGTGCCCAGGATTTCCGCCACCTTTTCGATTTGCGAGGCGCCCATCCGCCCGGTGGCGTAGCCGATCGGCTGCGGCAGCGCCGTCGAGACGCCGACGAGGGCAATATTGCGGCGCTGCCGGACAAAGGGAAACGGATTGGCGAGCGCGCTCGTGCCCTGCGCCCCCGCCATCCGCAGGTCGCCTGTCATATAGGCTGCCCACAGGCCGAGCCCCTTGTCCCATGCCATCGGTACATAGGCATCGTGATTGCCGGGAACGAAGGTGAGCTGGTCCGGTCGCCCCAGCGCCGCCAGCCACTGGGCGCCGATGCCATATTCGAGCTTCGCCGAGAGGTTGATCAGATCCCCGGTCAGGGCGATATGGTCGGGATTGGCTGCTCTGACATCCGCCGCAATGAGATTGGCGATTTCTTGCTCATGAATGTGGCGGCGGCGGAACCGCCATGACTGATAGCCGAACAGCCTCTTGCCGCGCAGTTCCTTCATGGCGAGCCGGGGCAGCGGTGCAAGGTGAACGTCGGAAAGATGGGCAAGCGTCAGCATCACCGTCTCGTATCGGACCAGCAGGCCTTGGCGCGCAAGGTCCTCTTCAAGGTCGGTTCACGATTCATCCTGCATCCCTGGTTCCGCCTGACCCGTGGCATGTCGCTCGGGGTGCGGGCGCTCGTACGTGACGAAAATGGCCGAATCCTGCTGATTCGTCACAGCTATGCGCCGGGCTGGCTGCTGCCTGGGGGCGGCGTCGAACGCGGCGAAACCGCCGAGGCGGCACTGGTGCGGGAATTGCACGAGGAGACCGGCGTGATGGCTCTCGGCCGACCGCAGCTTTTCGGGCTCTATTGCAATGAGAGCCAGTTCAGGGGCGATCATGTCGTCCTTTACCTCGTGAGCGAATTCCGTCGCCAACCCTTTACCGCCACCTCCGAGATTCTCGAAGCACGCTTCTTCGGTAGCGACGAGCTGCCGGAGACGACGACCGGCGGGACGAAGCGGCGCATCGCCGAGGTGATGACGGGTGCCGCGCCCGCGGTCGACTGGTGAAGATTTTTGTTCCACCGGGCGGTGATTTCTGATAATCGCGCAATCTGCGATGAACTGAGCGGACCGAGATGGATCACCGGGTCACAAGGATGGAAGCGCGACGACGAGGGGCTTAAGGCCCTGTTCGCCACCGGACGCCGTGGTCGCAGCGGTGTTCCTCCCTTCAGCCTTTCGGATGTGATCTCTCGATGACCGCGATTCCCTTCACCCTCGCGCCCGGCGCGAACAGCGACCATGACAGGATCGAGCGCCTGCTCGATATCTGCTTCGGCCTTGGCCGGCGAGCCAAGACATCCTATCGCCTGCGCGAAGGCGAGCGGGCCGTCGATGGTCTCTCCTTTGTTGCGCGCGCTGGTCAGGTCGAGCTCGCCGGCGCCATCAGCTATTGGCGGGTGTTCATCGGCGAGCGCGCCGTTCCCGCGCTGCTGCTCGGGCCGCTTGCCGTCCATCCCAATCTGCAGGGGCAGGGGATCGGCCGCGCGCTCATGCGGCACACGCTGGAAATCGCCAAGGCGCGCGGTGAACGTCTGGTCCTCCTCGTCGGCGATGAGCCCTATTATGCCCGCGTCGGCTTCCGCCGGGTCCCCGACGGGCGGATGGTCATGCCGGGTTATGTCGATCCTGACCGCTTCCTCTATCTCGAGCTTGTCGAAGGGGCGCTCGACGACGCCATGGGGCTGGTGCTGTCGCCGTCGCGGCTGAAGGAGAAGGACGAGGCGCGATTGGCGCGGCGTGCGTCACCGGCCCTCGCGGTACCACATGAGGCTCACAAGCGCGAGCAGCAGCGCGAGCGAGATCAGCGAGCCGAACAGCGGGAGCCGCTCGATTTCCTTGACCCGGTAGCTGTTGTTGGCCTTCAGCCCAAGCCAGCCTGACCCGGCCATCGAACGGCCGGGACGGACCATGGCGAGGCGCGGCACCGAGATGCGGCCGGCGCCGTTGTCGAGCCACATGATGGCACCGCCCGTGGCGTCGGCGACCGGCCGCAGAATGGCTTCGGTGGCAACGACGTCGCCGCTTTCGCGCGGATCGGCGCTTCCGGCCGCTGCAACCGTCGACAATTTGCCGTCGGTCAGGCGATGAAGGCCCGCTTCGGCCACCGTCAGGCGCCCTTGGAAGACACCCGGCAGGCGCTGCTCGAGCTTGACCACTGCCGTCTTGCCTGATGGCGAGGTCACCGTCACGTCGGCGGCCTGATCCGCCATGGTGCGGCGCTCGATGATGAGGTCGTTGCCTTGCTGGCGGCCGCTCAGCGCCTCCTCCTCGAGTTCCGGCTCCTTCATCGACCAATGCGCCATGCGCCGCAGGAGCTCGGCCTGAGGGCCGCCGCCCTCGAAGCCGCGGGTCCACAGCCAGGCATGGTCCGAAAGAAGCAACGCCACCCGTCCCTCGCCGGCTCGCGACAGCACCATCAGCGGCTGGTCCTCGGCGCCCGACATGACGACATCGCCCTCGCGCGGCTCGGCCTTGATCAGCCGCAGCCAGCGCCCCCAGCTCGGCTCTTCGACAAGCTTGCCCTGTTGATCGCGCCGGCCGGCGCCGGGCAGGCCGCGGGTCACCGGATGGCGCTCGCCCTTGGCCGTCACTTCCGGCTTGAACGGGACCGTTATGACCTCGCCGAGCGGAATGGCCGGAAGCACGGTCGAGAGCGGCGTATTGTAGAGGCTGAGCGCCGATGCATAGTCGGGTCCGGCATTGACCAGCACCGCACCGCCGCGCTCGACATATTCGGCAATGTTGGCGATGTAGGCCATCGGCAGCACGCCGCGCCGTTGATAACGATCGAAAATGATGAGATCGAATTCGGAGAGCTTGTCGACGAACAGCTCGCGCGTCGGGAAGGCGATGAGCGACAGCTCCTTGATCGGCGTGCCGTCCTGCTTCTCCGGCGGCCGCAATATGGTGAAATGGACGAGGTCGACCGATGCGTCGGCCTTCAGCAGATTGCGCCAGGTGCGCTCGCCGGGGTGCGGCTCGCCCGAGACCAGCAGTACCCGCAGGCGGTCGCGCACACCCTCGGTCGAGACGATGGCGCGGTTATTCTGGAGCGTGATCTCGCCCTTGAGCTCGGGAACCGACAGTTCGATCAGATTCTGGCCGCCATGGCCGATCTTGACGGTCGCCTCCGCAAGCTGGCCCGGCATCACCGACATGGTTCCGGACGCATTGCCGTCCACCGAGACGGCGACATCGACCGGGGCCTGGCTCGCCGGCGCATTGTGGTCGTCGATGCGGAAGCGGATCTTGAGCTCCTGGCCGACAATGCCGAATTTCGGCACGTGCACCAGCGCGATCCGGCGGTCGATCTCGCTGCGCTCGCCGGTGATGAGCGAGTGGATCGGTCCGGCATAGCCGGGCAGCGGCTGGCCTTCGGGCACATCGTGCACCTGGCCGTCGGTGATCAGAATGGCGCCGGCAAACCGCTCGGGCGGAATGTCGGACAAGGCGTCCCGCAAAGCCCGGAACAGCCGCGTGCCATCCTCGCCCGAAGTCACCCCGGAGCGCGCGCTCACCACCCTGAGATCGACATTGCCGAGCGCCTTGGCCTCCGCCGCGATGCGCGCCGCGGCCTCATCGGTGCGCTCGTGCCGATTGCCGATCGCCTGGCTCTGGCTTTCATCCTTGACCAGCACCGCGATGTCGGGGAGCGGCGCGCGATCCTCGCGCTGCAATGACGGGCCGAGCAGCGCCAGGATGACGGCCGCGAGCGCCAGCAGCCGCAAGGCGCCCCCGCGCAGGCCGCCCCGCCAGGCGAGAACGATCAGGACGAGACCGACCGCGCCCGCCGCGGCGAGCAGCAGCGGGGGAACGAGCGGTGAGAAAGCGATATGCCAGGCCATCCGCGGTCCTATTGTCCAAGCCGCTCGAGCAGAGCGGGCACATGCACCTGATCGGCCTTGTAATTGCCGGTCAGCGCATACATGACGACATTGATCCCGACCCGGAATGCCATCTCGCGCTGCAGCTCGCCGCCCGGCACGGCCGGATAGAGCGGCTCGCCATTGGTACCCGTTGACCAGGCAGCGGCGTAATCATTTGATCCGATTATGATGGTCGTCACACCGTCGGCATTGCCGGTGCTGCCATTGCTTGGAACTCCGCGGCCGTTCTCGGAGGCCTCGACCCACAGCTGGCCGCTGGCATATCGCCCAGGGAAGCTTTGCATGAGATAGAAAGCTTTGGTCAGCACATGCTCCGGCGGCACCGGTTCGAGCCGCGGGATGTCGAGCGACTCGAGGATTCGACGCAGTGCCCGCCCGGCCGGCGTCGTCTCGCCCAGCATGCCGGCCGTGCCGTCCTCGGCATCGCGGGTGTCGAAGAAAATGGTCCCGCCATTCTTCATATAGGCGTCGAGCTTCGCCACCGTCTCGGGCGAGGGTGCCGGCATGTCCGGGGTCACCGGCCAATAGAGCAGCGGGAAGAACACGATCTCGTCGCGCTCGATGTCGATGCCGACCGGCGTGCCCGGCTCGACCGCCGTCCGCTGGACCAGGATGTCGCCGAGTCCGGTGAGGCCCGAGAGGCTGATATCGTCGACCTGCCGGTTGCCGGTGAGCACATAGGCAAGCCGCGTTTCGCTTGCCGCCTGGACTGCGAAGCGCTCCTTCGGCGACAGCGCGTCCTTCTCCTGGGCATGGAGGCTCGGCACCGACAGCATGGAGAGGGCAAGGAGCGCAACCAGAGCGGCGGTGCTGCGCGCCGGCCGCAGCCGCTTGAGCGCGCCGCTTAAGGTCAGCATGGCGGCGCAGTCGGCAAGGAGCGCGAGCAGAGCGGCGAAGAACAGCGCCGGTGCGAGCGCCAGCGCCGCGCGCGGTGCATAGCTTGCAACCCGAACCGATGCCGGCAGCGCCCCGATCGGGGAAAGGCCATCACCCGCCGGAGCGATGTTGATGGCATGCTGGCCGCTGCGCCCGCCGTAAAGCCCGGCCGGGTGGCGGATCGTGGCGGTGACCTTGCCCATTTCCTCGGCCGTGATGGGCTCGGCATTGACCGTCGGTGTGGTGAGCTCGCCGAAACCATTGAGCGTCCGGCTCGGCGCGAAGGCTTCCCCGCCGGTCGGAACGGCTCCTTTCTGGGCGCCGGCGCCACGTGACAGATCGACGATGCGCTCCAGCATCGACACGAACAGACCCGATAGCGGAAGGTTCGACCAGTCGGCATTGGCGGTGACATGGAACAGCACCACGAGCCCGTCGCCCTGCTGGCTCGCGGTGACGAGAGGGGTGCCGTCCTGCAGCGTCGCCCAGGTCCGCGCCGCCAGATCGGGAGATGGCTCTGCCAGCACCTGGCGGGTGACCCTGATGGAAGGATCGCTCGCAAGCCCGGCAAACGGCGTGCCGCTGGCAAACGGGGCCAGCCCTTGCGGTTCTTCCCAGGACAGCGCGCTGCCGAGCGAGCGTCCGCCGGTGCGCAGCTCGACCGGGATCAGATCGTCGGCCCCCGCCGCAAGCCGCGGTCCGGCAAACCGCACCAGCACGCCGCCGCCTTCGACGAAGCGCGTGAGGCTATCCTTGAGATCAGGTGTCAGGGTGCCGATATCCGCCAGCACGATCATCGACAGGCCGCGCTCCATGCGGCTGACGAGGTCGGCCGGGTCGTGAGCCTGCTCGATCTCGGCCGTCGGCTGGAGCGCGCGGCTGACGTAATAGAGCGGCGACAGCAGCGGCTGGGCCTGCTCGATGTTCGAGCCGGCGAGCAGCGCCACGCTCTTGCGGCGGTAGCGATCGTCGAACAGGAAGACGCTCCCGGCCGACCGCTCGCCCGCGATCTCGAGCCGTGCCGCCTCGTTGCGCAGCTCGATTGGCAGCTCGATGTCGGCCTCGGCATGGCCGGCATTGCCCGGGAAGGTGAGTTCGAGGCTCGCAAGATTGCGGCCGTTCAGCGCCGAAAGATGAACGATCTCGGTGCGCGACCCGCTCTGCGGCACCCGCAGCGCCTTGACCTTGAGCCGGCCGGAGGCGAGCGCCGGAGCGGCGAGCGCGAGCGCCGTGTCGGCGCCCCTCGGCAACAGCACCTCGACCCGGGCCTGGCCGCCTGCGAGCTTGGTCAGCTGCTCGGCGAAGTCCCGCGCCGCGCCCTCCTCGATGCCATCCGCGAGCCAGACGACGCGCAGCGGCTCGGCCTTGGCGAAGTTGGCGGCAAGCCGACGGGCCAATGCCGGCCGGTCCTGCTGGACCGCCTGCGGCTCGACGGCGGCGATCTTGCGTCGGATCTCGGCCGCCGGCAGCAGCGCGACATCGTCGTGCGGGCCGCCGGCAGCCGTGCTGGCGAACGCCACCGGCGTGGCGCTGGCTTCGGCATCTCCGAGCAGTCGGTCGAGCGCATCGCGCCGCTGATCCCAGTTCTTGCCGGAGGCCCAGCCATTGTCGAGGACGATGAGCAGCGGACCCGATCCCGAGAGTGCCGTCCCGCCCCGATTGAGCGATGGGCCGGCCACCGCCAGGATCAGCAGCGCCGCCAGGACCATGCGCAGGACCAGCAGCCACCACGGCATCTTGTCCGGCTGCTCCTCCCGCGAGATGAGGTCGCGCAGCAGCCGGAAGGGCGGAAAACGCACCACGAGCGGCCGCGGCGGCGTGAACCGCAGCAGCCACCAGATCGCTGGCAGCGCCAACAGCGCAAGCAGCGCCAGCGGATTGGCAAAGGACAGGGCGGCGAGGCCGAGCGGCATCTCAGCCCACCACTCTCGGGCGGCGGTCGGACTTCCGGCCGGATATCAGGCCGTATAGCGACAGGAGCACGCCATGGGGCGGTCGATCGGTGCGATGGATGGTGAAGCTCCAGCCGAGCTTGCGCACAAGGTCTTTCAGCGCTTCGCGATGAAGCGCCAGCCGTTGAGCGTAAGCTTCCTTCAGCGTCTCGGCGCGGCCGGCGATCAACCGCTCCGGACCGTCGAACTCGAGGAATTCGGTCCGGCCGTGATAGGGCAGGGTCTCCTCGGCTGGGTCGACCACCTGCAGCAGATGGCCCCTGACCCCCGCCGCCGCAAATCCCGTGAGCAGCCCTGTGGTCTCGGGCATGGGCGAGAAGAAATCGCTGACCAGCACGCAGGTCGCATAGCGCGGCAGCTTCACCGCCTGCGGCAGGTCGGCATGGGCGCGCTTGGCATCAGCCTCGAGCCACTCCGCCACATTGCTGAGCGCTGCGCGGGTATGTCCCGGCGGATGCGGGCTGCCCAGCGCAGTGACCCGTTCACCGCCGCGCACGGCCAGCGCCGCCAGCGCCACCGCGAGGAGCGTCGCGCGATCGCGCTTGGTGACTTGCGACAGCGGTGAGCGGAACGACATGCCGGCTGCCCGTGATGCCCAGACAAAGAGCGTGTTGCTGGCCGCCCATTCGTTCTCGCGGATCAGCATCCGCTCCGAGCGCGCCGATTTGCGCCAGTCGATGCGGTTGGCGGCATCGCCGAAGCTGTACTGGCGGTATTGCCAGAAATCCTCGCCCGGTCCGGCCCGGCGGCGTCCATGCACCCCCTGTATCACCGAAACGGCGATGCGGTCGGCGGCCACCAGCAGCGGCGGCAGAGCCGCGCCTGCGAGCTGGCCGCGATGACGCAGCGCCTCGGCGCGTTGGCGATGTGCCGAGCGAGCCTCCATGCGTCAGCCGAGCGATCCGGTGAGCCGATCGATCACGTCGTCGAGGCCGGTGCCCTCGGCGCGGGCCGCAAAGGTGACCGCCATGCGGTGGCGCAGCACCGGCTTGGCAAGGGCCGCCACATCCTCGAGCGACGGCGATAGGCGGCCATCGAGCAGCGCCCGCGCCCTGGCGCCGAGCATCAGAGCCTGGCTGGCCCGCGGACCGGGTCCCCACGAGACCGTGTTATTGATGTAGGCGCTCGCATCGGTGCCCGGACGGGCCGAGCGCACGAGGCTGAGGATCGCATCGGCAACCGACTCGCCGACCGGAATCATCCGCACCAGCCGCTGCGCCCGCTTGAGCTCGGCGCTCGAGAACACGGGCGGTGCTTCCGGCTCCTCGTTGCCGGTGGTGGCGAACAGCATCCGCCGCTCGGCTTCGAGATCCGGATAGGGAACGTCGATCTCGAGCAGAAAGCGGTCGAGCTGAGCTTCCGGCAACGGATAGGTTCCTTCCTGCTCGATCGGATTCTGTGTCGCGAGCACATGGAACGGGCTTGGCAGGTCGTGCCGCACGCCGGCGACGGTCACATGGTGCTCCTGCATGGCCTGGAGCAGCGCCGACTGGGTGCGCGGGCTCGCCCGGTTGATTTCGTCGGCCATCAGCAGCTGGCAGAACACCGGTCCGGGGATGAAGCGGAAATGCCGCCGTCCCTGGTCGCTCTCCTCGAGCACCTCGGCCCCGACAATGTCGGCCGGCATTAGGTCGGGGGTGAACTGCACCCGCTTCTCGTCGAGCCCGAGCACCCGCCCGAGATTGATGGCAAGCTTGGTCTTGGCCAGGCCCGGCGCGCCCACGAGCAGCGCATGACCGCCGCCGAGAATGGCCGTCAGGGCCAGGCTGATGACCTCGTCCTGGCCATAGATGACGCGACCCATCGATTCCCGCACCCGCTGCAGCCGGTCGGCCGTCGTTTCAAGCTCGTCCAGGATCCGCCGGTCCGCTTCGTTGATGCTGTTCATGACGCTTATTATAATCTCCAGGTTTCGGGTGCTGAAGGCGCTCGCGCCGAATGGCCGCATTCCGACCGACCGCGGACGCCAGACGGCAAATGCCTGGACACTTTCGTGTCGATCTGCACTGTTTGCGGGAAGCGTGGCCGCACTGTGACCGGGTGGACCGCCCCTTCCTTGCACGAGGTTAACGTCGCGAGCACTGCCAGACGATTCAACCCAACATGTCCGACGCACAGCAATTTGATCGCAACAAACCGCCTGCACCTCCAGAGTCGGCCACCAACCCCGTCCGCGGTCTGCAGGAGGTCGGCCGAACCGGACGCGGCAAGATCGGGCCGGAGGCCTGGAACCCGCCATTCTGCGGCGACATCGACATGCGCATCGCCAGCGACGGCACTTGGTATTACCTCAACTCCCCGATCGGAAGGAAGCCCCTGGTCCAGCTCTTTGCCTCGGTTCTTCGACGCGATGAGGACATGCACTATTATCTTGTGACTCCAGTGGAAAAGTGCGGCATCAGGGTTGACGACGCGCCTTTTCTCGCGGTTGCGATGGCGGTTGACGGCCAGGGCAGGGACCAGCTCATCACCTTCACCACCAATCTCGACGACGAGGTGCCGGTCGATGGAGAGCACCCCCTGCGCTTCGCGGCTGAGCCCGCAACTCATGGTCTCAAGCCCTATGTCCTGGTCCGCGGCCGCCTGGAGGCCCTGGTTGCACGTCCGATTTTTTACGATCTCGTCGCCTTGGGCGGCATCGAGCGGCGCGACGGGGTCGATTGGTTCGGCGTCTGGTCGGCAGGACGGTTCTGGTCGATGGCCCGGGCCGAGGACATCGACATCGGAGCCGGCAATGCCGGCAGCTGAAGCGGCCGACTTTCGTTTCGACTGGCCGGAATTCGAGGAGCGGGCACGACGCGGCCTGCACCGGGAGGTGCCGCGCGAGGGTCATGACCTGACGCTCACGGCCGCTCGTGGCGATCATGATCTCAACCCGGGCGCGGTGATGGCCGACGAGGGGGGCAGCGTCACGCGTGCCGCCGTCCTCGTGCCGATCATCAAGCGCGAGCCCCAGGCAAGCATGCTCCTCACGCAGCGTAACACCGGCCTGTCGAGCCATGCCGGGCAGGTCGCATTTCCCGGCGGCAAGTTCGACCACGGCGATCGCGACGCCACCGCCTGCGCGCTGCGCGAGGCCTTCGAGGAGACGGGGCTTGCGGCGCACTTTGTGCGTCCGATCGGCTATCTCGACCCCTATCACACCCGCACCGGCTTCCGGGTGATCCCGGTGGTGGCGCTGGTCGACACGGGTTTTGAGCTGTCGCCGGCACCTCAGGAAGTCGATGCCGTCTTCGAGGTGCCGCTCGCCTTCCTGATGGATCCTCGTCACCATCGCCGCGAAACCCGGACCTGGCAGGGGAGCGAGCGGCACTTCTATGCTATGCCATGGGGTGAACGCTACATCTGGGGCGCCACTGCCGGCATGATTCGCAATCTCTATGAACGTCTCTATGCCATGTCATGACGATGCACCGACCGATTCTGCGGCAAGCCGTGACCGGCCGCCCAACCTCGCCCGTCATGCGTTTCTCCAGGATCCGCTGCTGCGCCGCGTCTTCGCCGCGCTGAATGCCGATGGCGGCGAAGCGCGGGTGGCGGGCGGCGCCGTCAGGAACGCGCTCCTTGAGGAGCCCGTCACCGACATCGATATCGCCACCACCGAGACGCCGGAGCGGGTGACGGCGCTGGCCGGTCGGGCCGGGCTCGTCGTCCATCCGACGGGCCTTTCGCACGGCACGGTGACTGTTGTCGCAAGCGCCGAAGGCAGGATGCGTGCCTTCGAGGTGACGACGTTGCGCCGCGACGTCGAGACCGACGGCCGCCACGCCACGGTGTCGTTCACCGATGACTGGCTGGCCGACGCGAGGCGGCGGGACTTCACCATCAATGCGCTTTATTGCGATGCGAGGGGCACCGTCCACGATCCGCTCGGCGTTTATCGAGATCTCGTCGAACGCAAGGTCAGGTTCGTCGGTGACCCCGAGGATCGCATTCGCGAGGATTACCTGCGCATCCTGCGCTTCTTCCGCTTGCACGCGCAATACGGCAAGGGTCGTCTCGACAAGGAGGGCCTTGCCGCCGCCACCGCCCTCAAGGCCGGCGCCCGCACCCTGTCCGGAGAACGCATTGCGGCCGAGCTCAGAAAGCTCTTGCTTGCTGCCGGCGTCACGGCCGTGGTCAAGACCATGGCGCGGCGGTCCATCCTCGCAGCGGTGCTGCCCGGCCCGCTCGACGCCAAATCGCTCGAGGCGATGGTCGCGATCGATGCTCGTGCCGGCGAGACTCCCGACGCCATGCTGCGGCTCGCGGTTTTGACCCGCGCCAGCCCGGACAAGCTCAAGGAAGCGCTCAAGCTCGCCAATGTCGATTGGAAGCGCCTGCTCGCCATCGAGATGAGCCCCGACATCACCCCGGCGCTGTCCGAGCACGAGCGGCGCGTGATGCTGTACCGGCTTGGCAGCACCGGCTTCCGCGACGCCGTGCGGCTTCACTGGGCCCGCGCCGGCGCACCCGCCGACAGCACGGAATGGAGCGGGCTTCTGGGCCTTGCGGCACAATGGACCGTGCCGCACTTCCCGGTGACCGGCGCCGACCTCCTGGCGCGCGGCTTTGCGCCCGGGCCGGCGATCGGGCACACCTTGCGGGCGCTCGAGGACTGGTGGTGCGCGCAAGGTTTTGAACCTCGCAAGGACGCCATTCTTGACGCGATCGCGGCAGTGACAGGAAAGGACGAGGAGATTGGCTGAGAAGATCATCTTGATGCGGACGGAAGGCGCCTCCGCGCCGGCGCCCGAAAGCGATCGATCGACCACCACCTGGAACCATTGGACCGGCGAGGACGGCCGGCTCCTGTGCGGCATCTGGGAATCGGAGCCCGGCAAATCCGACGTCGACTATACGGAGTGGGAGTTCTGCCACTTCATCGCCGGCAAGGCGGTGCTGACCAATGAGGCGGGCGAGAGCTGGACGATCGAGGCCGGCGACGGCTTCATCATCCCGCCGGGTTTCAAGGGCACCTGGGAAACCGTCGAGAAGGTGCGCAAGCATTATGTCATCGTCCTGCCGAAGCCGTGATCGTCCGAGCGCACGGAAACGTGCTTGATTTTTGACACGCGGCTTCACTTTCCTCTGAGCCCGAAACGGAATCCGGTGTAATATCCCTCATCTTGAAAATCGCGAGAATTCGCGGGCTGCTGGGGGTCTCATGGCATCGACCGGACCGTTGACCGGCGACTATTCCGGCATCGATCAAGCATTGGCCGGCGCACGCGGCGACCTCTTCTTCGCCATTCACGGACAGCTTGCGCCGGTGATCGAGATCCTGCTCCCGCCGGGACAGTCGCTGCTCGCCGATTTCCGTTCGCTTCTCTCCTTCGGAGAGACCATCAGGACCGAAGGCCCCGCCGGGCAGGACAGCACCGGTCAGCGTCTTGCCAACCCCGATGGCGGCACGGCCCAGCGCGTGATCCTGGCCTCCGGCGAGCCTTGCAGCGTCGGCGCCTATGATCTGCGCCGCTATGGCGGCAAGCTCCTGGTGCCGCAGCCGGCCATGATCGCTGCCGGTCCGGGGGTGTCGCTCGGTCTCTACACCCGCTTCAGGTCGCTCAAGAGCCCGGCCCGCCCCCAAGGCCTCGAGCTGCTCCTGGCGGAGGGTTCGGGCTGGCTCTTCGCCCGCTCGCGCGGCGACATGCGCGAGATCCCGCTCGCCCCCGGTCAGGTCGTCTGCGTCCGCGTCCTGGCCATTTCGGCCCTCACCGCAACCGTCGATATCGATCTCCTGGACGGCTCCGAGAGCATCGATGCCGATGGCCTGACGCTGCCGGTTCACATCGCCCGCCTGCGCGGGCCCGGCCGGGTCTGGCTGCAGTCGATTCCCTTCGATGACGACGGCCCGGCGCCGGTGCCGAAACCGTCGCTGATCGAGCTTCCGGCGACCCTGGAAACGGTCCGTCCGGCCGGGCGGCAATCCGGTTGATCCGCCTGCCGTCCAATTTGCATCTCGCTTCCCTTTCCTACATATAGCCGGCAATGCAGGTAGAGCCCGCCATGCAGGTCGAGGACGAAAGGGAAGACGTCATCGCCATTGACGAACCGTCGCCGGCCGGTGAGGAGCAGGCCTGCGGCCCGGCCGTGATTCGCCGCTTCGCCCGATTGTTGCCGAACCAGCCCGGCGTCTATCGCATGCTCGACCGCAAGGGCGATGCGCTCTATGTCGGCAAGGCGCGGAACCTCAAGGCGCGGGTCTCGGCCTATACACGCCTCGGTGGTCACAACAACCGTATCGCGGCGATGATTGCACTCACTGCGAGCATGGAGTTCCTCACCACCGCGACCGAGGCGGAGGCCTTGCTCCTCGAGGCCAATCTCATCAAGAAGCTGAAGCCGCGCTTCAACGTCACGCTCCGCGACGACAAGTCCTTTCCCTATATTCTCATCGCCCGCGACCACCCGGTCCCCAAGCTCGCCAAGCACCGCGGCGCCAGGAGCCTGCCGGGCCGTTATTTCGGGCCCTTCGCCTCGGCCGGGGCCGTCAACCGCACCATCAATGCGCTGCAGAAGGCCTTCCTGATCCGCTCCTGCTCCGACAGCGTGTTCGAGAACCGCACCCGCCCATGCCTCCTCTATCAGATCAAGCGCTGTTCGGCCCCCTGCACCGGCGAGATCTCCTGGGAGGACCACGCGATCCTGGTCGAGGAGGCGGAGGCGTTCCTCGGTGGCCGCAGCCAGCTGGTCAAGGCGGAGCTGGCTGAAGCCATGGAGCAGGCGGCCGAGCGGCTCGATTTCGAGCAGGCGGCGCGCTACCGCGACCGCATCTCGGCCATGAGCTTCGTCACCGCCCAGCAGGGCATCAATCCCGAGGGCATCGAGGAGGCGGATGTCTTCGGTCTCGCTGAGGAGGGCGGCCAGTTCGCCATCCAGGTGTTCTTCTTCCGCTCCGGCCAGAACTGGGGCAATCGGGCCTATTTTCCGCGTGCCGACCGCACGCTCGAGGCCGGCGAGGTCCTTGGCGCCTTCCTGGCGCAGTTCTACGACGACAAGCCGGCCCCGCATCTCATCCTGCTGTCGCATGAGGCGGCCGAGTGCGCCCTCATCGCCGAGGCTTTGACCCAGCGCACCGGCCGCAAGGTCGAGATCGCCGTTCCGCAGCGCGGCGAGAAGCGCCGCCTCGCCGAGCATGCCGCGGTCAATGCCCGCGAGGCGCTTGCCCGCCGCATGGCCGAGTCGTCCTCGCAATCGAAGCTTCTGGCCGGGGTGGCGCGCGTCTTCGCACTGCCGGCGCCGCCGCGCCGCATCGAGGTCTTCGACAATTCGCACATCCAGGGCAGCGATGCCGTCGGCGCGATGATCGTTGCCGGGCCCGACGGCTTCATGAAGAACAGCTACCGCAAGTTCAACATCCGCTCGCACGATCTCGCTCCCGGCGATGATTTCGCGATGATGCGCGAGGTCCTGACCCGCCGCTTCTCGCGATTGCTCAAGGAGCATGGCACCCGCGATCCGTTCCCTGGGGAGGACGTCGAAACTGGTATCGCTCAGCCGGCGGTCTGGCCGGACCTCGTGGTGATCGACGGCGGTGCCGGCCAGCTCAGCGCCGCATCGGCGGTTCTCCAGGAACTGGGCCTCGGCGAGCTTCCGGTGGTGGCGGTCGCCAAGGGACCCGACCGCGATGCCGGGCGTGAGCATTTTCATCTGCCTGGCCGGCCATCCTTCATGCTCGAGCCGCGCGAGCCTGTGCTCTATTTCGTCCAGCGGCTGCGCGACGAGGCGCACCGCTTCGCCATCGGTACCCATCGCGCCCGGCGCCTCAAGGGCGTGGCGGCCAACCCGCTGGACGAGGTGGCCGGCATTGGGCCGGAACGCAAGAAAGCCTTGCTGCGCGCCTTCGGATCGGCCAAGGGGGTGAGCCGTGCCAGCATCGCCGATCTCGAAAACGTCGAGGGCATCAGCCGTTCTCTGGCCCGCAGCATCTATGGCCATTTTCATGAGGGCCGCGAGTGATGGACGCGCGTCGGTCGATCGATGTGCCTTCGAAGGCGCCCCGCATCAGCCTGCCCAATTTGCTGACCTATGCCCGCATCGCCGCGGTGCCGGCGGTCGTCGCCTGCCTGCTGATTGGCGGCGATGATGCGCGCTGGCTGGCGCTCGGCCTGTTCATTGCCGCCGGCGTGACCGATTTCTTCGACGGCTTTCTGGCGCGGCGCTGGTCGCAGCAGTCCTCGCTCGGGCGCATGCTCGACCCGATCGCCGACAAGCTGCTGGTGTCGGCGACGCTGCTGATGCTCGCTGCCGACGAGACCATTGACGGGTTGAATCTGGTTGCGGCGATCATCATTCTCTGCCGCGAGATCCTGGTGTCTGGCCTGCGCGAATTCCTGGCCGAGCTGCAGGTTCCGGTTCCGGTCACCCGGCTGGCCAAATGGAAGACCTCGATCCAGCTCGTCGCCATCGGCTTTCTGATCGCCGGCTCGGCCGGTGACCGCATCTTCCCCTGGACCACGGCCATCGGCCTCTCAGGCCTGTGGATCGCCGCCGGCTTCACCGTGGTGACCGGTTATGATTATTTCCGTGTCGGCGTTGCCCATCTGATGGACGAGAACAAATGAGAATCCTGTATTTCGCCTGGGTCCGCGAGCGCATGGGCCGCGCCCATGAGGAGATCGCGGTGCCGCCCGGCGCGGTCACGGTCCGCGACTTGATCGGCTGGCTCAAGGACCGCGACGACGGCGGCCGCCTGGCATTTGCCGATATGCGGGTCATCCGTGCTGCCGCCGACCAGGAGCACGTGCCGCTCGACCATCCGCTCGCCGACGTGAAGGAGCTGGCGCTGTTCCCGCCGGTCACCGGCGGCTAGGGCAGGGGAGGCACCATGACTTTCCCCTCGCCCCGCGACAGCGGGGAGAGGGCGTAGGGGGGCGAGCGAGCGAGACCGGCGAGGGGTCTTCGAGCCTGTCGCTTCCCCCCGCCCGACTATTCGCCATTCGCTACGGCCTATTGCCTACTACCTACTTGCCTATTGCCTACCTGCCTGCGGCCTTTTCCGCCTAATGCTCGAGATATTCCGTGTGGTACATCGCCTCCATCAGGCGCTGGTCGCGGCGGTAGACGTCGCGGCGGAAATTCAGCGTGCCGTCCTTGTTCACCCAGGCCGTGAGATAGGTGACATGGACCGGGACCGGGGTCTTGAGATTGACGATCTTCTGCGCCCCGGTCGCGAGCTGGGCCTCGATCTTCTCTTTGGTCCAGCCCTGGCTCTTCAACAGCACCTCGGCCAGCGCCTCGGGGTCCTGCACCCGCATGCAACCATGGCTGTAGACCCGGAGATCCTTGTTGAACAGCGCCTTGGCCGGCGTGTCATGGATGTAGACGTTGTACTTGTTCGGAAACATGAATTTGAGCCGGCCCAGCGAGTTGCCCTTGCCCGGGTCCTGCCGCAGCGTATAGGGGATGCGGCTCATCCCCGCCCAGTTCACCGAATAGGGGTCGATCTCGCGCGCATCGTCGCCCGAGCCGGCCAGCACGCGGATCTTCTGCCGGTTGAGCACACCCGGGTCCTGCCTGAGCTTGACGAGATATTCCTTGTTGGCGATCGACGGCGGCACGCTCCAATATGGATTGAAGACGATGTAGGTCATCTTCTCCGAGAAGATCGGCGTCCGGGTGAACGGCTTGCCCACCACCAGCAGCGCCGTATGGATCGTCTTCTCGTCCTTGACGACCTTGAGATACTGATCCGCCAGATTGACGAAGATGTAGAGCTCGCCTGGATCGCGGTTCATCCACCGGCGCCGCTCCATGTTCACTTCCATCTGCCGGATGCGCCGGTCGACCGGCACCTGCATCTCCTGGAGCGTTGTCCCGCCCACCACCCCGTCCTGTGCGAGGCCGTGCCGTTCCTGGAAGCGCTTGACCGCCGCCGCCGCCTTGGCGTCATAGCGATCGCCGGCGGTGCGGTCTGCCGCATCGAGATCGCCGGTCATCACCAGATAGTCGCGGATCACCGGCAGCCGTCCGTCGCTGCCGCCCGGCTTGAGCGACGCGCCGGCCGGGATCATGGGCCAGCCGCCATTGGCTTCTATCTTGCGCAGTTCCCCAAGCTTGGTGCGCATGCGCTCGTAGCGGTCCGATGCCGGTTCGAGCGTCTGCACATAGGCTTCGATGTTCTCCGCCTGCTCGGCGCCGTCGAGCAGCGTGGCCGCCCCGATCTCGAGCGGCGCGGTGGCGTTCTCGCTGTCGACCTCGGACGGCGACACCCGTCCCTTCTGCAGGTCGCGGGCATAGTCGATGAACGCTCGGGTGATCAGCATGTCGAGCTCGGCCAGGCCCCGCGGATCGGTCTCGTCGATCAGGTCGTCGATCTCGCGCACCCGGTACCAGGCCGGATCGAGCCCTTGCTCCTCGGCTCGCTTCATGATCGACAGGAGCTCGCGCGCCTTGCTCTTGGCGCCGGCATCGCGGGTCCAGACCGGCTTGAAATCGCGGTCGAAATAGAAGGTGTAGACCTGAACCAGCCGCTGGTCGTCGCGCTCCGACCCGATGTTGCCCTCGCCATTCTTGATGATGGCTTCGATCTCATGCGCCACTTTCTCGTTGCCGACTGCCAGCGCACCGCCGCTGCCTGCCAGAGAAAAGCCAAGCAGAATCAGCACGATGGCGGAAAACCGCATCGTTGTGGACGTCATTCCGCTGGCCCTCCCGAACGCTCTCCCATCCTCCGGTCAGGATAGCGGCCCCGCTATCTGAGGCAAGGCTTCCGCGTTTCGCCGCGAGCCTTGGCACCTCACGCGGCGGCTGCTGCCTTGGGTTGAACCTCGGACAGGTAATCGGCCCTGAGCGCCCGCACCAGATCGCCGACGGCGTAGCGGTGCGGTCCGATCTCTCCCACCGGGGTGACCTCCGCCGCGGTTCCGACGATGAAGCACTGCTCGAAGCCGGCAAGCTCTTCCGGCATGATGGCCCGCTCGTGAACCTTGACCTGCCTGCGCCGGGCGAGGTCGATCACCGTGCGCCGGGTGATCCCGTCGAGGAAGCAGTCGGGCGTCGGGGTGTGCAGCTCGCCATTGCTGACGAAGAAGATGTTGGCGCCGGTGCATTCCGCGACCCGCCCGCGCCAGTCATACATCAGCGCATCGGCATAGCCCTTGCGCTCGGCCGCATGCTTGGACAGCGTGCAGATCATGTAGAGGCCGACCGCCTTGGCTTTCGACGGCGCCGTCCGCGGATCGGGCCGGCGCCATTCCGCGATGTCGAGCTTGATGCCCTTGTCGAGATGGGCCGGATCGAAATAAGCCGGCCACTGCCAGATCGCGATCGCCACATTGATGCGGTTGGCCTGGCCCGACACGCCCATCATTTCCGAGCCGCGCCACGCGATGGGCCGCACATAGGCATCGCTGAAGCCCTGCCGGCGCAGCGTCTCGCGGCAGGCCTCGTCGATCTCCTCGACCGTGTAGGGGATCACCATGTCGAGCATCTCGGCCGAGGCGAACAGCCGGTCGGTATGCTCACGCAGCTTGAAGATCTCCCCGCCATAGGCGCGCTCGCCCTCGAACACCGCCGAGGCGTAATGCAGCCCGTGAGTCAGCACATGGACCTTGGCATCGGCCCACGGCACGAACTCCCCATTGAGCCAAATCACGCCTTCGCGCTGATCGTAGGGAACAACCGACATTCTGACCTCCTGAGGACCGGACGGGGACCCCTCGCAACAGCAGGTTGCGGGGGATTGCAGGTGCTTGTGGTATTTCCGCCGGGTTGCAAAAGCTACTGGCCGGGTTAGGATATGTCAATATGACTGACGTAACCACCCGGGCCTTGCAGACCGCTTCGTCCCAGGCGGCGGCAGCCTCGAGCGAGGAGCCGGCGGCCGACCAGGACATCATCGAGCTGATCGAGCTCCTGTTCTTCGCCTATCGCGATTTCGTCTCCGATCCCGACCGGCTGCTCGCCGCCTACGGCTTCGGCCGGGCCCATCATCGCGTCCTCCATTTTGTCGGACGCAATCCGGGCATCCGGGTGCAGGAGCTGCTCGACATCCTGCGCATCACCAAGCAGAGCCTCGGCCGCGTGCTGCGCGAGCTCATCGAGAAGCAGTTCGTCCATCAGCTCGAAGGCGAGGACGACAGGCGGCAGCGCCTTTTGTTCCTTACCCCGGAGGGTGCTGAGCTCCATGCCTCGTTGATGGCCCCGCAGATCGCCCGCATCCGTCAGGCGCTGATCGAGGCCGGCGAGCCCGAGCATGGCCAGTACCGCCGCGTGCTCGGCAAGCTCGTCGACCGGGCGGCGCGCGACAAGGTCGGGCGCCTGACCGCGCCGCGGCGAGGCCGATCATGACGGCCGAGACCAATCCGCCCCATGTCCTCGTGGTCGATGACGACCGCCGCATCCGCGAGCTGATCCAGAGCTTCCTATCGGCCAACGGCATTCGGGTGAGCGCCGCCGCCAGCGCCGCCGAAGCGCGCGAGCGCATGCGCGGCCTCGCCTTCGATCTCGCCGTCGTCGATGTGATGATGCCGGGCGAATCCGGCCTCGAGCTCACCCGCAAGCTTCGCGACGAGAACAGCGAGATGCCGATCCTGATCCTGTCGGCTCTCGCCGATGCCGAGGACCGCATCCGCGGTCTGTCGGCCGGCAGCGACGATTATCTCTCCAAGCCCTTCGATCCGCGCGAGCTGTTGTTGCGGATCCGTTCGATCCTCAAGCGCAAGCCGCACGCGCCCTCGCTCGCCGAGGAGGTGCGCTTCGGCCGCTGCCGGTTCAACCTGGCGCGCGGCGAGCTCAGGCGCGGCGAGGAGCTGGTCCGTCTGTCATCGCGCGAGCGCGACATGCTGCGGCTTTTGGCGCAGCGTGCCGGGCAGGCGGTCGCCCGCGGCGAGCTTGCGGTCGGCGGCAGCGAGGAGAACGCCCGCAGCGTCGATGTCCAGATCAACCGGCTGCGTCGTAAGATCGAGGACGATCCGGCGGTGCCCGTCTATCTCCAGACGGTGCGCGGCGCCGGCTACATTCTCCATATCGATTAGGAGGCAGTAGGCAATAGGCAGTAGGCAATAGGCAAAAATACCACTCACTGCCTATTGCCTATTGCCTATTGCCTATTCCCTAAAAGAGTCGCCCGCCATTGGGAACCGGCCGTTCCACGGCCACCAGCACCACCTCGCCGCTGTCGTCGGGGAACCCGAGGATGAGCACCTCCGACAGGAACCTGCCGATCTGGCGCGGCGGGAAATTGATCACCCCGGCCACCTGCCGGCCGATCAGCGATTGCGGCGTATAATGGCGCGTGAGCTGGGCCGAGGAGCGTTTGACGCCGATCTTAGGCCCGAAATCGACCGTGAGCTTGATCGCCGGCTTGCGCGCTTCCGGATAGGGTTCGGCGGCGATCACCGTGCCCACCCGGATGTCGACCTTGAGGAAATCGCTGAAGGCGATGGTCTCGGCCATGCGGCGATCATCGCTCATGCGGCAGGCCGCCGCCGGCCTCGCATCACCGCCCGCGCCGCGCTTCCCACCGCGCCGGCGAGCGACAGCGCCGGTGCCAGGCGCTTGAGCCAGGTTTCGCCATCCCTCAAAGCCCGATCGAGCGTCGCCATGGTGCGTGCGAGGCCCGGATCGTCGTCCTCGACCCACACGCCGAGCACCCGCCGGTAGATCGCGGCAAGACCCAGCCGCTTGATCATCTCGCGGCTGCCGCTGTCCTCGAGGCCGGCGGCCGCCAGCACCCAGCCCAGGCTTCGCCCGAGCGAGCTTGCCGTCTCGGGCGGATCGTCGAGAAGCGTCGAGGGATCGGAGATGATGCTGGCGACCGCCGCGCGATAGGGTGCCATCACCTCGAGCCGGCGCATCAGGACCTCGAAGATCCGGTCATGCGCATCGCCCGCGACGGGGTCCTGGTCGAGGGCAGCGAGCATGCGCTGGTCGATCCGGCGGTTGAACAGCGACAGGATCGCAGCACGCGATGCCACCGCTTCATTGAGCTCGGCAAGGCTGAGACCCGCCTGCGCCGCGATGTCGCGCAGCGTGATCTCGGTCCACCGTCGGTCGGCGGCGAGCCTGAGCGCCGCGTCCAGGATTCTGTCGTTGTTTGAGGCGTCATTGGTCATGGCGGAAGTCAGTCGTGAATAGTGAGTGGTGCGAGCCGAGGCACTGCCCGCCCGCTACTCGCTATTCACTATCTCACTGCTCACGTCTTTCCCAGCTCCTTCGAACGCCGATGCGCCGCCGCAACCGCCCGCCGCATCAGCGGCGCGAGGCCGTCGGCTGCCATCAGCACCTCGAGGGCCGCCTGGGTGGTTCCCTTGGGCGAGGTCACGTTCTGCCGCAGCACGTCGGCCGCAAGCCCGCTCTGGCGCATCAGCTCGCCGGCTCCGGCCACGGTGGCCCGCGCCAGCTTCACCGCCAGCGCCTCATCGAGCCCGATCGCCCGGCCGGCTTCGGCCAGGCATTCGGTGAGGTAAAACACATAGGCCGGGCCCGACCCCGAGACCGCCGTCACGGCGTCGAGCAGAGCTTCCTCTTCGAGCGGCACCACCTCGCCGACCGCCGACAGCAGCGCCAGGGCGAGCGCCCGCTGCGCCGCATCGACTTGGCTGTTCGCCACCATGGCCGTGATGCCCCGGCCGACCGCTGCCGGGGTGTTCGGCATGGCGCGCACCACCGGCGCATCGCCGTCGCACCACTGCTCGAAGGTGGCGATGGTCTTTCCTGCGGCCACCGATATCACGAGCGGCCGATGCCGGGCCAGCGGCTTGGCCTGCATCAGCGCCTCGTCCATGAATTGCGGCTTGACGGCGACGAGCACCACTTCCGGCGGCTCGAGCGCTGCCGCATCGGGATTGTGGCGGATGTTGCGCTCGTTGAGCACTGCCGCGACCTCGGGCGGCGGATGCGGATCGAAGGCCACGACCTGCCTGGGATCGATCCCCTGCCTGAGCCATCCCTCGAGCAGGGCACCGCCCATCTTGCCGGCACCGATCAATGCGAGCGTGCCGGCAAGCGGCAGCTTCATGCTTCCCCCATGGTTTCGATCAGGCACGACCGCATCGCGTCATCGGCGCCCTTGCCGGCCCAGATCACGAATTGGAAGGCTGGAAAATAGCGCTCGCAGGCATCGAGCGCCAGATCGATCAGCGCCTCGCACTGGGCCTCCGTCGCCTGCGCCCCGCCGGTCAGGAGCAGCCCGTTGCGGAACAGCAGCGTGCCCTCGGTTGCCCACAGGTCGAAATGACCGAAATAGAGCTGCTCGTTGATCAGCGTGACCAGCCGGGCGACCTCGCCCCGGCGGTTCGAGGGAACCTTGAGATCGAACGAGCAGGCGATGTGCAGCCCTTCGAGATCTTCCCGCCAGTTGATGCTGACATGAAGGTCGCTCCAGCCCCCGGCGACGATCATGTTGACCTCGTCGTCGGCCGGCCGGTCGACGAACCAGTCGTGGCGCGACGCCAGGTGTTCGATCTTGTCGATGGGATTGGGCGTGTCCTCGACGAGCAAAGGGGCAGCAGCCGTCATTTTTGTTCCCCCCGCGGTGCCCGCAGGCCCCCGCCATTAAGTGATATCGAGGAGGCAGGGACCGAAAGGGAGGCTCCCCGATTGGCCACCCGAATCAATGCCCTAGCCACCAGACAGAAATTGCCCAATCGCGAGTCGCGCATCAAGACCCGACATCGAGTTTGTCGGGTGTGTAACGCGTCTTCTGTGCTCTTTTAGGCCCGGTTCTGCGGTGTCCCGCTCGACCCGGACTCGCTTGCCGGGAACGGCGGCGGTGCCGCACTCGGCGGAGTCGTGGATTGTGCCTGCGAGGCGGGCTCGGCCGATCCGGTCGTCCCGCCGACTCGCCGTTCGAGCTCCGCGATGCGCCCGAGCAGCCGGTCGTTCTCCTCGCGCGCCCGGCTTGCCATCTCCTTGACGGCGTCGAATTCCTCCCGCTTCACCACCTCGAGCTCGTTGAGCACCCGTTCGACCTGCGCCTTGACCAGCGTGTCGATCTCGCGGCGCACCCCTTGCGCCGCTCCCGCGGCGCTGTTCATCAGCTTGGCGATCTCGTCGAAGAAACGCGATGAGGTCGTGGTCATTTCGGTGGTCCTTTCTGAGACCGTCGGCCTCTTGACAACTATGTCACAGCTCCGCGCCATTCAAGGCCGGATCGGGGCCGCTTGACCGAATACCCGCTTGAGGCCAGTGTCGCCGCGCCATGCCGCCGTTGTACGTTCTGCCCTTTCCCGACATCGACCCCGTCGCCTTCTCGATCGGCCCGCTGGCGGTCCGCTGGTACGCGCTCGCCTATGTGTTCGGCCTGCTGCTGGCCCTCGCATACGCCAAGCGCCTGGTCCGCCGCCTCGAACTCTGGGGAGCCGCCGGCCCGCCGGTGACGCCGCAGCAGCTCGACGATTTCCTGCTGTGGGCCACATTGGGCGTCGTGGTCGGCGGCCGGCTCGGCTACGTGCTGTTCTATAATCTGCCGCACTATCTGAGCCACCCGCTCGCCATCCTCGAGGTCTGGCATGGCGGCATGTCGTTCCATGGCGGCTTTCTCGGCGTCATCGTCGCCTCGTGGCTCTATTCGCGTCACCAGGACATCGGTCTCGACCGCCTGCTCGATCTCGCCGCAACCGGCGTGCCGATCGGCCTCGGGCTGGGGCGGCTCGCCAATTTCATCAATGGCGAGCTTTATGGCCGGCCGACATCCGTACCCTGGGCCATGGTCTTTCCCAATGGCGGGCCTGAGCCGCGCCATCCGAGCCAGCTTTATGAAGCGCTGCTCGAAGGGCTTGTCCTGTTTATCGTGATCAAGATCGCCACCGACCGTTATCATGCCCTGGTTCGGCCGGGCCTTGTCGCCGGCATCTTTGCTCTGGGCTACGGTCTCGCCCGGTT
This sequence comes from Aestuariivirgaceae bacterium, assembly GCA_036265615.1. Taxonomy (GTDB): domain Bacteria; phylum Pseudomonadota; class Alphaproteobacteria; order Rhizobiales; family Aestuariivirgaceae; genus DATAFF01. Next base: position 42,372 of record DATAOT010000014.1, read on the forward strand.
CTTCGTCGAGTTCTTTCGCGAGCCCGATGCCCAGATCGGGCCGGTGATCGGCTTTCTCACCGCCGGCATGCTCCTGTCCGTGCCGCTCATGGTGATCGGCATCTGGTTGATCCATCGCGCGCTCAAGGTGGCATGACCCCGCTTGAAGCCATCATCAGGGAGCTTGTCATCGCCGATGGTCCGATGACCATCGATCGCTTCATGATGCTCTGCCTCGCTCACCCGCGCCATGGCTACTACATGGCCCGGATGCCCTTCGGTCGGCAGGGCGACTTCGTCACCGCGCCCGAGGTGTCGCAGATCTTCGGCGAACTGATCGGCGTCTGGTGCATCGCCGCCTGGGAGGTCATGGGCCGTCCCGATCCGGTCCGCCTTGTCGAGCTTGGTCCTGGCCGCGGCACGCTGATGGCCGATCTCCTGCGCGCCTGCCGCATCGCCCCCGCCTTTGAAGCGGCCTTGCGCATCCATCTCGTCGACTCGAGTCCTCTCCTTGCGGAGACGCAGCGCCAGACCCTTGCCGCAGCGTGCCAGCCGATCGACTGGCATGCCGGCCTCGATACGATTCCGGCCGGCCCGATGATCCTCATTGCCAATGAGTTCTTCGATGCCATCCCCATCCGGCAGCTCCAACGCCGTGACGGCAGATGGCACGAACGCGTGGTCGGGATCGATCAGGACGGCAATCTCGGGCTCGGCCTCGCACCCGACCCGGTCGACAACCGCCTCGTCGGAGCCTGGGCCGGAGCGGCGGCGGAAGGAGCCATTGCCGAGATTTCGCCTGCCCGCTGCCAGCTCGCCGAAGCCCTGGGTGCCCGTCTGAGCGCCGCACCCTCTTTCGCCCTCGTCATCGACTATGGCCATCTGTCATCGGCCGCAGGCGACACGCTGCAGGCGGTCGCCGGCCATCGCCGGGCCGATCTCCTGGACCGGCCGGGCGAGGTCGACATCACCGCCCATGTCGATTTCGCCGCCCTCGCGGCCTGCCTGCGCCGGGCCGGTGCCCATGTCTATTCCGCGATGGATCAGGGAAGCTTTCTTGGTGCCATGGGGCTCCCCGCCCGGGTTGCGGCCCTTGGGCGCGGTCAACCCCCCGCCGCCCGGGCTGCCATCGCCGAAGCGGCGGCAAGGCTTGCAGCCGCCGGAGAGATGGGGCACCTCTTCAAGGTCCTCGGCGCCGGTCATCCCGACCTGCCGCCGCCATTTCCCTTTACTCGGGGTGAGCCATGATCGAGGCTGCCGGACTGCGACAGATCGCTGGGGTGCGCCACGGCTTCTTCACCCGCCAGGGCGGCCATTCGCAGGGCCTCTACGCCTCGCTCAATTGCGGGCTCGGCTCCAATGACGACCGCGCTGCGGTGCGCCGCAACCGCCGGTCGGTCGCCGAGGCGGTCGGTGCCGAGCCCGCAAATCTGATCACGGTTCACCAGCTCCACAGCGACATCGTCATCCACGCCACCGAGCCCTGGGACGAGGATGCAAGGCCCAAGGGCGATGCCATTGTCACCCGTCGCCCCGGAATTGCCGCCGCCATCCTCACCGCTGACTGTGCTCCGGTCCTCATGGCAGACACCACGGTGGGCATCGTTGCCGCCGCCCATGCCGGCTGGAAGGGCGCGATCGGCCGGGTGCTCGAATCGACTGTCGACGAGATCGAGCGACTTGGCGGCCACCGCCACCATATCGTTGCCGCCATCGGGCCGGCGATCGGCCGGGCCGCCTATGAGGTCGGTGAGGAATTCCGCGACCGCTTTGTGGCGAGCGAGCCCGGCAATGCCCGCTTCTTCATCGCGGCCGACCGGCCGCTCCATTACCGCTTCGATCTACAGGCCTATGCCGCTTATCGGCTCGAAGCTCTGGGTCTGAAGCGGGTCGAGACCATAGAAGCCTGCACCTACACCGAGGAGCAGCGCTTCTTCAGCTACCGGCGCGCCACCCACCGCGGCGAACCCGATTACGGCCGCCAGATCTC
>DATAOT010000015.1:0-25023 GCA_036265615.1 Aestuariivirgaceae bacterium
GTCTCCCGACTTGCAAGTGGCGGGGTCGGGATCCACATAAGCGCCAGATCAAGGAGGGCCCGCCATGTTCTCACTCGCGCGAAAGTCGCTGACAAAGCCTGAGCCAGGCCAGGCGCTTCCCGGCAGGACCGAACCGATCGCGACGGCCGAGACCCATTTCGTGAACGACCGGCCGCTGAAGGGACCGTATCCTGAGGGGTTGCAAATCGCCTATTTCGCGCTTGGCTGCTATTGGGGCGCCGAGCGGCTGTTCTGGACGGTGCCGGGCGTGTGGGTCACGGCGGTGGGCAACATGGGGGGCGAGACCCCCAATCCGACCTATGAGGAGCTGTGCAGCGGACGGACCGGCCACGCCGAAACCGTGATGGTCGTCTACGACCCGAAGCAGGTCAGCTACCAGGAGCTGCTGAGAATCTTCTTCGAGGCACATGACCCGACCCAGGGGATGCGCCAGGGCAACGACGTCGGGACGCAATACCGCTCGGCCGTCTATTGGACGAGCGACAGCCAGCGCCAGGAGGCCGAGGCTGCCAGGGAGAGCTACGGCAAGGCGCTCGGCAAGTCGGGCTATGCCCGGATCTCGACCGAGATCGCGGCCGCCGGACCGTTCTACTTCGCCGAAGACTATCATCAGCAATATCTCGCCAAGAACCCGCGCGGTTATTGCGGGCTGCAGGGCACCGGGGTCGCCTGCCAGATCGGCTAGGCGCTCAGAGCTTGCGCAACTGCACGGCGTTGATGGCGTGATCGGCCATCTTGTGCAGGATGAGATCGGCGCGGTGGCGGGTCGGCAGCACGTTCTCGCGCAAATTCACGAGGTTGATCGTCTCCCAGATGCGGGTGGCGGTGCGGCGGGTCTCCTCGTCCGACAGCTCGGCATAGCGGTGAAAGTATGAGCGCGGGTCCTTGAAGGCGGTTTCGCGCAACGAGAAAAAGCGGTCGATATACCAGGTGCGCAGGACATCGACCTCGGCATCGAGATAAATCGAGAAGTCGAAGAAGTCGGAGACGAAGGGGATCGCCATGCCGTCGCGGGGCGGCCGGCCGGTCTGGAGCACATTCAGGCCCTCGACGATCAGGATGTCCGGCCGGTCGACGACGACGTGCTCGTCGGGCACCACGTCGTAGGTGAGATGCGAATAGACCGGCGCCGAGACGGCATGCATGCCAGCCTTGATCTCGGTGAGAAAGCGCAGCAACAGCGGCAGATCATAGCTTTCGGGGAAGCCCTTGCGGTTCATCAGGCCTTCGCGCTCGAGCACGGCGTTGGGCAGGATGAAGCCGTCGGTGGTGACGAGGTCGACCTTGGGCGTGGTCGGCCAACGCGCCAGCAGCCGCTGCAGGATGCGGGCAGTCGTGCTCTTGCCGACGGCGACGCTCCCGCCCATGCCGATGATATAGGGGACCTTGACGCCATCGCTGCCGAGGAAGCGCTGGGTCGCGGAATAGAGCTTCTGGGTGGCACGGACATAGAGATTGAGCAGGCGCGACAGCGGCAGGTAGATGGTCACCACCTCGTCGAGATTGATGCGGTCATTGAGGCTCTTCAATTCGTCGAGGTCGGCATGGGTCAGCGTCAGCGGCGTATCAGCGCGCAAGGCCGCCCATTCGGTGCGCGAGAACACGCGATAAGGTGACAGCTCATGCGCCGGCTTGGTCATGCGGGTCAGACCTTTTTGCGCCAGGCCTTGACCTCGAGGCCGCCAATCCCTGCGCGGCTCGCCAGGACATCGAGAACGGCGGCAAGGGGCGTGCCGGTCGCTTCAAGCAGCACCAGCAGATGATAGGTCAGATCCGCCGCCTCCTCGGCGATCCGCAGACGGTCGCCGGCCATGGCCGAGAGCGCCGTCTCGACGGCCTCCTCGCCGACCTTCTTGGCGCATTTCTCCACCCCTTCGGCGAGCAGCTTGGCGGTATAGGACTCATCCGGCGAGGCCGTGCGACGCTGGCGGATGATGCGCACCAGGCCGTCGAGCACGGCAAGGCGCTCGGGATCGAGGGAGGCCTGCCAGGACGGGTCGCCCGTCAGCCGGACGGGAATTCCGGCCGCCGCCATGCGAGCCTTGGCTTCGGCGATGGTGTGGGTGCCGAAATGGAAGATCGAGGCAGCGAGCACCGCCGAGGCATGACCGTCGCGCACGCCGGCGATCAGATGATCGAGGCTACCGACGCCGCCGCTGGCGATCACCGGGATGCCTACGGCGTCGGCAACGGAGCGGGTGAGCTCGATGTCGAAGCCCTCGCCGGTGCCGTCGCGGTCCATGGAGGTCAGGAGGATCTCGCCGGCGCCGAGCGCCGCCACCTTCCTGGCGAAGTCCACCGCATCGAGCCCGGCCGGCCGGCGGCCGCCATGGGTGAAGAGCTCGAAACGCGGCGCCGCAGCCGCAGCTCCCGGCACGCGCTTGGCATCGATCGCGACCACGATGCACTGGGCGCCAAATTTGCGCGAAGCCTCGGCGACGAGCTCAGGCTCGCTGATGGCGGCGGTGTTGATCGACACCTTGTCGGCGCCGGCGAGCAGCAGATTGCGGATGTCCACGAGGCTGCGCACCCCGCCACCTACGGTGAGCGGCATGAAGCACTGGTCGGCGGTGCGGCGGACCACGTCGAGCAGAATGCCGCGATCCTCGTGGCTCGCGGTGATGTCGAGAAAGCACAGCTCGTCGGCACCGGCGGCGTCATAGGCCTTGGCAATCTCGACCGGGTCGCCGGCATCCTTGAGATCGACAAAGCGGACTCCCTTGACGACACGGCCGTCCTTGACATCGAGGCAGGGAATGACGCGAACCTTAAGCATGCTCGCGGCTTTCTGACTTGCGCAGGATGGCGAGCGCAGCTTCGGGATCGATCCGCCCCTCATAGAGGGCGCGACCGCAGATCGCGCCCGCGAGACCGGCGCAGTCCGGCTCGGCGAGCCGCTCGATGTCGGCGAGCGAGGCAAGGCCGCCGCTGGCGATCACCGGCACCGATGTGGCGCGGGCCATCTCGAGCGTGGCGGCGATGTTGAGCCCCTGCAAGACCCCATCGCGGGCAATGTCGGTGTGGATGATGGCAGCCACTCCGAGATCCGACTGGCGGCTGGCAAGCTCGACGGCCGAAACAGGCAGCGAGCGCGCCCAGCCCTCGACTGCGACGGTGCCGTTCAGCGAATCGATGCCGACGGCGACCCGGCCGGGGAAGGCGCGGCAGGCCTCGCGCACGAAATCGGGATCACGCGAGGCCGCGGTGCCGAGGATGACCCGCGTCACCCCGGCCGCGAGCCAGCTGGCGAGGGTGGCGAGATCGCGGATGCCGCCGCCAAGCTGCACCGGGATGGTCACCGCCGACAGGATCGCCGTGACAGCCTCGATATTGACCGGACGACCCGCCACCGCCCCATCGAGGTCGACGACATGAAGCCAGGCGAAGCCCTGATCCGCGAAGGCCCTGGCCTGCGCGGCCGGGCTTTGCGGGTAGATGGTTGCGGCCTGCATGTCGCCGCGCCGCAGCCGAACGCAGCGGCCATCCTTGAGGTCAATGGCAGGAAACAGGATCATGGCCGCCAAGCGAGAAAGTTCGCGAGAAGGCCAAGCCCGAACGCCTGGCTTTTCTCCGGGTGGAACTGGGTGCCGGCCATGTTGTCGCGGGCCACCATGGCGGTGAGGGTGCCGCCATAGTCGGTCATGAGAAGCATGTCGCCGGAGTCCTCGGGAACGAGACGATAGGAATGGACGAAATAGGCGTGCTGGCCGCCGCCTTCGATGCCGAGACCCGCGAGCAAGGGATGCGGCCTCGCGAGCGCGAGGGCGTTCCAACCGACATGGGGGATCTTGAGCGTCGGATCGGCAGGATCGAGGCGCCGGACCTCGCCGGCAATCCAGTCGAAGCCCGGCGTGGTCTCGTGCTCGTGGCCGCTCGTCGCCATCAGCTGCATGCCGACGCAGATGCCGAGAAAGGGTCGGCCACGCGTGCGCACGGCGGTGTCCAGCGCCTCCATCATGCCGGGGATGGCGGCGATCCCGTCGCGGCAGTCGCGATAGGCGCCGACGCCGGGAAGCACGATGCGCTCGGCACGCCGGACCGCCTCGGGATCGGCAGTGACCACGATCGGCTGGTGATCGGCGCGGGTGGCGGCAGCCCGCTCGATCGCCTTCGATGCCGAGCGAAGATTGCCCGAGCCGTAATCGACGATGGCAACGGTCATGGCAGGGTCCCTTCGGCCGGGCGGCGACCCTGGTTTTCGAAGAAGCGCATCTCGGCGGCCTGCGCGGTATCGGCGGCAACCTCGCCGATCTCCTCGAAGCCGCGGCGCCTCAGCGTCCAACGCCGCAAGCTGTTGCCCTCGAAGCCAAGGATCAGGGCGATGAGAAAGGACAGGATGGTCGTGACCCGATCCGACAGCTGGCCGAATTCCGACAGCGCGCCGAGGCCGAGAACCACCGCGAGATAAAACACCAGCACGATCCACATGCGCTGCCAGAGGAGCCAAGGCAGCGTGATCAGGAAGGCCGGCCAGGAGAAGCCGTCCTTCACCATGACCGTGCGATCGGCCCCCTTCGGCGTGGTTGCGGGATGCCACGGCTCGGCATGAACCGAATAGAAATGCAAAGTCATGGCCCTACCCCGTCAGCGTGCCCTTGGTGGAAGCAATGGCGGAAGGCTGCCGCGGATCGATCTCGACCGCCATGCGCAGCGCCCGTGCGAGCGCCTTGAAACAGGTTTCCGCAATATGGTGATTGTTCGATCCGTAAAGCGACTCGATGTGCAGCGTCATGCCGCTGTTCATCGCCAACGCCCGGAAGAACTCGCGAAACAGCTCGGTCTCCATCTCGCCGATGAGCGGCCGCGAAAAGGCAACCTTCCAGACGAGATAGCCGCGGCCGGAGAGATCGAGGGCACAGCGCGTCAAGGCTTCATCCATCGGCAGATCGCACTGGCCATAGCGGAAGATGCCGATCCGGTCGCCGAGCGCCGCCGCCAAGGCTTGGCCAAGGGCAATGCCGGTGTCCTCGACGGTGTGGTGCATGTCGACCTGGAGGTCGCCCCTGGCCTGCAAGGCGATGTCGATCAGGGAATGGCGGGACAGCTGCTCGAGCATGTGATCAAAAAAGCCGATCCCGGTGGATATTTCGTGAACGCCGCGGCCGTCGAGCTGAAGCTCGACGGTGATCTCGGTCTCCCTGGTGCGCCGTTCGACCCGGCCGTTGCGCATGGCTGTTCCCTGATCATTCCAGCAATCCGGGCGCCCTTTTAGCAGGCGGCCGGGGCAGTGGCCACTCTCCCCTTTGGAGCATGCGGCCACTATTGTGCTTAACACTCAGGGCGCCTAAATCAGCCTGTTCGTGGCGGAGGCATGGATGAGCACGAATGCCGCAGCGCCGGCCTGGCACGGAACCACGATCCTGTCGGTCCGCAAGGGAGGAAGCGTGGTGGTGGCCGGCGACGGCCAGGTCAGTGTCGGAAATACGATCATCAAGGCCAATGCCAGGAAGGTCAGGCCGCTGGCCGGGGGGCAGGTCATTGCCGGCTTCGCCGGCGCCACGGCGGACGCGCTGACCCTGTTCGAACGGCTGGAAGGCAAGCTCGAGCAGCACCCGATGCAGCTCACCAGGGCCTGTGTCGAGCTGGCCAAGGACTGGCGGACCGACCGCTATCTCAGGCGGCTCGAAGCCATGATGATCGTGGTCGACCGGCAAGTCAGCCTGGTGCTCACGGGCACCGGGGACGTGCTCGAGCCGGAACGCGGCATCGTGGCAATCGGCTCAGGCGGCAATTACGCGCTGGCGGCGGCCCGGGCGCTCGCCGAGAGCACCTTCGACGCAGAGACGATCGCGCGTCGGGCGATGGCCATCGCCGCCGAGATCTGCGTCTTCACCAATGACAAGCTGGTGGTCGAAAGCCTCGAAACCGGGAAACCCGAATGACCGACTTCTCGCCGCGTGAAATCGTCTCGGAGCTCGATCGCCACATTGTCGGGCAGCGGGAGGCCAAGCGCGCCGTCGCAATAGCGCTGCGCAACCGGTGGCGACGCAAGCAGCTCGAGGCGGGCTTGCGCGAGGAGGTGATGCCCAAGAACATCCTGATGATCGGCCCGACCGGGGTCGGCAAGACCGAGATCGCTCGGCGGCTGGCGCGGCTGGCGAACGCTCCCTTCATCAAGGTCGAGGCAACCAAGTTCACCGAGGTCGGCTATGTCGGGCGCGATGTCGAGCAGATCATCCGCGACCTGCTCGAGGCCGGCATCGCCAATGTGCGGACGGCCCGTCGCAAGGATGTGGAGGCGGAGGCGCATCTCAATGCCGAGCGGCGGGTGCTCGACGGGCTGGTCGGGTCGCAGGCCTCGGCCGCCACCCGCGAGGCGTTTCAGCGCAAGCTCAGGACAGGCGAGCTCGACGACAAGGAGATCGAGATCCAGGTCGCCGATACCGGCGGCATTCCGGCGTTCGACATTCCGGGCCTGCCCGGCGGATCGGTGGGCATGATCAATCTCTCCGAGATGCTGAGCAAGACCTTCGGCCAGCGCACCAAGACACGGCGCATGACGGTCAAGGCGAGCCACGAGGTGCTGCTGCAGGAGGAGAGCGACAAGCTGCTCGACAATGACCAGATCGTGCATGAGGCAATCGATTCGGTGGAGAACAGCGGCATCGTGTTCATCGACGAGATCGACAAGATCAGCGCCCGCTCGGAACGGCACGGCGCGGATGTGAGCCGCGAGGGGGTGCAGCGCGATCTTCTGCCGCTGATCGAGGGCACGACGGTCAGCACCAAGCATGGGCCGGTCAGGACCGACCACATCCTGTTCATCGCCTCGGGCGCCTTTCACATCGCCAAGCCTTCGGACCTCCTGCCCGAGCTGCAGGGACGGTTGCCGATCCGGGTCGAGCTCAAGGCGCTGACCGAGACGGACTTCCGGCGGATCCTCACCGAGCCCGAGGCCAATCTGGTGCGGCAATATACGGCGCTGATGGCGACCGAGGGGGTCACCCTCGAATTCGCCGATGACGGCATCGATGCCATTGCCCGGATCGCCGCCGAGCTCAATCAGAGCATCGAGAATATCGGGGCGCGCCGGCTGCAGACGGTCATGGAGCGGGTGCTCGACGAGGTGAGCTTCACCGCGACCGACCGCTCGGGCCAGCAGGTGACGATCGACCGCGCCTTCGTCGAGGCGCATCTCGGCGAGCTGGCGCGGAACACGGATCTGTCGAAATTCATCCTGTAGGCAATAGGCAATAGGCAATAGGCCGCGAGCGGTGCTCTTCCCTATTGCCTACTGCCTACTGCCTTTTCTCAACCGCAGATACCACGCACCACCGCCGCCATGGCGCGGGTGGGCCGGCTGGTAGGCGACGACCATGGCCTTGAGCTCCGACTCCTCGAGCCATTGCGGCAACAGGCGCCTCAAGCGCCCTTCGCGCTCGGGGGCATGCCAATGCGCTTGGCCGTGGAGGGTGTGGCGGACATAGCTGCCGCTGCCCTTGCCGGTGATCACGAGGACCAGGCGCAAGCCCCTGGCACGGGCCGCCTCGAGAAAGCCGCGCAGCCTTACATAGGCGACCTCGGCGGTATCGCCATGAAGGTCCAGGCGGGCCTCGATCTCGGCCTTGCCGCGCAACAGGCGCTGGCGGGTCCGGCGATCGAGGCTGTTGTCCGCCACAGCCGCGGAAGGGGCCGCATGCGCCCGCCTGCCATGTGGCGGCGGGGCATGGGTGAGCGGCTCGACCAGCTCGGGCAACCGCTCGGCCGCCGGCGAGGACGATGCCGCGACAGGGGTTGCGGGCTTCAGCGGTGTCACCGTCGCGCGGACGGCATCCCACAATTCGCGATCTTTCCGCCGCATGTCGTCACGGAGCCTGCCGCTGCAGCCTTGCGGCCAGTTGTTTCGGTAACAGAACGATCATGCGGCCGGGGCTTTTCATGTAGCCGGCGAGGGTCGCGGCTTCGCCGTCGGCACCGAAGAAGACATCGCCGCGGGCGGCGCCGCGAATGGCTGTGCCGGTGTCCTGGGCAACCATCAGCGTGCGAAACGGCCGGTCGGGGGAGCCGGGGACGGTGACAGCAGTGTCGAGCCAGACCGGCGTGCCGAGGGCCCAGAAGGCACGGTCGATCGCCAGCGACCGGCGCGGTGTCAGCTGGACATGCTGGGCGCCCGGCGGCCCAAGCGCGGGATCCTCGAGCGAGACCTCGCGAAAGAAGATGAAGGACTGGTTGCGGCGCAGCACCTCCGGCGTCTCGGCGGGGTGGCCCTTGAGCCAGTCGCGCAAGGCCTGCATCGACAGGTTGTCGCGGGAGAGGGCGCCGCGCTCATAGAGCACCGAGCCGATAGCGGTGTAGGGGCGCCCGCTCTTGGCGGCATAAGCGAGGCGGACGACGCTGCCGTCGTCCATCGCCACCCGTCCGGAGCCCTGGATGTGGATGAAGAACGCATCGATGGGGGAATCGACGAACAAAAGCTCAAGACCGCGGCCGGCGAGCGCGCCGTCCTCGATCTCGGTGCGGCTGAAGTAGGGGCGCGGCTCGCCTGCGACATAGCGGCCGTAGCGCAGACCGAGCCGCGCCTCGACCGCGCCGTCGAAGCCAACGAGATCGGCGGGCTTGCGGTAGATCGGAACCTGGTAGGGCCCGTGACGGCGGCGGCTGCCGCGGGCCAAGGCTTCATAATAGCCGGTGAACAGGCCCTGCGGCCTGGTGGCGTCCTCAACCAGGAAAGGGACGAAATGGGCCTCGATGAACCGGCGCATGGCGCCGTCATCGAGGGCCTCCGGCAGATGCGCGGCGGCGCCGCAGGCGGCCTGCCAGTCGGTCGGCGTGCCGGCAAAGCGCGGCGCCCGCACGAAGCCGCGGCCCTCGGTCATCATTTCGCGGCAGGAACGACGCAGCGCTGCCGCAGCTCCTGCGGCCGGATGGCTGCTCCAGCCTTCGATCATCGCGAAGGTGAGCGGCGCCAGTCGGACTTGAGGCGCGGCTTCGGCGGACGGCGTCGTCATGGCAACAATCGCAGGGATCAGAAGGCAGCGCCGCAGGACGCTGCAAGCCGTCACACAACGCCCTCGGTGGAGATCAGCCGCCAATTGGGGTCGCGCGAGGAGACGTCGCGCTCGAACGTCCACACGTCGGTGATCCGGCGCACCTTTGCGGCGTCGCCGTCGATCACCTCGCCAGCGCGGTTGCGGGTGGCCGAGATCAGGTCGGCGATGAAGCGCACCGTCACGCTCCCCTTTTTGCCGGCAAGCTCGGCGGAGACGATCTCGGAATTGTCGAGGCCGACAAATTTGCTCTCCAGCGTCTCGCCATTCCTCTGACGGGCGTCGATGACGCCGGAGAAGCCGTCGAAGACCTCACGGGACAGCAGCGGCTTCAGCGCCTTCTTGTCGCCCTCGGCGAAGGCCTGCACGATCATCTCATAGGCGATGCGGGCGCCTTCGAGAAACGAGCGCGGCGAAAAGCCGGGATCGGCGGCGGCGATCTTCTCGAGACCGATGGCGAGGGCCGAGCCCGGCTCGGCATAGCCCTGCCACACCGGGGTCGCCGCCGCGGCTGGATTGTCGCTGTCGCCGCGCGCCGGCTCGCGGCCGGGAATGTGGATGACATTGTCCTCGCGCCTGAGGTCGGTCTGCTGTTCCTGGCGCTGGACCGGATCGTAGCGGCGCTCGTTGCCGGTGCGGGTTCCAAGCACGCTGCGCAGCTTGAACAGCAGGACGACGGCAATGCCGAGAATCAGAAGGTTCAAGGGATCGAAAGGTTGGCTCATGTCGGTGGTCCTGCCTGCAATTGCGCTACGTCACCTTCCGTGTCCGGTTCTCCCAGGACGTGCAGGGGGAAGCAGCCGAACCCTCATGGCGCAGACATCTTCCCTTTTATATAGGAGCTACCCTCAGACTCCAAACTGATGATTGAGATGATGGTTGCGGGTCGGGCGCTTGCGATCACCGGTCAGCCGTGTTAGCCACCTTGCGGCCCGGCTTGAGGGCGCACCGGGACTCGAGAAAGGCGGATCGAGATGGCCCAGGACAACAAAATCAAGGCTAATCCGGAGTCGAACGGGTCCAACACGGCGGTCAGCGGCACGGCGGTGCCAGGCGGCCCCACGGCAGGCCCCCAGGCGCAGCCTTCGATGAAGGTTCTCGGCCAGTATCTGAAGGATCTTTCCTTCGAAAATCCCAACGCCCCGGCGTCGATGACGGTTCAGGCCCAGCCCGAAATCAACATTTCGGTCAATGTGAATGCCAAGCCGCTGGGCCAAGCGGGAAGCGACTATGAGGTCGAGCTTCATCTCGACGCCAAGGCGTCGCACCAGGGCAAGGTGATCTTCGCCGCCGACCTGCTTTATGCCGGGGTGTTCCGGCTCGAGAACATTCCTCAGGACGCGCTCCATCCGATCGTGCTCATCGAATGCCCGCGGATGCTGTTTCCGTTTGCCCGCCAGATCCTGGCGGACGCCACCCGCAGCGGCGGCTTCCCACCGCTCATGCTCGACCCGATCGATTTCGGCGGGATGTATCAGAAGCGCCTGGCGGAAGGAAAGGTCTCAGCCTGAGGCCAGCCGTTTCGTCGAGTCGGCGGCAAGCCAGCGATCCCACAATGGCGCACGACCGAGAGTCGCGACAAAGGCCGCATGGGCGGCAAGCTCGTCGGCTGTCACCCGGTCGGGAAGCGGACTCGGGCGCGGCCGCACCGGCAGGCGCTGAACAGTGTGGGCGGCAATGATCGACGGATGCTCGGCAAAGACCAGCGCGGTCTGACGGCCCCCGATGAGCTCGAGATAGACCTCGGCCAGGAGCTCGGCATCGAGCAGGGCGCCGTGGCGGGTGCGCTGGGAATTGTCGACGCCGTAGCGGCGGCATAGCGCATCGAGGTTGTTCGGCCCCATCGGATGGCGCTGGCGGGCAAGGGCCAAGGTGTCGAGCACGCGCTCCGGCAAGAGCAGGGAGCGGTTGAGGCGGGCCAGCTCGGCATTGAGAAATCGGAAATCGAATCCGGCATTGTGCATCACCAGCGGAGCATCGCCGATGAATTCCTCGAAGGCCTCGGCAATGGTGGCGAAACGCGGCTGGGTGCGCAGGAAGTCGTCGGACAGGCCATGGACCGCATAGGCGTCCGGCGGCATCGGGCGCTCAGGGTTCAAATAGACGTGAAAGACACGGCCGGTCGGGATGTGACGCACGAGCTCAAGGGCGCCGATCTCGACGAGGCGGTGACCCTCGTCGGGCTCGAGGCCGGTGGTCTCGGTGTCAAGGACGATCTCGCGCATCAGCTCCGGTCGAATCGCTGTCCGCTTCCTCGCGCAATCGAGACACGATCCGCCGCACCTGGTCAAATGCATCGTCGAGGCCGCGGCCGGTTTCCACAATGAAATCGGCGCGCGCCCGCTTGTCGGCATCGGAGGTCTGGCGCGCCAGCAGCCGAGCAAGCTTTGCCTCGGTCATGCCGGGCCGCGCCAGGGCTCGCTGACGCTGGATCTCGGCGGGGGCGCTGACGACGACGATGCGGTCCATGGCGCTGTCGCGACCAGTCTCGAAGAGCAGCGGGATATCGAGGACGACGAAGGGCTGCTCAACCGCGCTTGCGGCCTCGATGAAGCGCGCTTCGGCGTCGCGCACCAGCGGATGAACGATGGACTCGAGCTCCGGCAGCGTGGCCGGGTCGGCGAGCAGCAGAGCGGAAAGCCTGGCACGATCGATGGCGCCATCGACCAGCGCTGCCGGAAAAAGCGCGGCAACGGCCGGCACGGCGGCACCGCCCTGGGCATAGAGCCGGTGCACCTCGAGGTCGGCGTCGAACACCGGGCAACCGAGCTCGGCAAACATCCGCGCCGTCTCGGACTTGCCCATGGCGAGCGACCCGGTGAGAGCGACGAGCATCATCCTGGTCACCCCGCGAGGTCGCGAACGATCAGGCGCCTGAGCTCCGGCGTGACCTCGGGCTTAAGGCCGAACCAGCGCTCGAAGCCGGGGACCGCCTGATGGAGCAGCATGCCGAGCCCGTCGATTGCGCGATGGCCGCGAGCCCGCGCCGTTTTGAGGAGCTCGGTCTCGAGCGGCGCGTAAACGATGTCGGCAACGATGGCGTCGCTGGGCAGCGGCGACAGATCGACGGCAAGCGGCGGCTTGCCGGTCATGCCGAGCGCGGTGGCATTGACGAGGAGGCTCGAGGCCGCGAGCGCATCGGGCAGGCCGGCCCAGGGAACGGGCACCACCGGCGCACCGAGGTCGTCGGCGAGTCTCTGCGCCCGCTCGGCCGTGCGGTTGGCCAGGCGGATGCGCCGGGCTGAGGCCGATTGCAGCGCGGCGACGATGGCACGGGCTGCACCCCCTGCCCCAAGGACCAGGACATCGTGCTCGGAAGCATGGAAATCGGGAACCGCCTGACGCAGGCTGGCGAGGAAGCCATGGCCATCGGTGCTGGTGCCAAGGAGCGTGCCGTCCGCCAGCCACAGCGTGTTGACGCTGCCGAGCCTTCGGGTCTCGGGATCGGCGATGGAGACGAGGCGGGCTATCTGCTCCTTGTGCGGCACGGTGACGTTGCAGCCAATCAGACCCTGTTCGGCAAAGCCGGCAATGAAGACGGCAAGATGTTCGGGCGCGACGGCGATGCGATCATAACGGCCGGGGATGCCGTAAAGGTCGAGCCAGTAATTGTGAATCATGGGCGAGCGTGAATGGGCGACCGGCCAGCCGATCACCGCGGCGCGCGGCTGCTCCGGGGCTCGGCTCATGACGGGATCAACCGCTCGGCGCGCAGAAACGACAGGAGCGGCAGCAAGGGCAGACCGAGAATGGTGAAGTAGTCGCCAGCGATGCGTTCGAACAGCTGGGCGCCCTGCTCCTCGAGACGATAGGCGCCGACAGAGCTCGTAATCTCAGGCCCGACGGCGGCCAGATAGCGATCGAGGAAGCTGTCGGTGAAGTCGCGCATGGTGAGATCGGCACGGTCAGTGATGACGGCGAGACGGCGATCATCGCGGGTGACGACGAGCGAGGAGACCAGCGTGTGGGTCCGTCCGCGCAACATGGCGAGCTGGCGGCGCGCGTCGCTGATATCGACGGGCTTGACGAGTATCGCGCCGGCGAGCACCAAAACCTGGTCGGCTCCGATGACATGGGCGGCGGGCCGGCCGGTCGATATCGAGAGCGCCTTGGCTGCGGCCAGGCTCTCGGCCATGGCGGCGGCGGGACAATCCGGCGGCATGGCGCGGCGCAGCGCTGCTTCATCAGTGGTCGGCGGCACGCATTCGACCGCGATTCCGGCTTGTGCCAGGAGACGGCGCCGGATCGGGCTGGTCGAGGCAAGGATGAGGGTCACGCCAGCGTTTCTCCGTCGGACCGTGACGCCTTGTCGATCTCGGGGACCGCAGGCCGGCGCTCCGAAAGCAGATTAATCACCGCAGCGGCGGTTTCCTCGATCGAGCGGCGGGTCACGTCGATGACAGGCCAGGAATGGCGGGCGCAGAGCCTTCGCATCTCGAGCAGTTCGGCATTGATGGCGTCGCGGTCGACATAGAGAGTCTCGCGGTTTTCATTGAGGCTCAAGAGCCGGCTGCGGCGGATCTGGGCAATGCGCTCGGCGCTGGCGAGCAGCCCAACCACCAATGGGCGATCGAGCTTGAGAAGCTCGCCCGGCGGTTCGAGGCCGGGGACAAGCGGGATGTTGGCGGTGCGAATGCCGCGATTGGCGAGATAGATGCTGGTCGGGGTCTTGGACGACCGGCTGATGCCGATGAGGACGACCTCGGCTTTGTCGAGATCTTGTGCATGCTGGCCATCATCATGCAACATCGTGTAGTTGAGGGCCTCGATGCGCTTGAAATACTGGGCATCGAGAACGTGCTGGCCGCCAATGTGGGGCCGCGATTCGGCCTTGAGGTAGGCGGCGAGGCGGGAAATGACCGGATCGAGGATGGACAGGCAGGGAATGCCGAGCGTGTTGAAACGGCTTTCGAGGCGGCCGCGCAGGGCACGGTCGGCGAGGGTGAAGAGCACGATGCCGGGCTGGCGCTCCACCTCCTCTATCACCCGGTCGAGCTGCTTGGGGGTGCGCACCAGGGCATATATATGCTCGACGGCCTGGTAGTCGGCATAATAGGCGGCGGCAGCGCGGGCAACGGTGTTCAGGGTCTCGCCGGTCGCATCCGAGATGAGATGCATGTGGAAGACCTGACGTTGATGTTTCCTGGACGACACGGGTGAGAAGCCTTCGCAAGCCTGTGGAGAAGAAGGGTGAAAGACGATCGGAGCGGATTCCTCCTGCCGACCATCCGGGTCTTATCCAATTCGCCGCGCAAAGTGAATAAGGCGCGGCTCGAAGCGGGGAAAGGCGGCAAGGGTTGGCAGGCAGTTCAAAAGGCTGCGGTCAAAGCGTTGATGGAGCGGCGCCCGAGGCTGATAAAATCCTTGAAGGTCATGCGGTTGGCGACGATGAGATGGCGGCAACAGCAAGAAACGTCGGGACGCCGGAGGACAAGGAACAAGGGCAGGACAAGCTGTCGAATGTTTCGCCATGCCTGATGCCCACAGGCAAACAGCAACAGCAAAAAGAATCCTTATATGAATGAGGAAGTTCAGGGATTGCGCCCCGCCGGCAGGCGCAAAGCGTTGATGGACGTTCTCACCGGACGTGTTCCCTCGCGGCGACCGGTGTGGCTGATGCGGCAGGCCGGCCGCTATCTGCCCGAGTACATGGCAACGCGGCAGAAGGCCGGCTCGTTCCTCGATCTCTGCTACACGCCGGAACTCGCGGCCGAGGTGACGCTGCAGCCGCTCAGACGCTTCGATTTCGATGCCGCCATCGTCTTTGCCGACATCCTGCTCGTGCCGCACGCGCTTGGCGTCAAGGTATCGTTCGAGGCCGGCGAAGGGCCGGTGCTCGGGACCGTCGCTGATGCCGAGGCGGTGGCCAAGCTCAAGTCGCGGCGGCTCGGGGGAAGGATCGCGGCGGTGTATGAAACGGTAAGGCTGGTGCGGGCGAGCCTTGCAGCCGATGTGGCGCTGATTGGCTTTTGCGGTGCGCCATGGACGGTGGCGACCTATCTGATCGAGGGCGGCAGCTCGGCGGAGCGGTTGACGGCGCGGCTTTCGGCGTTTCGCGGCGAGGCCTGGCTTGATGACCTGATCGATGTGCTGGTCAGAGCGTCGGTCGACCATCTCGCCTTGCAGGTCGAGGCCGGGGCGGACTGCGTGCAGATTTTCGACAGCTGGGCTGGCGATCTTCCGGACGGCTTGCGGCAGCGCTATTGCTTTTCGCCGATCAGCCGGATCATCGAAGGCCTGCGGGCACGCTGCGGGGCGGTTCCGGTGATCGGCTTTGCGCGCGGGCTGGGGGCGGGACATAAGGATTTCGTCGAGGCGACGGGCGTCGAAGCCTGCGGGCTCGAGCCGGGGGTGCCGCTCGACTGGGCGGCGCGGGCGCTGACGCCGGTGGCGGCGGTGCAGGGCAATCTCGATCCGGTGAGCCTGCTCGCCGGCACGGCTCAGCTCGAGCGGGACGTGGAGCGGATCGTCACCGCCCTGCCCTTCGAGCGCCATGTGTTCAATCTCGGTCACGGGGTCAGGCCGGGCACGGCACCGCAGGCGGTCGAGCGGCTGGTCAAGGCGGTGCGCATGGTCGATGGCGGGTGAGATGTATCTGTGGCTCAAGGCGTTTCACCTGCTGGCGGTGATCGCGTGGATGGCCGGGCTTCTGTATCTGCCGCGGCTCATGGTGTACCACGCCATGGCGCCGGCCGGGAGCGAGGCGGCGGCAACCTTCAAGGTGATGGAGCGGCGGCTGCTCGGGGCGATCATGACGCCGGCCATGGTGGTTTCGATCGGGCTTGGGCTGTGGCTCATGGTCGAGGGGGGGTTTGTGGCAGGCGCGGTGCCGGTATGGCTTGGGCTCAAATTCCTGTTGGTCGGCGGCCTGATTGTCGTCCACCTGCTGCTTGCGTGGCATGTCCGCCAGTTCGCGCGCGGCGAAAACCGCCGCAGTGCGGGATATTTCCGGGTGATCAACGAGGTGCCGACGGTGCTGATGATCGGGATCGTGATCGCTGCGGTGGTGAAGCCGGGATGATCGGGCTTGGGAGCGGTGACGGGGCTCGGCATGCCGATCCGGCCCGGGGATGACTCTGGGGAGGCTATTTCCATCGCTGGCGATTCCTGTTAGAAGACGTGAAGTCGATCCCGCAACAGCAGCGGAATCCTTCCTTCCTCATCGCCGGCCCATCCAAGGGGCGGGTCGTCATCTCAAGACAGGCCGTGCCGTTGCGCTCCAGGCGCTTGGCCGCCATTTCCAAAGCACCTCCATGACCAGCATTGCAGAACTCAAAGAAATCAAGCTTCACGATCTCAAGGAAAAGTCGCCGACCGAACTGCTCGGCATCGCCGAAGAGCTCGAGATCGAAAATGCCAGCGCGCTGAAGCGCCAGGAACTCATCTACGCCATCCTGAAGAGCCTGGCAGTGCGCGACGTCAGCATCATCGGCGAGGGCGTGGTCGAGGTCCTGCAGGACGGCTTCGGCTTCCTGCGCTCGCCCGATGCCAACTACCTGCCCGGTCCCGACGACATCTATGTCAGCCCGAGCCAGATCCGCCGCTTCAACCTGCGCACCGGCGATACCGTCGACGGCGACATCCGCAGCCCCAAGGAGGGCGAGCGCTATTTCGCCCTGCTCAAGGTCAACACGATCAATTTCGAGGATCCCGACAAGACGCGGCACAAGATCCATTTCGACAATCTGACGCCGCTCTATCCCGATGAGCGGCTCGAGATGGAGGTCGCCGATCCGACCAAGAAGGACATGTCGGCGCGGGTGATCGACCTGGTGGCGCCGCTCGGCAAGGGCCAGCGCGGCCTGATCGTGTCGCCGCCGCGCACCGGCAAGACGGTGCTGCTGCAGAACATCGCCCATGCCATCACCTCGAATCATCCCGAGTGCTATCTGATCGTTCTCCTGATCGACGAGCGGCCGGAGGAGGTCACCGACATGCAACGCTCGGTGAAGGGCGAGGTGATCAGCTCGACGTTCGACGAACCGGCGGTGCGGCATGTGCAGGTCGCCGAGATGGTGATCGAGAAGGCCAAGCGGCTGGTCGAGCATGGGCGCGACGTGGTGATCCTGCTCGATTCGATCACCCGGCTCGGGCGGGCCTACAATACGGTCGTGCCGTCGTCGGGCAAGGTGCTGACCGGCGGCGTCGATGCCAATGCGCTGCAGCGGCCGAAGCGCTTCTTCGGCGCGGCGCGAAACATCGAGGAAGGCGGGTCGTTGACGATCATCGCGACGGCGCTGATCGATACCGGCAGCCGCATGGACGAGGTGATCTTCGAGGAGTTCAAGGGCACCGGCAATTCGGAAATCGTGCTCGATCGCAAGGTGGCGGACAAGCGGGTGTTCCCGGCGATGGACATCCTGCGCTCCGGCACCCGCAAGGAGGAGCTGCTGGTCAGGCCTGATCTCCTGAAGAAGACCTATGTGCTGCGCCGCATCCTCAATCCGATGGGGACGGTCGATGCCATCGAGTTCCTGCTCGACAAGCTGCGGCAGACCAAGACCAATCAGGATTTCTTCGATTCGATGAACGCGTAGGGCTAGGCGCTCCCTTCCCTCATGGCCGGGCTTGACCCGACCATCCAGCTCGTGCCTGCTGCATCTCTGGATGGCCGGCTCGGGGGCCGGCCATGAGGGATAGTTATGCGCTGCTGAGCTTGGCCAGCGCGTCGGCGATGGCCTGTGTTTCGGTGATCGGCAAGGAGCAGCGCGTTCCCTGGCAAAGATAAAGGGTGGGCCTGCCGGCGAGCGGGGCCTTGCCGGCAGCGGGATGATTGCTGTCGGCGGACATGCCGTCTTCTGCATAAAGAACGAGCTTGGCCGGCGCGGTGGCCACGAGAGCGGCATGGCGCAGAGCGCGGGTCGAGTCAGCGGCAGGATCGCCGGCCAGCACGATCTGGCTCAAATGAAGGATGTCGTCGCAGGCGTTCAAGAACGAGGCATGCTGGTAAGGATTCGGCAAGGCCTGGCCGGAGAAGCTGTCGAACAGGCGGGCGGCGCGGCGGCCATGAGCCGGATCGCCGGCGCAGAGGCCGAGCTTTACGAGGCTCGACATCAAGGTGGCATTGGCGTTCGGCGTGGCGTCGTCATGGACGTAGCAGGGATGGGCAATGAGGTGGTCGGCCTCGGTCGAGGCGAAGCTGAAGGCGCCGCGCGTCTCGTTCCAGTGGTGGGCGACAAGGGCCGCGGCGAGCCGGCCGGCCGTTGCGAGATGGTCGGGGTCGGCGGTTGCCTCATAAAGGGCGAGGCTCGAATCGATCAGGTTGGCATAGCCGTCGGCAGTGGCGATGTGACGCCCCTGCCCTGCGCGCCAGGATTGGCGCAGGCGGCCGGTGTCCCACAGGCGCTCGAGCACGCTCGCCTGAGCACGGGCTGCGGCATCGATCCAGGGTCGATGATCGAGCAGCAGGCCGGCGTCGGCGAGAGCGGCGATGGCAAGGCCGTTCCAGTCGGCGAGGATCTTATCGTCGAAGCCCGGCGGGACGCGGCTGTCGCGAACAGAAAGCAGCCGCTGGCGCAGGGTCGCAAGGCGGCTCTCGTCGGCGGGGTCGAGCAGCTCGAGCGAGCCCAAGCGGTTGAGAATGTTGCGGCCTTCGAAGTTGCCTTCGGCCGTGACGCCATAGACGGCCTCGAGGAAAGCAGCATCGGGCCCGAGGACGGCGTCGATCTCGTCCTTCGACCAGATATAATAGCGACCCTCCTCGCCCTCGGAATCAGCATCGTAGCTCGCCGCGAAGGCGCCGCCGGCGGTGATCATGGCGCCCAGGAGAAAACGCGCGGTCTCTTCGATTCGCTGACGGAACAATTGCGAGTCTTCTGAGATCGTTACGCGGCTGAGCAGACGCAGCAATTGAGCATTGTCATACAGCATCTTTTCGAAATGCGGCACCAGCCAGCGGGCGTCGACGCTGTAGCGGGCAAAGCCGCCGCCCAGGTGGTCGTAGATGCCGCCCTGGCAGAGATGGGTCAGGGTCGTCACGACCGCCTCGCGGTAGTGCTGGTTGCCGGTGCGGCGGTAGAGCCGCCAGAGAAACTCGAAAACCGGAGTTTGCGGGAATTTGGGGGCGCCCCGGAAGCCGCCATGGGCGAAGTCGATCGCCTTGAGAAGAAGCTGGCCGGCGGCGTCGAGCCGCTCCAAGGTCAGCGCGACAGGCACTTGAGGCGGCTGCTGCTGCGCGAGCGCCTCCCTGATATGGGCGGCGTTGCGGGCGATCTTGCCGTGCTCGGTGTTCCAGATGCGGGAGATCTCGGTCAGGATCTGGCGGAAGCTCGGTCGGCCGAAGCGCGGCGTGTCGGGGAAATAGGTGCCGCCCCAAAAGGGCGTGCCGCTGTCGTCGAGGAACATGGTGAGCGGCCAGCCGCCCTGCTCGCCAAAGGCATGGAGGGCGTCCATATAGAGCCGATCGACATCGGGCCGCTCCTCGCGGTCGACCTTGACGCTGATGAAGTCGCTGTTCAAAAGCTTGGCGGTTTCCTCGTCCTCGAAGCTTTCATGGGCCATGACGTGGCACCAGTGGCAGGCGGCATAGCCGATCGACAGGAGGATCGGCTTGTTCTCGGCGCGGGCGCGGTCGAAGGCTTCCCGGCCCCAGGGCAGCCAGTGGACCGGGTTGTGGCGATGCTGCAGAAGATAGGGGCTCGATTCCCGGTCAAGCTCGTTGCGGCGAGGTCCGTCGTCCATCGTGGGTTCGATTCGCTGCCGTTATGACTTCGTGCGACACCATATATGCATTGTCGACCGGATTCGGCAGGGCCGGCGTGGCTGTATTCCGGACCAGCGGGCCCGAGGCCGGTGGCGGGCTCACTGCTCTGGCCGGCACGGTGCCGGCGGCGCGGCACGCCAGCCTGCGCCGCATCTGTGATCCGGCGACCGGCGAGATCATCGACGAGGGGCTGGTGCTGTGGTTTCCCGGACCGGGCAGCTTCACCGGGGAGGACATGGCGGAATTCCACCTGCATGGCAGCCGGGCGGTGGCTGAGGGGATGATCGCAGTGCTCGGGCGCCTGCCCGGCCACCGGCTGGCCGAGCCTGGCGAGTTTACCCGGCGGGCGCTGGCCAATGGGCGGACCGACCTTGTTGCGGTGGAAGGCCTGAGCGACCTGCTCGCGGCAACGACCGCGGCGCAGCGCCGCCAGGCGTTGTTTCACATGGAGGGCGATGCGAGCCTCGTCTTCTCTGGGTGGCGCGGCGACCTGGTCCGCTGCCTGGCCCGGGTCGAGGCGGCAATCGATTTTGCCGAGGAGGATCAGATCGGCGCCATGGCCTTGACCGGGGTGGCGGAGGCGCTCGACGGACTTTCGGCGTCGCTAGGGGCTGCTCTCGCGACAGCAGAAGCCGGCGAGAGCCTGCGCGATGGATTGCGGGTGGTGATTGCCGGCCCGCCCAATGTGGGCAAGTCATCGCTGCTCAACCGACTGGCTGGACGGGAGGCGGCGATCGTCACGGAGTTTCCGGGCACCACGCGCGATCCGATCGATGTGACGCTCGAGGTCGAGGGGGTGCCGGTGGTGGTGACCGATACGGCCGGCTTGAGGGCAGGCAGCGCCGATCCGATCGAGCGCATCGGCATGGAACGGAGCTTCGAGCGCGTGCGGGAGGCCGATCTCGTCATCTGGCTGCAGGCCCCGGATGTCGATCCTTGCGGCGCCCAGCCGATCGATTCGGAGCCGTTATGGGTTTGGAACAAGGTGGATCTCAGGCCCCTCCCACGCCGGGCGCCGGCGGGAGCAATCGCGGTCTCGGCCGTCACGGGGGAGGGCCTCGATCGGCTGCTGGCGAGAATGCGCGAGCGATTTGCTCGACGGATCGTGGGTGAGCCGGCGCTGATCACCCGGGCACGGCATCGCCATGCCGTGTCGCGCTGTCACGCCGAGATCTGCCAGGCAGCCGGATTGCTGGACACGGGTCGGCTCGAACTCGTCGCCGAGCATCTGCGCCACGGTGCCAGGGCCATCGAGCGGCTGCTCGGGCGCATCGACAGCGAGGATGTGCTGGATGTGGTGTTCCGGGAGTTCTGCATCGGCAAATGAGCCGATTCCGGACAGGGCCAGTGTTTCACGTGAAACACTGGCGTTGAATCTTCTTCATCGCCGCTCTATCGCAGGGGGTCAAGCGTTGGGATGCAGCTTTCCATGAGATTCGATGTCATCGTCATCGGCGGCGGCCATGCAGGTTGCGAGGCGGCCTGCGCGGCGGCCCGATTCGGGGCCGTAACGGCCCTGGTGACGCATCGTTTCGCGACGATTGGCGAAATGTCCTGCAATCCGGCAATCGGCGGTTTGGGCAAGGGGCACCTGGTACGCGAGATCGATGCGCTGGACGGCATCATGGGCCAGGCGGCCGACCGCGCCGGAATCCAGTTCCGGGTGCTCAATCGCTCCAAGGGCCCGGCGGTGCAGGGGCCGCGGGCGCAGAGCGACCGCAAGCTCTACCGGCAGGCGGTCCAGGAGCTGATCCAAGACACAGCGGGCCTCACCATTGTCGAGGCGGCGGTCGGAGGGCTGATCGTCGAGAACGGTCGCGTCGCCGGGGTGACAACGCAGGATGGCCGGACCCTGTCGGCGGGGCAGGTGGTCCTGACGACGGGAACGTTCCTCAACGGCCTGATTCATGTCGGGACGTCGAAGACACCGGGCGGCCGGGTCGGCGAGCCGGCCGCAGAGGGCCTGAGCACGGTGCTGGCCCGGGCAGGACTGGCGCTCGGCCGGCTCAAGACCGGAACGCCGCCGCGGCTTGACGGCGGCAGCATCGACTGGCCGGCGCTCGAGGTGCAGCCGGGCGATGATCCGCCGGAACCCTTCTCCTTCCTGACCGAGTCGATCACGACGCCGCAGGTCAATTGCCACATCACCCGGACCAACGAGGAGACGCATCGGATCATCCGCGACAACCTGCATTGCTCGGCCATCTATTCCGGCCAGATCAAGGGGACCGGACCGCGCTATTGCCCGTCGATCGAGGACAAGGTGGTGCGCTTTGCCGAGCGGACGTCGCATCAGATCTTTCTCGAGCCCGAGGGGCTGGACGATCCGACGGTTTATCCCAACGGGATCTCGACCTCGCTGCCGGCGGCGGTGCAGCTGACGTTCCTGCACAGCATCGCGGGGCTCGAGAGGGCGCGGATGCTGCGGCCCGGCTATGCCATCGAATATGACCATGTCGACCCGCGCGAGCTCGGCCCGTCGCTCGAAGCCCGGCGGATTCCGGGGCTTTTCCTGGCCGGGCAGATCAATGGCACGACAGGTTACGAGGAGGCGGCGGCGCAAGGCCTGGTGGCGGGAGCCAATGCGGCGCGGGCGGCGGCGGGATCACCGCCGTTGATCATCGATCGCTCGCAGGCCTATGTCGGCGTGATGATCGACGACCTGATCAGCAACGGGGTCAGCGAGCCTTATCGGATGTTCACCTCGCGGGCGGAGTACCGGCTGCTGCTGCGCGCCGACAATGCCGATCAGCGGCTGACGGCGCTCGGCATCGAGGCCGGCCTGGTCGGCCGAGAGAGGACCAGGCGGCATGCGGAACGGCGCGAGCAGCTGGCGCGAGCGCGGCAAACGCTCGAGCAGCTCTCGCTCACGCCGAATCAGGCGGCGCGGCACGGCCTTCATCTGAAGCTCGACGGACAGCGCCGCACGGCATTCTCGCTGCTGGCGATCGGCACGGTCACTTTCGACCGGCTGGTCGAGATCTGGCCTGAGCTCCATGCGGTGCCGGCCTTTGCCCGG
Organism: Aestuariivirgaceae bacterium; assembly: GCA_036265615.1. GTDB lineage: Bacteria > Pseudomonadota > Alphaproteobacteria > Rhizobiales > Aestuariivirgaceae > DATAFF01. The sequence goes on from DATAOT010000015.1 coordinate 22,730, forward strand.
CGGCGGCTCGAGGCCGATGCGCTCTATTCCGGCTATGTCCCGCGGCAAGAGGCCGAAATCGCGGCGTTCCGCCGGGACCAGGAACTGACAATCCCCGCCGATTTCGACTACCTGGCGGTGAGCGGGTTGTCGATCGAGGCGCGCCAGAAGCTGACCCGGCTCAAGCCGGCGACGCTCGGCCATGCGGCACGGATCGACGGCATGACGCCGGCGGCGCTTGGCCTCATTCTCGCAACCTTGCGGAGGCGGTCGGTCCGGAGCCGCGGCAATGCCGTCGCGCTCACCTGATTCGGTGCCGGAACGAATTGCCGGCACCTATGGTGTTTCACGTGAATCACTGGATCGGCTCAAGGCCTATGTCGCGCTGCTGATGAAATGGCAGGGCCGGATCAATCTGATCGGCCCCGCCAGCAGCGACATGATCTGGACCCGGCATGTGGCCGACAGCCTGCAGCTCCTGCCGCTGATCGGGCCGGCGCCTCAGCGCCTCGTCGATCTCGGCAGCGGGGCAGGCTTTCCGGGGCTGGTGCTGGCGATCATGCTCGCAGGGCAGGCGGGCAATGACATCCATTTGATCGAGAGCAACGGAAAAAAGGTCGCCTTTCTGCGGCAGGCCGCGCGAATCACCGGCAGTTCCGCTAAGATTCACCATCGCCGGATCGAGGATGTCGACCTCGAGGCGATCGGCGGGGCCGCCGACATCGTCACCGCCCGAGCGCTGGCAGGGCTCGACCAGCTGGTCGCGATGGCGGCGCCGCTGGCCGATCGGCGGACGCGGGCGTTGTTTCACAAGGGCCAAGATGTGGACAGGGAATTGACCGAAACCACAAAATCTTGGAGACTCTCGGTGACGAAGCATCCGAGCCGCGTCGACCCGAGCGGGTGCATCGTGGAGATCAGGGGGTTCGAGGGTGCAAAGCGCAACTGACCGCAACCGCGCAACGCCGCGGGTCCTCGCCATTGCCAATCAGAAGGGCGGCGTGGGCAAGACCACGACGGCGATCAATCTCGGCACGGCGCTGGCGGCGGTCGGCGAGGAGGTGCTGATTGTCGACCTCGATCCGCAGGGCAATGCCTCGACCGGGCTCGGCGTGTCGCGCCAGGGCATGCGGCGATCGACCTATCATGTGCTGATCGGCGAGACCGATCTCAGATCGGTCATCGTCGAGTCGGGCATACCGCGGCTCCATTGCGCGCCATCGACAATGGACCTCCTCGGGGCGGAGCTCGAGCTCGCCGATTTCGAGCGCAAGACGCACAGGCTGCATGACGCGATCGGCCGGCTCGGGGCGCACGGCCATGATTACAGTTACATGCTTCTCGACTGTCCGCCGTCGCTCAATCTCCTGACCATCAATGCGCTGTCGGCCGCCGATGCCGTGCTGGTGCCGCTGCAATGCGAATTCTTCGCGCTCGAGGGCCTGAGCCAGCTTCTCAAGACGGTGGAGAGGGTGCGGGCCAACCTCAATTCGCGGCTGGAGATTCAAGGCGTGGTGCTGACCATGTTCGATCGCCGGAACTCGCTGTCCGAGCAGGTCGCGCAAGATGTCCGAAGCGTGCTCGGAGAGAAGGTGTACGAGACGGTCATACCGCGGAATGTCCGGATTTCCGAGGCGCCGTCGCATGGCAAGCCAGTGCTACTTTACGATTCCGACTGCATGGGGAGCCAAGCCTATATAAAGCTGGCCTCCGAGGTGATCCGGCGCGAGCGCGAACTCAGAGCGGCGTGAGGAAATTCATTTCGCGGGCAAAACGAAAGAGCGAGGCCCATGAACCAGCAACAGAAGCGTCGGCTCGGGCGGGGATTGGCGGCGCTGATCGGCGATGACGTCAGCGAGGACGCGCTGATCCACGACATCAGGGCGCTGCGTCATTTGCCGATCGAGACGATCAGGCCGAACCCCAACAATCCGCGGCGGACATTCGACGAGGGTGAGCTCGACGAGCTGGCGCAGTCGCTGCGCCACAAGGGGCTGCTGCAGCCGCTGGTGGTGCGGCCGCGGGCCGACGGGCAGGGCCACGAGATCGTGGCCGGCGAGCGGCGTTGGCGGGCGGCGCAGCGGGCCGGTCTGCATGAGCTGCCGGTGCTGATCCGCGAGGTCAGCGATGGCGAAGCGCTGGAGATTGCGCTCGTGGAGAACGTCCAGCGCAGCGATCTCAATGCGCTCGAGGAGGCGCGGGCCTATGCGCAGCTGATGGAACAATTCGGCTACACGCAGCTGCAGCTGGCGGAGGCGGTGGGCAAGAGCCGGAGCCACATCGCCAATACGGTGCGTCTGCTGCAGCTGCCGGAA
>DATAOT010000016.1:0-27567 GCA_036265615.1 Aestuariivirgaceae bacterium
AACAAGGGAGACGAAAAGATGACCCCCGCGCTTCGACGATTGCTGCTTGTGCTCGCCGTGCTGGTGCTCGGTGTTGGCCAGGCACCTGCCGAGGTGGTCTATAACCGTGGCAATTCCGCCGACCCGGAGTCGCTCGACCCGCACAAGACCTCCACCGTCTTTGAAGCGCATGTGCTTCGCGACCTGTTTCTCGGTCTCGTCATCCAGAATGCCCGATCCGACCTCGAGCCGGGTGCGGCGGAGAGCTGGACCATCTCACCCGACGGCAAGGTCTATACCTTCAGGCTGCGCCATGGCGCCACCTGGTCGAATGGCGATCCGGTGACCGCGGACGATTTCGTCTATTCGTTCCGCCGTCTGCTCGATCCTGCCACTGCGGCGGAATACGCCTCGATGCTCTATGTGGTGCAGAACGGCGAAGAGGTGAACACCAAGAAAGCCCCGCCGGACTCGCTCGGCGTCAAGGCCATCGATCCCGCGACCTTCGAGGTCACGCTCAAGGCGCCCACCCCCTACTTCCTGGAGATGCTGACCCACCAGGCGACGTATCCCGTGCATCGCGGCTCGATCGAGAAGCTCGGTGCCGAATGGATCAAGCCGGGAAAGCTCGTGTCGAACGGCGCCTATACGCTCGCCGAGTTCGTGCCCAATGATCACATCAAGCTTGTCAAGAATCCGAAGTTCTACGACGCGGCCAATGTGCAGATCGACGTTGTCAACTACATTCCGACCGAGGACCGCTCAACCGCTCTCAAGCGCTTTGAGGCGGGCGAGCTCGATTCCAATGACGACATGCCGACCGAGCAGCTCGCCGACATTCGCGCCAGGCTGAAGGACCAGGTGCGGGTCGGCCCGTATCTCGGCACTTATTACTATGCGTTCAAGACGGACAAGGAGCCATGGTCGAATCCCAAGCTCCGGCGCGCCCTTTCCCTGGCGATCGATCGCGACTTCCTGGCCGAGAAAGTGTGGTCCAACAGCATGATACCGGGCTATTCCATGGTGCCGCCCGGCATCAAGGGCTATGAGCCGGCCATTGCCGATTATGCTGCCATGTCCCAGCTCGACCGCGAGGACGAGGCCAAGAAGATCCTGACCGAGCTCGGCTATGGTCCGGACAAGCCGCTGAAGATGGAGATCCGCTTCAACACCTCGGAGAACCACAAGAACACCGCGGTCGCCATCCAGGAGATGCTGAAGCCGCTCGGGGTCGAGGTGACCCTGCTCAACACCGACACCAAGACTCATTATGGCTTTCTTGAAAGCAAGGGGAATTTCGACGTGGCGCGTGCCGCCTGGATCGCCGACTACAAGGATCCGGAGACCTTCCTCGGCATTTCCCGCAAGGCCTCGGGCAACAACTACGCCAGCTGGGCCAACGATGAATACGAGGGCCTGATGAACAAGGCAGCCGCCGCGGGCGGCAACCCCGAGGAGCGCTTCAAGCTTTTGTCGCAGGCCGAGAACGTGCTGGTGCGCGAGACCGGCAACATGCCGCTGCTCTACTACAGCTATCACAATCTCGTGTCGCCCAGGCTGAAGGGCTTCGAGGACAATGTGATGGACGTCCATCCGAGCCGCTTCATCCGCAAGGAGTAGTCTGACACGCTCGCCTCGATGGATGGTCCGGCGCGATGCTCGGCTATGTGATCAGACGGCTCCTCACGGCCATCCCGACCCTGTTTCTGATCGTCACGATCTCGTTTTTCCTGATGCGGATCGCGCCTGGCGGCCCCTTCAATCAGGAGCGCGGCCTGAACCCCATGATCAAGGCCAATCTCGAGCGGCTCTACCGCCTCGACGAGCCGCTCTGGCAGCAGTACCTCCATTATCTCGGCGACCTGCTTCAGGGCAATCTCGGACCGTCCTACAATCTCCCCGACTTCACAGTCGCCGACCTCTTCCGCGTCGGCCTGCCGGTCTCGATCCAGCTCGGATCGATGGCGTTGATCTTCGCGCTCCTGGTCGGCGGCGCCCTCGGGATCATCGCCGCGCTCTATCAGAACGAGGCCGAGGACTATGCCGTGGTGGCGCTCGCCACGGCCGGCAGCACCGTTCCCAATTTCGTCGTTGCGCCGCTCTATCAGCTCGTCTTCGCGCTCACCCTCAATCTTGTTCCGGTCGCAGGCTGGGGCGGCGGCGCCTTCGTCAACAAGATCGGACCGGTGCTGACCCTGGCGCTGCCGCAGCTGGCGGTGGTCGCGCGCCTGATGCGCGGCTCGATGATCGAGGCGTTGCGGTCGCATCATGTGCGCACCGCCCGGGCGCTCGGGCTTTCCGATTCGACCGTCATTCTCAAGCACGCGCTGCGCGGCGCGGTTCTCCCCGTCGTGTCCTATGCCGGGCCGGCGGCCGCCAATCTTCTCACCGGCTCGATCATCGTCGAATCGATCTTCGCCATTCCGGGGATCGGCCGCTATTTCATCGAAGCCGCGCTCAATCGCGATTATACGCTTGTCATGGGCACGGTCGTGGTCATCGCCGTCTTCATCATCCTATTCAATCTTCTCGTCGATCTCCTCTACGCTGCGCTCGATCCGCGGGTGCGCTATGACTGACGCGGCCTTCGAGCAGACGCGACGGCCGCGTTCCCTGTGGAGCGATGCCTGGGCGCGGCTCAAAGCCAATCGCGCCGCCTACTGGAGCGGCATGTTTCTTCTGGGCATGATCGTCGCCTGCCTGTTCGGGCCGATTTTCACCGGCCACGCGTTCAACACCATCTACCAGGACTATGTGCGGATGCCGCCGAGCCTCACGCCCTATCCCAAGCCGGAGATGGTGGGAAGCGCTCTCGAGGACGCAATGCGCCGGGCGCGGGTGAGCATCCAGCAGTGGCAGCAGGAGAATGGCCAGGTCGTTGTCGCCGTCACCGCGGCCCAGCCGATCGACGAGCGGATCACCCGCTATCTCGACCGCTCTTCGACCTTCGAGAATGCCCGGGTGGTGGAGAAATCTGAGGACGGGCGCCGGCTTGTCATGATGGCGGCGATCGAGCAGCACTATTTTCTGTTCGGCACCGACACGAGCGGCCGCGACCTCCTGACGCGAACGCTGGTCGCCGGCCGCGTCTCGCTCGCGGTCGGCATCGTCGGCGGCATCGTGTCGGTGCTGATCGGCGTGGTGTACGGCGCAATATCCGGCCTGGCCGGCGGCCGGACCGACGAGATCATGATGCGCATCGTCGACATCCTCTACTCGCTGCCCTTCGTGTTCTTCGTCATCATGCTCGTGGTGTTTTTCGGGCGGCATTTCCTGCTGATGTTCCTCGGCGTCGCCGCGGTGCTCTGGCTCGACATGGCGCGAATCGTGCGCGGCCAGACGCTGTCGATCAAGCGGCAGGAATATGTGCAGGCCGCCGAGGCGCTCGGCGTCGACAGCGGCGGCATTCTCTGGCGCCATGTCATTCCCAATCTGCTCGGGCCGGTAGTGATCTACACCACGCTTCTGGTGCCACAGGTCATCATCCTCGAAAGCTTTCTCTCCTATTTCGGGCTTGGCGTGCAGGAGCCGATGTCGAGCTGGGGCGTGCTGATCTCGCAGGGCAAGAACAACATTCCGGCGGCCAACTGGCTGCTGCTCTTTCCATCTCTGTTCCTGACCTCGACGCTGTTCGCCCTCAATTTCATCGGCGATGGCCTGCGCGATGCGCTCGACCCGAAGGATCGCTGACGATGCCGCACGACGGCGCGCCGATCTTTGCGATCCGCCATCTCGAGGTTCGGTTCAACACGCTTGACGGCATTGTCGAGGCGGTGCGAGGCGTCAATGTCGATGTCAGGGCCGGCGAGACGGTGGCCATCGTCGGGGAATCGGGCTCGGGCAAAAGTCAGCTGATGATGGCGGCGATGGGCCTGCTCGCCGCCAACGGCGAGGCCTCGGGCACCGTTGATTATCGCGGCGAGAATCTCTTGACCTTGCCGAAGCGCGCGTTGAACGAGGTGCGTGGTCGGCGCATCACCATGATCTTCCAGGAGCCTATGACCTCGCTCGATCCGCTGTGGACCATCGGCAATCAGCTGATCGAGCCGATCGAGCGGCATCAGCGCCTCGATGCCAGAGCGGCACGCGAGAAGGCGGTCGAGCTTTTGCGCCTTGTCCGCATCCCGCATCCCGAGCGACGGCTCCATTCCTATCCCCATGAATTGTCGGGCGGCCAGCGGCAGCGGGTGATGATCGCGATGGCAATCGCCAACGATCCGGATCTGCTGATCGCTGATGAGCCGACGACGGCGCTCGATGTCACGATTCAGGCCGAGATCCTGGACCTGCTTCGCGATCTCCAGCAGCGCCTCGGCATGAGTCTCGTTTTCATCACTCATGATCTCGGCATCGTTCGGCGGATCGCCGACCGCGTCTATGTCATGAAGGCGGGCGCCGTGGTCGAGGAGGGCGACACCGATCAGGTGTTCGAGCATCCACGCGATCCCTATACCGCCGCGCTGCTGGCAGCCGAGCCCGAGGGCCGGAAGGTGCCGGTGCCGCGCGGTTCGCCGAGCGTTCTCGAAGGTCGCAAGGTTACGGTCGAGTTCGAGTTGGGAGGCGGGTTTTTCAGGCCGCCCGTGCTGGTGCTGCGGGCGGTCGACCGCGTCAGCCTCAGCCTGCGCCGCAACGAGACCATCGGCGTGGTCGGCGAGTCGGGATCGGGCAAATCGACCTTTGCCCGGGCGCTGCTCAGGCTCATGCCGTCGGAGGGCATCATCCGCTTTCACGGGCGCGACATCTCCGGCCTGAGCCGGCAGGCGATGCGGCCGCTCAGGCGCCATATGCAGATCGTGCTGCAGGACCCCTTCGGCTCGCTGTCGCCGCGCATGACGGCAGGCGAGATCGTGACCGAGGGGCTGCTCGTGCACGAGCCTCGGCTGACGGCGCGCGAGCGCGACCGACGTGCTGCGGAGGCGCTCGATGAAGTGGCCCTCGATCCGGCGATGCGCAACCGCTATCCGCATGAGTTCTCGGGGGGCCAGCGGCAGCGGCTCGCCATTGCCCGGGCAATGATCCTCAAGCCCTCGGTGGTGGTGCTGGACGAGCCGACCTCGGCGCTCGATCGCCAGGTGCAGAAGCAGATCGTCGAGCTCCTGCGCGATCTCCAGCAACGGCACGATCTCGCCTATCTGTTCATCAGCCACGACCTCAAGATCGTGCGGGCGATGGCCGACCGCATCATGGTGATGAAGGACGGCCGGGTCATCGAGGAGGGAACGACAGAGGCGATCTTCGAGGAACCGTGCGAAGACTACACGCGCCGCCTGATGGCGGCGGCGTTGGGGGAGTGAGGTCGTGAGTAGTGAGTAGTGGGCCTGAGCTCACCACGATCTCACTACTCACTATTCACTATTCACTACTCACGTCTTCCAACGTCAGATCGAGCGCCTTGCGTGCCAGCACCATCCATTCATCGATCTCCGCCTTGTCGATGATGAGCGGCGGGGCGAACACCATCGTATCCCAGCACGCACGCATGATGAGGCCATTGCGGAAGCAATGGTCGCGGCAGAGGAGCCCGACCCGGCTGATCGGCTCGAAGCGTTCGCGGCTCGCCTTGTCGCGGACGAGCTCGATGGCGCCGATCAGTCCCGTGCAGCGCACCTCCCCGACCAGCGGATGATCGCTGAGGCCGGCAACCGCGTCCGCGAGATAAGGGGCGATCGCCTGGCCGCGCTCGATGATCTTCTCGTCCCGCAAGATGCGGATGTTCTCGAGCGCCACCGCGCAGGCGACCGGGTGTCCGGAATAGGTGTAGCCGTGGAAGAATTCGCCGCCCTTGTCGAAAAAATCGGCGATGACATGATCGGCGACCGCCATCGCCCCGATCGGCTGATAGCCCGAGGACAGCCCCTTGGCCATGATCACGATGTCGGGGTTGAACCCCATCGTCTCGAAGCCCCACCAGCGGCCGGTGCGGCCGAAGCCGCAGATCACCTCGTCGGCAACGATCAGGATGCCGTATTTGCGGCAGATCCTTTCAACCGCCGGCCAGTAGCTCGGCGGCGGAATGATGACGCCGCCCGCCCCTTGGATCGGCTCGCCGATGAAGGCGGCGACATTGTCGGGGCCAAGCTCCAGGATCTTCTTCTCAAGCTCCCCGGCGGCCGCCAATCCGAACGCCTCCGGAGTGAGATCGCCGCCGAACTCGTACCAGTTCGGCTGCAGCACGTGATGAAAACCGGCAAGCGGCAGGCCGCCTTGGCCGTGCATGGGCTCCATGCCGCCGAGCGACGCCGACACCATGGTCGAGCCGTGATAGCCGCGGCGGCGGGCGATGATGTTGGTGCGGTAAGGCTTGCCCTGGAGCGCCCAGTAATGCCGCACGAACCTGACCATGCTGTCATTGGCTTCCGAGCCATCGTTCACGAAGAACACATGCTGGAAGCGCTTGGGCAGAAGATTGGAGATGCTTTCCGCCAGTCGTGTCGCCGCGACCGTCGTGGTCTTGAAGAACGTGTTGTAGTAGGGGAGCTCGAGCATCTGCCTGTAGGCGGCATCGGCCAGCTCCTTGCGGCCGTAGCCGATGTTGACGCACCACAGGCCGGACATTGCATCGAGATATTTCTGGCCATTGGCGTCCCAGATCCACACGCCCTTGGCATGGGTGATGACCCGCGGACCTCCTTCGCTGTGTAAGGCCTTGTGGTCGGTGAAGGGATGGAAATGATGATTGATGTCGGCGGCGACGATCTCGGCAAGATCGAGATTTGCGGTGCGGGATGACATGTGAGGAACGGCTCCGTTGCTGATCGGGACAGGACGCGCGGTGCCGCGACAGCAGACGCGCGAGCCAACCGCCGCCAAGGCGGAGCAGCGGTCACGGCTTGTAGCCGATCCCCGCGCAGCGGAGCATCACCTCGTCGTAGGCAGTGCGTTCGAACAGGGCCTCGAGCGTGCCGTTTTTTGCGATGTGATAGAACATGGCGGACCTTGTGCACATCCTGCCAAATTCAGGACTGATCGGCAAGCCAGGCACGGCCAGTGGCACCTTTGCAACAGATGGCGGATGGATTGACGGGATGACCGCGTCAGCCGTTGAGGGCATGATCGTTAGGCCTTAACGTTTCTGTCGAGACGAAGCTGAATTTGGGACGGGCGGGCGTCTTTTGAATGTTCGGGACGGGGCAGGTGAAGGGGCCGGATGTGCCGGCCCCTTCCGCGCGAAGGCCGGGGGGCAGGAGCGTGGGAGTTGCGTATCGCATCGAAGGATGGCGCCCATGGAATCGCCCGCGATTCCGCCTCGGCACTGATCAGGCTGGTTCACGATGACGGCCGTGTCACCGGCTCGTTTCGGCTGCCGCTTCCCACTCCCGCCGATCGCCATTGCACGCCGCGCGAGCAACTGGCTGCCGCCTGGTTTCTGATGATGGCGGAGCAGCAGCTCGGCGCCATTCCGCTAGCCGGCGGTCTCGCCGAGCGCATGCTGAGGCACGCGAGCCTCAATGCCTTCGCCCCGTTTGGCGGTTTCGATGCGCTTTGTGTTCTCGACGAGGGTCTGGTCAAGCTCGAGGCTGTTGCCTTCGCTGTCATGGCGCTCGTCAATTGCAGCCGGCCGGATCTGACGACGGCGCGTCGATTCGGCCGGTTCATTCTTGGCCAGCGCCTGCCGAATGGCGAGTTCATTCATGTGCGCGACTATCCGCAAGGGCGGGTCCGCGCCGATCGGGCGCCGGCTGCCACCGGCCAGGCGCTGCTCGCCCTCGCAGCGCTCTATCGCGCGACCCACGAACCGCATTATTTCGATGCCGTCGGCGAGACCTTCGACGCCCTCGCCGCCCGCGCCTATGGCGTTCGCCAGCGCAGCCATTGGATGCTGCTGGCGATCGATGCGCTCGACGACATCAGCCCGGATCCGCAGAACGTCGAATACGCCGCCGCGATCGCCGAGCCCATGCTCGCTGGCAGCCGGACGGATGGCAGCCGGGAAACCAGTGCGCTGGCCGCAACCACACTCGGACTTCTCGCCTATTTGCGGATTGCGGCGCGGGCCAGCGAGCGATCGCGGATCATGACCGAGGCGCGGGTGCAAGTGACGCGCAGCCTCGAAGCCTTGATGACGCTCAGGGTGCCGAACGGCATGTTCGTGCGTGGCCAGGCCTCGCCGGAGGTCGCTGCCGAGGATCTGGTGTGGGCCGGGCGGGCGTTTCTCGGGGCGGCGTCGGTCTTCGGCTGAGCGTCAAGCCGCCTCCGCGCGCTCCATCAGCACCTGAACATGCCGTGCGACATGGCCGAAATAGGCCTGCCGCACCGACGCAAGCTGCCAGTCGGTATGAACCACGCGGCCGCGGCAGAGCGGTGAGCCGCAGCAGCAGGTCCAGGGTTGGTCGTCGACCGTCTCGGTCATGGCGTAGTCATAGGTGATCCACTCTCCTGGCTCGACCAGCCGGCGGGTGACGAACTCGAAGCAGTCGGGATTGGGGTACCACACCGTCGGATCGCAGGAATGGTTCATGTACATCGAGGGGTCGTCGGGTCGCGCCGCGGCCCATTGCTCGAGGGGCAGCACGTCGAACTGCGGCAGGGATTCGAAGCCGTCGGGGCCGGTCTGGTACATGAAATGCTTGTAGATCGTGAGACCCGGCTCGCCGATGGCCATGACCTCGGCATAGGTCCGTTCACGACCGCGCGGCAAGCCCGCCTCGCGCCACACCAGCTCGCCTGCCTCGAACCGGCGCGTGGCCATCAGCCCGAGACCGATCTGCCTGGTCATGGGCCTGACGGCGATTCCTGGCACGAGCATTGGCTGCCTCCCGAGCGTTGGCGAGAAATCCGGCTTCAATCTGAGCGATGCAGTGATAATTTCAAGCGCCTTCTCCGCGGTTTGAGGGTGAAAAGCTGTTGCCTGACCGGCGGATGGGCGCCAAATTGGCGACCAGCGTGCCGGCGCGTTTCCCGCGGAGGGGGTCGCCGCCGGCGTCAACCGGTCCGTTACGCTGAGGAGCTCTCATGCCAAGCTTTCGCCCAAGATTTCTCCCCAATCGCCGCCAGCTGCTGCAGGGCGGCGCCTCGGCCATCGCCGGCCTGACGTTCCTGCCGCGCTTCGCCCTGTCGGATGAGGAGAAGAAGCTCAATTTCTACAATTGGGACACGTATATCGGCGAGACCACCTTGGCGGATTTCAACAAGGCGACCGGCATCGAGGTGAAGATGGACCTCTATGCCGACAATGACGAGCTGTTCGCCAAGCTCAAGGAAGGCAACCCCGGTTATGACGTGATCGTGCCGACCAACGACTATGTCGAGCGCATGATCAAGGCGGGAATGCTGATGTCGGTCGATCACGGCAAGATCGCGAACATGTCCAACATCGACAAGACTTTCCAGGATGCGGCTTTCGATTCCGGACGGAAGTTCTCCATTCCCTATATGTGGGGCACGCTTGGCATCGGCTACCGCAAGAGCAAGGCGGATCAAGTGATCGACAGCTGGAAGCCGCTGCTCGACAGCGACAAATATGCCGGCAAGCTGTCGCTGCTTGGTGATGCTCAGAACGTCATCGGCTGCACGCTCAAATATCTCGGCTACTCGTTCAACTCCACCGATCCGGCGCAGATCAAGCAGGCGGAGGACCTGCTCATCAAGCAGAAGAAGAACGTGAAGGTGTTCGCCGATGACAACGGCCAGGACCTTCTTGCCTCGGGCGAGGTTGATCTCTGCATGGAGTGGAACGGCGATGTGCTGCAGGTCATGGCCGAGGATGAGGATCTGGCCTATGCCGTGCCGACCGAGGGCACGCTGCTGTGGCAGGATTGCATGTGCATCCCCAAGGGAGCGCCGCATCCCGAAAACGCCCACGCCTTCCTGAACTTCATTCTCGATGCGCAGAACGGCAAGCTCATCGTCGAGACCATCAAATACGCGACCGCCAATGCTGCCGCCAAGGCCCTGATGGATCAGGAGTACCAGAGCAACCCGGCGATTTTCCCGCCGGAGGAAGTCATCGCCAAATGCGAACCGGCGATCTATGTCGGCGAGGATGCGATCAAGATCCGCGACGAGGCGTGGACGCGGATCCAGGCCGCCTGACCGCGAACCTTCAAGCGGGGCGGCAGCATCGTGGAGAGCTGGAAGCACAACCCGCGGGTCTTCTGGATCCTGGCTTTGCCCGGCAGCTTCTGGCTTCTCTGCTTCTTCCTGTTGCCGCTCGCCATCATCTGGGCGATGTCTTTCGGCGACAAGACGTCGATTACCGATGTGGCGATAACCGGCACGCTCGGCAATTACCTGAGGGCGTTCGATCCGGTCTATCTGCAGATCCTCTGGAAATCGGTCTGGATCAGTGTGCTCGCGACCGCGCTCTGCCTGCTTGCGGCCTATCCGGTGGCATTCGGCATCTGCTTTGCGCCGCCGCGCGCCAAGCCGCTGCTGCTGCTCTTGGTGATCCTACCGTTCTGGATCAACCTGCTGATCCGCACCTATGCTTTGATCGCGGTGTTCCGCACCAATGGCTTCGTCAATTACGGGCTGGCTTTCATCTACGACCTCTTCGGACTCACCGCCCTTCTCGGCCCCTTCCAGCCGCTGCAGCTCCTCTACAACGACTTCGCGGTGATCGCCGGCCTCGTCTATGTCTACATGCCCTTCATGGTGCTGCCGCTCTATGCGACCATCGAGCGGCTCGACCGGTCCTATCTCGAGGCAAGCCTCGATCTCGGCGCTTCGCAGAGCCGGACGTTTATCTCGGTCACGCTGCCGCTGACCATGCCGGGAATCGTCTCCGGCATCATCCTCGTCTTCATTCCCTGTCTCGGTTCCTTTCTCACGCCGGATCTCCTCGGCGGCGCCAATGCGGTGATGATCGGCAATGTCATCGAGCGCCAGTTCAAGGCGGCCAATGACTGGCCGTTCGGGGCGGCGCTGTCCTTCCTGCTCATGTACGCCACCTTCCTCGCCCTCGCTATCCGTTCGCTGGCGGCCGGCCGCAAGAGCGGCATGGAGCTCTAGCCATGGCAACCGAGGCAGCCCAGGCCCTCCCGCCGTCGCGGCGCCTCTCGCTGCAGCGCTGGGCCTCCGCCGTCGAGCAGGGACCGCTCGACTACGGCTCGCGCATCTGGCTCAAGGTGCTGATCGGGGCCGTTTTCGTGATGCTCTATGCGCCGATCCTGGCGTTGATCGCCTTTTCCTTCAACGATTCCCGGCGCAACGTCGTTTGGCAGGGCTTCACCACGAAATATTACCTGGTCGCCTGGGAGAATCAGGCACTGATCGCGGCGATGGCCAATTCACTGACCATCGCGCTCCTCTGCACGCTCTTCGCCACCATCATCGGCGCGGCGACGGCGCTGCTGCTGTGGCGCTTCCGCTTTCCCTTCAAGGCTGCCTTCGAGGGCTTCATGGCGCTGCCGATCGTCATCCCGGAAATCTGCATGGGCGTGGCGCTGCTCGTCTTCTTCGCCCGCGTCGGGCGCTTCACGAGCAGCTTCGAAAGCGGTCCGATCGCCTGGTGGAACAGCTTGTTCACGCTCTGGCCGCTCAATCTTTCAGCCATCACCATCTCTCATATCGCCTTCTCCTTCCCCTTCGTTGCCGTCGTGGTGCGGGCGCGCATGACGGGGTTCAACCGCGAGCTCGACGAGGCCTCACGCGATCTCGGCGCGTCCGAATGGCAGACCTTTCGCCACATCATCCTGCCGTTCATGCGGCCCGGCCTGATCGCCGGCGCGCTCCTCGCCTTCACCCTGTCGCTCGACGATTTCGTCATCACCTTCTTCACTTCCGGGCCGGAGACGGTGACCTTCCCGGTCAAGGTCTATTCGCTGGTACGGCGCGGCGTCTCCCCCGACATCAATGCCGCCTCGACGGTGCTGATCGTCATCACTCTCGTGGCGACGATCATCGCCATGCGTCTTCAGCGCTCGGAAAGGACATGACCTCGGTGAGCAACCACAACGACGCGGTGGTCTCCATCCGCAATGTCAGCAAGAGGTTTGGCGATGTGACGGCTGTCGACAATGTGTCACTCGATATCCAGCGCAACGAGTTCTTCGCGCTGCTCGGACCTTCGGGCTGCGGCAAAACCACGCTGCTGCGGATGCTGGCCGGTCTCGAAAGGCTGACCGCGGGCGAGATCGTGATCGACGGCGAGAACATGGTTGCGACCCCGCCGAACAAGCGCCCCGTCAACATGGTGTTCCAGTCCTATGCCGTGTTTCCTCACATGTCGGTCGAGCAGAACGTCGCTTATGGCCTCAAGGTCGGCGGCACGCCATCGGCGGAGATTGGGCCGCGCGTGACCGAGGCGCTGGAGATGGTGCGGATGGGCCCGCTGCGCAGCCGCATGCCGGATCAATTGTCCGGCGGGCAGCGCCAGCGGGTGGCGCTGGCGCGCGCTTTGGTCAAGCGCCCGAAGGTGCTGCTGCTGGACGAGCCATTGTCGGCGCTCGATGCCAAGCTCAGGGAGCAGATGCAGCTCGAGCTCACCCGCCTCCAGGAGACCGTCGGCATCACCTTCGTGATCGTCACCCACGACCAGGACGAGGCGCTGTCGATGGCAAGCCGGATCGCCGTCATGGATCATGGTCGGGTCTGCCAGATCGCCTCGCCCCAGGAGCTCTATGAGCGGCCAGCCACCCGCTTCGTTGCCGACTTCATCGGCAAGGTGAACCTCATCGATGGCGAGGTGATCGGTCTTGCCGGCAATGCCGTCCTGTGCCAGGCCGAGGGCCTGGGCGAGATGGCGCTGCCCGCCGAAGCGCCGGTATCAGGCCGCGTCGCCGTGGCGGTGCGGCCCGAAAAGCTCAAGCTGTCGGCTGCCGAGCCCACCGATCCGCGGTTGATCAAGAGTCCGGGGCGGGTTCGCGACGTCGCATATTATGGCGATACCAGCAATGTCTTCGTCGAAACGCCGGCGGCCCGTGAGCTGTCGGTGAATGTCCAGAATGAGCGGCGCTCGCCGACGGTCTACCGCCGCGGCGATCAAGTCTGGGTGTCCTGGTCGCCGGAGGACACCCTGATCCTGACGGAGTGACACCATGAACGATGCGCCTTCGGTGACCGGCAAGCTGCCGGGAGATGCCGCGTTCCGCCGCAAGTCGCTGAAGGGCTCGAGCATCGAGGCCAGCTATGCCGGCGCCCTCTCCTTCATGCGGCGCAAATACACCCGCGACCTCAGGGACGTCGATGTCGCGGTCACCGGCATCCCCTTCGATCAGGCGGTGACCAACCGCCCCGGCACCAGGTTCGGGCCGGAGGCGGTGCGTAAGGCCTCGGCGCATCATGCCTGGGGCCCGGTATGGCCCTGGCGCTTCGACCCGTTCGATCATCTGGCGGTCGTCGACTATGGCGACTGCTATTTCGATTGGGGGCGCAAGCAGGACGTGCCGCGTGCCATCGAGCGCCACATCGGCGGCATCCTCGCCAGGAACGTGACCCCTTTGGTGATCGGCGGCGATCATTTCGTGACCTATCCGGTGCTCAAGGCCTTTGCCAAGGTACACGGCCCGATGGGGTTCGTGCATTTCGATGCGCATCGCGATGTCGAGCCCGACCCCGGCGGACGCATCGACCACGGCACGATGTTCAACTATGCCATTCACGAAGGGCTGATCGATCCGAGCCGTGCCATCCAGATCGGCATCCGCACCTGCTATGCCGGCGAGAAGAGCTACGGAATGAAGATCCTGTACGCCGATGAGGTGCATGCCGCCTCCGCCGAAGCAGTGGCGGCAGCGATCATGGAACGGGTCGGCGGCGGTCCGGTCTATCTCACCTTCGACATCGACTGCCTCGATCCGGCCTTTGCCCCCGGTACTGGCACGCCCGTTCCGGGAGGGCTCTCTTCCTATCAGGCCCTCGCGATCCTGAGGGCCCTCAAGGGATTGGATGTGACGGGCATGGATGTGGTTGAGGTGTCGCCGCCCTATGATCATGCCGAGATGACGGCCAATGCCGCCGCCATGGTGGCGCTCGAGCTCCTCTGCCTCAAGGCCTGGGCACGCGGGGCAAGACCGGAAGAAGTAGGCAGTAGTCAGTAGGCAATAGGCAGTAGCAGTTATGGCAGCCCCGGTCCTACTGCCTATTGCCTAATGCCTATTGCCTACGCCAACAAATCCCTGATCCGGTAATACAGCATCCCCAATGTCAGGGCCGGGCGGGCAAGCGGGCCGCCAGGGAAGGGCGCATGCGGGATGCGGCCGAAGATGTCGAAGCGGGATGTCTCGCCGGCGATCGCCTCGGCCATCATCTTTCCGAAAATGCCGCTCAGCACCACGCCCTGGCCGGAATAGCCTTGCGCATAATAGAGCGACTTGCCGATGCGCCCGGCATCGGGCAGGCGGTTGTAGGTGATCGCGATGTGGCCGCCCCAGGCATAGTCGATCGCCACCTGCGACAATTGCGGGAACACGCGCGCAAGCCGCGGGCGCATGTTCGCCGCGAGATCGGAAGGATCGATTCCCGAATAGCTGCAGCGGCCGCCGAACAGCATGCGGCGGTCGCGGGTCAACCGGAAATAGTCGACCACGAAATTGGCATCGGCTACCGCCTCGCCATCGCGGATCAGCGATGACGCAAGCGCCTCGGCCAAGGGCGCTGTCGCGATGACGTAGCTTGCAACCGGCATGATGCGCGGCGCGATTGCCGGCAGGAGCCTCCCGACATAGGCATTGCAGGCGACGACCACGGCATCGGCCGAGAGCACGCCCTGCGCGGTGCGCAGGACGCAGCGCGATCCCGGCTCGATCGACAGCACCGGCGAGTGCTCATGGATCCGACCGCCAGCCTGGAGGAGGGCCCGCCCGAGCCCGATGACGTAATTCAGCGGATGAAAATGGCCGCCGCCCCGGTCGAGTAGACCGCCATGGTAGAGTGGCGTGCCGACCCGGGCATGAAGCTCGGCGGCATCGAGCAGGCTTGTCTGGTGATAACCATAGGATTCGAGCTCGTCGCGCTCGCGGGCGAGCGCATCGAGGTGACCCGGCTTCGGGGCGCAGACGATCTGCCCTTCCGCAAGGTCGCAGCCGATCTTATGAGCGGCGATGTGCTGCCGGATCAGCGCCTTTCCCTCCTCGGCAACGGCAAAGCAGATCTCGGCATCGCGGCGCCCCAGCACACGCTCGAGCTTGCTCATGCCTGGGGCAAAGCCGGTGCAGATCTGGCCGCCATTGCGCCCCGATCCGCCATCACCCAGCCGGCCGCGCTCGACCACCACGACCGAATAGCCGCGTGCCGTGAGCTCGAGCGCCGCCGACAGGCCGGTGAGGCCGGCACCGATCACCGCGACATCGGCGCGCGCTTCCCCCGCGAGCGGCGAAAGCGCAGGGTATGGCGTCGCCGTCGCCCGATAGTAGCTCTGGCCGTCCAGCGGGCTCGGTCGACCGTAATCCATTGTTTTGGCTCTTTTTCTCCAACGAGCAGGCGGGCTACAATGGCTCGACGGATTCCCACCCCAGCGATCAACAGCTTCCAGGTCTAACATGTCTTTGACAACCTTCGAGGAATTCCTCTCGGGCGGCGGCATCGACGAGGTCGAATGCCTCGTGCCGGACATCACCGGCAGCGCCCGCGGCAAGATCCTGCCAGCGTCGAAATTCGAAAAGGGCTCGAAGAACCGCGGGCTGCGCATACCCGAGGACATCTTCATCCTGACGGTAACGGGTGCCTATTCCTGGAAATCGGATGCGACCGACGATGCCTCCATCGACGTCTATATGAAGCCCGATCCGCAAACGGTCCGGCGCGTGCCATGGTACGAGAACCCGACTGCGGAAGTGATTTGCGACTGCTTCTATCTCGATGACCGGCCGGTCGACATCTCGCCCCGCCATGTCCTGAAGCGAGTGGTTGAGCTCTATGGCGAGAAGGACTGGAAGCCGATCGTCGCGCCCGAGCTCGAATTCTACCTGGTGAAGAAGAATCTCGATCCCGATTACCCGCTCGAATCGCCGATCGGCCGGTCGGGCCGCTCCGAGAAGGTCGGGCAGGCCTATGGCATCGACGCCGCCAACGACTACGACCCGATCGTCGAGGACATTTATGATTTCTGCGAGGTCCAGGAAATCGACGTCGATACCATCAGCCATGAGTCCGGCCCGGCGCAGCTCGAGATCAATTTCAATCATGGCGACCCGGTCGAGCTCGCCGATCAGGTTTTCTTGTTCAAGCGCACCGTTCGCCAGGCGGCGCTGAAGCACGACATGTACGCCACCTTTATGGCAAAGCCACATGCCAATGAGCCCGGCTCATCGATGCACATCCATCAGTCGGTCATGGATCGCAAGACCGGCAGGAATGTCTTCGCCGGCCCCAATGGCAAGCCATCGCGTCTCTTCCTCAATCACATTGGCGGGCTGCAGCGCTATATGGGGGCAGCCATGCCGTTCTGCGCTCCCAATGTGAACTCCTATCGCCGGCTGGTGCCGAATTCCGACGCGCCGACCAACACCCATTGGGGCATCGACAATCGCACCGCGCCGCTGCGGGTCCCCTCATCCGACGCCGACAACATGCGGGTGGAGAACCGGGTGCCGGGGGCGGACGCCAATCCTTACCTGGCGATCGCCGCATCCCTTGCCTGCGGCTATCTCGGCATGGTTCAGAAGATCAAGCCGGGCGACCCGGTCGAGGGCTCGGCCTATCGCTACGCCCACACCCTGCCGCTCCATCTCGAGGACGCGCTCAGCAAGCTCAACTACACCAAGCCCCTCAAGCAGGTGTTCGGCGAGCGTTTCATCGATGCTTTCCAGGGCGTGAAGGAGGAGGAGATGATGCAGTACCGCAAGGTGATCAGCTCCTGGGAGCGGGAGTTTCTGTTGCTGAATGTGTGAAGAAGGCAATAGGCAATAGGCAATAGGCAGTGAACGGTGCTCTTCCCTACTGCGTACTGCCTATTGCCTATTGCCTATTGCCTCCCTCTCAACCGACTGACCGTCGTAAACGCCGAGATCGCTTCCAGGCTCGAGCGGACGTGAATGACCGTTGCGGATTTGCACGCCAGCGCCGCCCTGATCTTTGCCCTGACATCATCGCCGCGCTCGATGGTGAACACCTCGGCGCCGAAGGATCGCGCCCATTGCGTCAGGTCCGGATTGAGAAGATCAGTGGCCGACTTGCGATGCGGGAACCGACGCTCCTGGTGGGTGCGGATGGTGCCGTAACTGCCATTGTCGGAGATGACGATCTTGGGTCGCGCGCCATATTGCATGGCGGTGGCGAGCTCCTGGCCGGTCATCAGCACCCCGCCGTCGCCGACGATGGCGATGACCATGCGCGAGGGGGCCTCGAGCGAGGCGGCAACAGCGGCCGGAACGGCAAATCCCATGGCACCCGCGACCATGCCGAGAAGCCGGTTCTGCGGCGTGAGGCGCCAGTGGCGGTGCAGCCAGCTCGAGAAGTTGCCGGCATCGGTGATGAGGACGGCGTCCGGCGGGGCTGCTTCCTCGAGCGCCTGCACGACCGTGCCGAAATCGACACCGTCGCTCGGCTCGGGCGAGGTGAATCGCGTGAACGGCTCGACGAATTCGCGAATGCTCCCGGCAAATGCGCGGCGTTCCTGCTCGTGTCGCGCCCGATGGCCGACCAGGGCCGCCAGCAGTTCGACCGGGTCGGCGATGATGCCGAGCGTCGTGCGGAACACGGCGCCGATCGGCTTCGCATCGGGATAGATGTGGATGAGCGGCTGCTCGGGATCGGGAGCGCGCGGGAAGGTGTAGTTCTGGCTGGCGATATCCCCGAGCCGGGTCCCGGCGGCGATCACCAGGTCGGCGCGGGCCAGCGCCTCGACATGGACCTTGGGAGTTCCGACGCCGAGGTGGCCGGCATAAAGCGGGCTGCCATTGTCGAAGACGTCCTGGTTCTTCCAGCTGGCCGCGACCGGCACCGTCTGGGCGCGGGCAAAGTCGGCAAGCGCACCGGCACCCTTGCTGCCGCGCAGCGCGCTGCCCGCGATCAGCAAAGGGCGCCGGGCCTGGTCGAGGGCGTGCGCTACCGCTTCGATCTCCTTCGCCGACGGCTGCGGCCGGAAGATCGGGTAGGGCAGCGGCAACGGCCTGGTGACGTCGTCATCAAGGAGATCCTCCGGCAGAACGACGACCACCGGACCGGGCGTGCCCGAGGCGCAGCGGGCGAAAGCCCGTACCATGATCTCGGGGACTTTCTCGGCCTCGGTGATCTCCCATACCGCCTTGGCGATGCTGCCGAAGAACTGGCCGTAATCGATTTCCTGAAAGGCGCCGCGGCCTCGCTCGTCGCGCGACACCTGGCCGACCAGCAGGACGACCGGCACCGCATCCTGCTCGGCAACATGAAGGGCGATCGAGCCGTTGGTGGCGCCAGGCCCGCGCGAGACCATGAAGCAGGCGGGACGGCCAGTCATCTTTGCCTCGGCAACCGCCATGAAGCCGGCGCCGGACTCATGCCGGCACACCACGGTCGTCAGTGCGCTTGAGTCGTGGAGCGCATCGAGCAGAGCAAGGTAACTTTCGCCCGGCACGCAATAGAGGCGTTTCAGCTTCTGCGCTTCCAGAGCCTTGACGATGACATCGGCTGACCGCATGGCTGTGCTTCCTTCAAAGGTCCAGTAACGGGTGAGCGAACTTAACCGAGCCGAGGAAGCAGAACCAGTTCGCACATGGAGTCATCGCGCCTGGACAAAAAAAGCCCTCGGCCGGTTGCGCGCCGAGGGCTTCGAGTTGCGGGGCCCTGGGCCCCGCTCCATCATCTGGCGAGCCAGGCGCTGAGGGCCTCGATATCGGCTTGCGCGCCCTTGATCCCGGCCTTCTCGGCCTTTTCATACCATTCGAGCGCCAGCTGCGGGTTGGGGCTCAGGCCCCGCACCTTCAACTTCTCGAACGTCACCGGATCATAGGTGCGCCCCAGCGCCACCGCGGCCTGCATCTGACCGCGGTCGAAGGCGAATTCATAAAGCTGGCGGGCGGCGACGATATCGCCGAGCGACAGGAGCTCGTCGCCGCGCGCGATGAGATCGTCGTCGGTTGCTGAGGGCTCGGCAGCCTGGGCCGCCGCCGGCTTGGCCGGCACGGCATCTGGCTCGGCATTGAGCGAGGCAAGCTTCGGCAGCTTGCCAGGCTTGGCCGCCGGCTCCGCGGCCTGGGCTGGTGCCGGCTTGGCTGGTACCGGCTTGGCCGGTGCGGCATCCGGCTCGGCATTGAGCGAGGCAAGCTTCGGCAGCTTGCCGGGCTTCGCCGGCGGCTCTGCCGCCTTCTCGTCGGCGGCCGGCTTGTCGATGGAGGCGGTCGCATCGGCGTCCGGCGGGGGAACGGCCGCCGGCTGCGCCGGAGGCAGCTCGATGACCGCCTGGGACTTGCCGCCCTGGCTGCGGGCCGGGTTGTCGTCGGCCGACGCTGCGGCCGGCTCGACGATGACGCGCGGCACGATCGACAGCTGCATTTCCTGGGTCGGGGCCGCCAGGGATCCGGTCTTGGCCTCGACGGCTTCGACGGCGACCGTGTGGCGCTCCGGCTTCTCGATGTCCGGCGTCAGCACGCTGAGGCCCGCTGCGTCCTTGGCGGTGACCACCCAGGCGCCGTCGGCAAGCTTCTGCCCGGCCGACAGCTTGGCGGCCTCGGGCAGGCCTGACAGCCGCAGCTGGATGTCGGTCGGGCCTTCGCCGGTATCCATCGTCAGGTTGAGCGGGATATACTGCTGCTCGACTCCTTCGACATCGGAGACGCTGAGCCGCGCGGTATGGAAGCGCTTCTTGGTCCCCTTGCCGGCTGTCCTCGACGGCGCCTTCGCCTGATCCTTTGCCGCGGCGGCTGGCGGCGGCGATGCTTCGGCCGCGGCTGGCGGCGGCACGGGCTCGGGCACCGGCGGCGCTTCGGCCAGCGGCGGCGGGCTGTGCTCGGCCGGCGGCGCCTCTTCCTTGGCGGCCTCGGGGAGCGCTCCTGTCGGTCCCTCGGAGGTGGTGGTCGCCTCGATCACCACCGGACCGCCGTCCGGGTGATCCGTCTGTTGGTCGGTGTCGTCGTCGGCGACCTTGGGCGGTGTTGCCGTGGCAGAGCCTGCCGGGGCGGCCACGGCTTCATGCGGAACCGGCGCTGCCTGCAGCGAATGGTCGGCGGCGGCGGCGGGGATCAACGCCATCACCGCATCGAGGCCGCCGGCCTTCCACGCATAGATGCCAAGACCGCCGCAGGCCGACATCATCAAGGCCGCTGCAACTGCGGCGCCGCTCATGGTCCGGCTGCTCCGGCGCTGCTTGGCAACGGCGCGGCGAACCGATTCCGGACGGACCACGCGACCGCGGGCGTTCAGGCTGTCGAGCGCCTCGCGCATGTTGGAGGACGCACCCTCGAAAGGCTGCTGCCGCCGCGCCGGAGCGCGCACCGGCGCGCCAAAGCGGCTGCTCGCCACGGTCGCGGCCCGTCTCAGCGCTTCCGATGGCGGGTTGGGCAGCTGAACGATCGGCGGCTGATCGTAATGTGGCTGCTCGGCGCTCGCCGGCGGAGGCTGAACCTCGTCATAGGCGTCGAAATAGTCGTGATGGTCCTGGTCGGCAGAATAGGCCGGCGTGGCCTGGTGGTCCGGCGCATGCTCCGGCGCCTCCTCGACCCTGCTCGCTCCATATTGCGGCGAGCGATAGAGGTCGTAGGCGGCACGGAACCGGCGCCTCGCCTCCAAAGCAGCCGGCGAGTCGAGGAGGCTTGGCGGCTCGACGAACACATGTTGCGGCTCGTCGTCGTCGCCGAACGACTGCACCTCGTCTTCGGTGCGCTCGGGCGCCTCAGCTTCGCTCTCCTGATCCTCGTAGGAGAGGTTGAAATAGGCCGGCTCGCTGTCACTTTCGGCAGGAGCGTCTTCGCTGACATAGGGCAGGTTCGGCTCGGGCGCTGCCTCGACCTCGACCGGGTCGGACGGCTCCGTCGATGGAGCCTCGTGCTCGCGCTCTTCTTCCGAGGAATGATCGGCCGCCGCCTCTTCATGGTCGCCGAAGACTGTCTTCCAATCCGGCGGGCTGTAGGGGCTGATCGTCGCGTCCGGGGTCTCTTCCGGCAATTCGGGCGAAGGGGTAGGGGCCACCGCCGCGAGGTCGGCCGGCGGGCTCGTTTCGACCGGCTGGCCGGGCTTCCCGATCGGGGCAGAGGCGGGAACCGCGCGCGCCATCCAGCGCGGCCGGTCGCGCAGGGCAGCCTGCAGCTGGGCCCGCTTGGCCGCGATGGCCGCGCTCTCGGCGCTCGGCAGCACCGGCAGCGGGCGCGGTGCCGACCCAGCCGGGACCGAAGCCGACGATGATGCGGGCGCAGCCGCCGCGTCGCCGTCGCTGTCCGATGCATCCGATTGGGATGGGAGCGGCATCCACTCCTTGACCTCCGAGTCCGGGGTCGGGCCGCTCGATGTGTCGGTTTCGCGTTCATCCTGATCGCGCAATGACATGCCCTGGAGCTTTTCCACGGTTGGACTCCCTTCCATCACAGTGGCGCTGTCGGCATCCCTGGACCGCCCGGTGTTGCGGTCCCTTGGCGCCACCCCCCGCCGTCTCCTGACGCGTAACACTGACATTACTGCGCTCCCGCGGCCCGCCACTCCAGGAAGCGCTTGAACAGCTCTTCCTGATCGGCGGCGCTCAGCGTCTGGGCATCGCCTGAGGCCGCAAGGAAGGCCTTGAAGGCGGTCAGCAGCTTTTCCGTATCCTGCGGCGATTGCGCGACCTTGTGCGGATTGCGGGCGAGCCAGTCCTGGGCCGGGAGATAGCGGTTCCAGCCCGGGATATCGGCAGCGAGGTTGACCTCTTGCCACTTGGCCTGGCGCGGCGCTTGCGCGAAAGCCTCGAAGGAGCCGAAAAAGGCATCGACGAAGCGGCGGATCCGCTCATAGCGCTCGGTGCCGACCTTCCAGTTGAACACGGCCATGACGGAGCCCACCGCGATCGTCTCGACCTTGCCGCGGCTGACCAGCCCCGGATAGTCCTTGGCGGTGAAGGCCGACGGCAGATAGGTCTCGGTCAGCGGCCCGGCGAAGTCGATGGCCAGCAGCTTGAGGCCGCTCTTGGGCTGGATCGACTGCAGGATCGGCGCCGGCTTGCCGGCCACCACCGCCATCGCGTCGATCTCGCCATTCCTGAGCTTCTCGAGAGCCGTCTCGGTATCGAAGGTCTGGGGCACGACATCGACCCCGAGCGCTTTGAACACCGTTGTC
Source organism: Aestuariivirgaceae bacterium (assembly GCA_036265615.1). Classification (GTDB taxonomy): domain Bacteria; phylum Pseudomonadota; class Alphaproteobacteria; order Rhizobiales; family Aestuariivirgaceae; genus DATAFF01. The sequence continues at coordinate 22,078 of DATAOT010000016.1, forward strand.
GCCGTGAGATAGCTGCCGCTTCCTTCCGGCCCGAAATTCACCCGCTTGCCGCTGAGATCGGCAACCGAGCGGAACTTGTCGCGCGCAACGAGGTGAAATTCCTCGTTATAGAGGCGGGTGATGTAGCTGACGCGATCGCTGACACCGCCATGGATCCGGTGATCCTTGATATAGGCAAGGACGTCGGACTGGACGATGGCGAGGTCCACGCCCTTCAAATAAAGCAGGTCGGTGATGTTCTGGATCGACCCGTCGCCGGTGATCGGCAGGATCCGGAGCCCGGTCGTGGGATTGTCGAGAACCTTGCCCATGTCGGCGGCAATGCGCAGATAGGTGCCGCTCTGATCGCTGGTCACCACGCCGATGACCGTCGGGGGAGGAGGCTTCGCCGCCTTGGTCGACTCCTCGGTTCGGGCCGATGCTGTAAAGCTGAGCAGGGTTAGAGCTGTCAGGATGATCCTGAAAAACCGCCCCGAAATGGCAAAGCCCATAGGCAAATGCCTCCCCTCGAAATGGCCGCCACAACACGTTCAAATGGTCGCCCGGCAACGCGCGCCGAAATAAGGCAGCAAGCGGGCAATTCAAGGCTGATTCCGGATTGATTTCCGGGCAAAGATGCTGAAAACCTATGTCAATTACGTCCCAAGGTTTATTACATCTCAAAGAATTGCAGCTTCGGATTGCGCTATCCTGGGCGTGATTGTGACTAAAAGGAGACTATCGTCATATTTTCCACAGCCTTGCTTTGCGGCGAATCGACTCACTCGACATTGGTGTGACGATATTTATCGAGCAGCCGCAGAGGCTTCTTGAGGGCGTCGCGGCGGAAGGGATCGCCCAGTTCCATCGTGCACAGCGCCTCGATCACCGTGGTCTTGCCATGTTTCTGGGTTTCGCACGCCTTGTCGAGCGCCGCCCCGACGTCGTCGACCGTTTCGACCACAATTGCTTCCGCGCCCATCGCCTTGGCAATGGCAGCGAAGCTCGGATTTGTCAGGTTCACCCCGACAAAGCGCTGGTCATAGAAATCGACCTGGTTCTTCTTCTCGGCACCCCATTGCTTGTTGTGGAACACGACCGCGGTCACCGGGATGCTCTCGCGGACGCAGGTCAGGATCTCACCGAAGCTCATGCCGAAGGCGCCGTCGCCGACATAGGCCACGGCCGGCCGCTCCGGCGCTGCCACCTTGGCCCCGATTAGGCACGGCAGCGCATAGCCGCAATTGCCGAAGCTCATGGCGGCGAACATCGAGTTCGGCCGATTGAATCGGAGATAGGAATTGGCCACCGAGCAGATATTGCCAATGTCGGTCGAGACCATGACCTCGCTGGGCAGCGCCCGCTCCAGCGCCCGCAGCATCTCGCGCGGATGCATGTAGCGGGATTCGGCGGCCATCTTGAGCGACCACGGATCCGTCTCCTGCGTCCAGCCGGCGAGTTCGTCCTCCCAGGCTGCCTTCTCCGCCTCGATCCGCTTCAGGCGCTCGCTGCGATTGCCGGCAGCAGCGAGCTTGCGATTGGCGAGCTTGTACTGCAACGCCTTCGCCGCTTCTTTCGCGTCGCCGACGATCCCGACCGCGATCTGGCGCACCAGTCCCAGCATGCGGTGGTCGCTGTCGATCTGGATGATCTTGGCCTGGCGTGGCCAGTAGTCGAGCCCGTGCTGCGGCAGCGTGCCGAACGGACCGAGCCTGGTGCCGAGCGCGACGACGACGTCGGCCTCGGCGATCAGCTTCATCGCCGCCTTCGATCCCTGATAGCCGAGCGGGCCCGCCCACAGCCGATGGTCCGCCGGGAAGCTGTCATTATGGAGATAGCTGTTGACCACTGGCGCGTCGAGCTGCTCGGCAAGCCGCACGCATTCATCGACGCCATCGGAGAAGATGACCCCGCCGCCGGAGACGATGACCGGGAACCGCGCCTTGGCCAGGAGCTCGGCCGCATTCTCGAGACTGTCCTCGGCCCCGGGCCCGCGCGCCACCTGCCGCGGCTTGGCGATCTCGTAATCGGCCTCGCCATAGAAATTGTCGCGCGGGATGTTGAACTGCGCCGGCCCGCGCTCGCTCATCGCCATGTCGAAGCAGCGGGCGAGCAGCTCGGCGACCCGCGGGTGCTTGCCGACATGCGCCTGGAACTTGGTGATGCGGGAAAAGATCGGCAGCTGATCGGTTTCCTGAAAGCCCCCGAGGCCCATGGTGTTGGACCCGGTTTCCGGCGTGATGACCACGACCGGCGAGTGGGCCCAGTATGCGGCGGCGACCGCAGTGACGAAATTGGTGATGCCGGGGCCGTTCTGCGCGATGCAGACGCCGTGCCGCCCCGAAGCCCTGGAATAACCGTCGGCCATATGGCCCGCGCCCTGCTCATGCACGGTCGGTATGAAACGGATGCCGGCAGTCGGGAACAGGTCGAGGGCATCCATATAGGCCGAGCCGACAATGCCGAACACGTCCTTGACGCCCTGCGCCACCAAGGTTTCGACGAATGCTTCGGACGCTGTCATTCTCGCCATTGACATGCCTCGTCTGGATCGATCATTGGCGGCAGTTATCCTCAGCTTTACGCAGCAGTTAGTGCCAGTTAACCTGAAACGCTAGGCCAGGTTCGCTGCTGCAGCGAAACCGGGGTGCAGACTTCAACATTGCGGGAGGCGACATGCCCGACTTCGGCGACGCGATCCTACTCGCTCGCATCCAGTTCGCGTTCACCGTGGCCTTCCATATCCTCTTTCCGGCATTCACCATTGGGCTCGCCTCCTACCTGGCGGTGCTCGAAGGCCTGTCGCGCCTGACCGGGCGCCAGGTCTACATGGACGTCTACCGCTACTGGCTGCGCATCTTCGCGGTGACCTTCGCCATGGGCGTCGTCTCCGGCTTGGTGATGAGCTACCAGTTCGGCACCAATTGGAGCGTGTTCTCCGACCGGGCCGGCCCGGTCATCGGGCCGCTGATGGGCTATGAGGTACTGGTCGCTTTCTTCCTCGAGGCGAGCTTCCTCGGGGTGATGCTGTTCGGAGCATCGAGGGTCGGGCCGCGGCTCCATTTCTTCGCCACCCTGATGGTGGCGCTCGGCACCCTGTTTTCCGCGTTCTGGATCCTGAGCGTGAACAGCTGGATGCAAACGCCGGCGGGCTACGGCATGAACGAGCATGGGCAGTTCATCCCGCTCGACTGGTGGAAGGTGATCTTCAACCCGTCCTTTCCCTATCGGCTCGTTCACATGGTCATTGCATCCTACCTGTCGACGGCGCTGGTGGTCGGCGCGGCGGGAGCCTTTCATCTGCTGCGCGACCGCGACAACCGACCGGCTCAGGTGATGTTCTCGATGGCGCTGTGGATGGCGGCGCTGGTCGCGCCCCTGCAGCTGGTCGCCGGCGATCTTCACGGCCTGAACACGCTCGAATATCAGCCGGCCAAGGTGGCGGCGATCGAGGGCCATTTCGAATCGGGACGCGGCTTGCCGCTCTATCTCTTCGGCATTCCCGACATGGAGGCCGGAACCATGCGCTCGGCAATCGCCGTTCCGAAGCTCGGAAGCCTCATTCTCACCCACGATCCGAACGGCGCGATCAGGGGCCTCAAGGATTTCCCGCGCGAGAACTGGCCCAATGTCAACGTCCTGTTCTGGACCTTCCGCTTGATGGTGGGCCTCGGCCTTGTGATGATCGCCATGGGGCTGTGGAGCCTGGTGCAGCGCGGCCGCCGCCGGCTTTATGATGCGCGCTGGCTGATGCGGATGATGGTGGCAATGGGACCGATGGGCTTCGTCGCGCTGGTCGCCGGATGGTTCACGACCGAGGTCGGCCGCCAGCCTTTCGCGATCTACGGCCTGCTGCGCACCGCCGACTCGGTGTCGCCGATTGCAAGCCCGGCGGTCGGCGCCTCGCTCTTTGCCTTCGTCGCCATTTATCTCACCGTCTTCGGCGCCGGCATCTTCTACATCTTCCGGCTGATGTCCCGCTGGCCGGGCGCCGAGCCGGAGCAGCCCGAGATCCCGCCCATCCGGTCGGCCGGCATCACGCCGGCGGCTGCCGTTGCCGAGCATCGAGGTCCGTGATGCCGCCGATCGATCTGCCGGTGATCTGGGCGGGACTGATCGCCTTCGCGGTGCTGGCCTATGTGGTGCTCGACGGCTTCGATCTCGGGCTCGGCATCATCTTCCCGCTGCTCGACAGCGAACGCGATCGCGACACCGCGGTCAACTCGGTCGCGCCCGTGTGGGACGGCAACGAGACCTGGCTGGTGCTCGGGGGTGGAGGACTGCTGGCTGCCTTCCCGCTCGCCTATGCGGTGGTGCTGCCGGCGCTCTATGCGCCGATCCTGGCGATGCTTCTCGGGCTTGTCTTCCGCGGCGTCGCCTTCGAGTTTCGTTGGCGCAGCCGGCGTGCCAAGCCGTGGTGGGACGCGGCGTTCTTCGGCGGCTCGCTGATCGCGACCCTCGCCCAGGGCGTGGCGCTCGGCGCGCTCGTGCAGGGCATCAGGGTGGCCAACCGCGCCTATGCCGGCGGCTGGTATGACTGGCTCTCCCCGTTCAGCATCATGACCGGCATCGCGCTCGTCATCGGCTACGGCCTGCTCGGCGCGACCTGGCTGATCATGAAGACCGAGGGTCCGCTGCAGGACCGAGCCTATCGACTGGCCTGGCCGGCCGGTCTCGGCACGCTCATCCTGATCGGTGTCGTGAGCTTGTGGACGCCGTTCCTCGACCGCTCCTATATGGAGCGGTGGTTCAGCTGGCCGAATATTGCCTGGCTCGCGCCGGTGCCGCTCCTGGTGCTCGCTGCCGCCATCGCCCTGTTCCGCGGCCTCGTGGTCGGCGCCCATCGCCAGCCGTTCTTCGCCGCGCTGGCACTCTTCGTCTTGAGCTATGCGGGGCTCGGCATCAGCTTTTGGCCGTGGATCGTCCCGCGGGCGATCACCATCCATGATGCGGCGGCGCCCGATGTCAGCCTGGCGTTTCTGCTGGCCGGCGCCGCCTTCCTGCTGCCGATGATCCTGGGCTACACCATCTGGGCCTATTGGGTGTTCCGCGGCAAGGTCGGCCATGACGCGGGTTATCACTGAGCGAATCGTTCCTCCATCCCTCATGGCCGGCCCCCGAGCCGGCCATCCAGAGATGGCCCAGGCGAAGACTGGATGGCCGGGTCAAGCCCGGCCATGAGGGATGGAATCACGCCGCGAGCAGCTGCGTCGGCTCGTAGAACCGGTAGCCCAAGTCTTCCGCAACGGCCTTGTAGGTCACTTTGCCGTCGATGATGTTGAGGCCGTTGAGCAGATGCGGATTGTCGAGCAGCGCCTGCTTGTAGCCCTTGTCGGCGATCGCCAGGCCGAAGGGCAGGGTGACGTTGTTCAGCGCATAGGTCGAGGTCCGCGCCACGCCGCCCGGCATGTTGGCGACGCAATAATGAATCACCCCGTCGACCGAATAGGTCGGGTTGGCATGGGTGGTCGGACGCGAGGTCTCGGCGCAGCCGCCCTGGTCGATCGCCAC
>DATAOT010000017.1:0-19687 GCA_036265615.1 Aestuariivirgaceae bacterium
CGCGTCGCGTTTCGAGGGGTATGGGATGGCGCTCGCGGAAGCAATTGCGCATGGGCTGCCGGTGGTTTCCACCATGGCGGGCGCAATCCCCGACACGGTGCCTGCGGGCGCCGGCCTGCTGGTGCCGCTAGATGACGTGGCTGCATTGGCGCAGGCGTTACGCCGCCTGATCGGCGATCGTGCCGAACGGCAGCGGCTCGCCACGAACGCTCGCGCGGCGGCGGCCCGGCTCCCCACGTGGCAAGATTCCGCCCGACTGTTTGCTGGCGCAATCGAGAGCGTCGGATGAGCCGAGCAACAACGACAAACGCACGAAAAGATGCGTGGGAGCGCGAAGGCGATGTTGCTCGGTAAGCGCGCTCAGGTCGCGGTTGAACGGGCGCTGTCCGAATTCCGGTCGGGCCGGCCGGTGCTCATTACATCCGCCACCGACGCCATAACGGCATTGCAGGTCGATGGCATGACCCAGGAAATGCTTGTCGCCTTTCGCCTGTTGAGCCGGCCAGTCCGGCCCATCCTTCTCGTCACCGCTCGCCGTGCGCGCGCCATCGGCGTGGACACCTCGGACCCCACCGGCATCGCGCTTCCCGACTTCTGCAACGCTGGCGAAATCTTCTCCCTGGCCGCGGCCACCCAGGTCAGCTGCCACCTCGAGTTAATTTCAGTCGATGCCAGCGCGAGCGCCGCCGCGATCCAACTGGCAAAACAGGCCCACCGCTTGCCAGCGTTGCTGATTGGCGGTGGCAACTCGGCCGCCGTGCGCATGTGCGAGCCACCGCTCGTGGCGGTCCGTGCCGAGGCAGTGGCGCAGTGTCGGCGTACCTCAGCTACCGCCGTCAGCTTCGCTGCCGAGACAACGATACCCCTTAGCGGGTTCTCGGCTCGTTTCGTGGTGTTTCGGGATGGCAACGGTGGCACCCCGACGGCCGTGGTCGTCGGATCACCCGATCTGACGGAGCCTGTACTGGTACGGCTGCATTCGGCGTGCTTCACGGGCGATCTATTCGGCTCACGCAGCTGCGACTGCGGAGACCAGCTCCGCTTGTCGCTCATGCAAATGGCGCAGCACGGCGGCGGCATCGTGCTTTATCTCGAGCAGGAAGGTCGCGGCCTCGGCCTGGTCAACAAGATTCGAGCTTATCAGCTGCAAAACATGGGGCTCGACACGGTCGACGCCAACAGCTTTCTCGGATTCGAGGATGATGAACGCGACTATGAGATCGCCGTCCGCATGCTGCGGATGCTTGGTTGCACCCGGATTTGCTTGATGACCAACAACCCGAGCAAGCTTGAGGAACTCTCCCGCGCCGGCATCGATGTCTCAGGGCGAGTGCCGCTGCATGGCCCGATCACCGCCGACAATCGGCGCTATCTCGCGGCCAAGGCGACGCGCTCTGGGCATCAACTCGATCATGTGTTCGGCGAGCTTGGCGGGATTCCCCGCGATCTTTGACAGAAAGGAGGAGAGCCAGCGACTGAAAATTTCCTTGAAGGGCAGGGTGCCCGATCAGGGACGAGCGCGAAAGATCAGAGGCGGACCGTTCTCAGCCGCAGCGCATTGCCGACCACGCTTGCGGAGCTGAGCGCCATAGCTGCGGCGGCAAGCCCCGGCGAGAGCAGGACACCAACCATTGGATAGAGCACACCTGTGGCAATCGGCACGCCGAGCGCATTGTAGATGAATGCGAAGAACAGGTTCTGCCTGATATTGCGCATGGTTGCCCGAGACAATCGCCGCGCTCGCACGATGCCGGTCAGGTCTCCCTTGAGAAGGGTGATCCCGGCGCTCTCGATGGCGACGTCGGTGCCCGTACCCATGGCAATGCCGACATCAGCTGCGGCGAGCGCGGGAGCGTCATTCACGCCATCACCCGCCATGGCAACGACTCTGCCCATCTTCTTGTAGCGCAACACGACCTCAGCCTTGCGATCCGGCAGCACCTCGGCTTCCACGTCCTCGATCCCGAGCTGTCGCGCAATGGCCGTTGCGGTCGTCCGATTGTCGCCGGTGACCATCACGATGTCGATGCCCTCGGCCCCGAGATCGCGGAGCGCCTCAGGCGTCGAAGGCTTGATCGGATCGGCAATGGCAGCGAGCCCGGCCAAGCTTCCATCAAGGGCGACAAAGATCACTGTGGCGCCGTCCTGGCGCAGCTCGGTCGCCTTCTCTGCCAGGAGATCGGTCGGGATGCCCAGCTCCTGCATGAACTTGGCACTGCCGAGCGCGACCCGTCTGCTCTCCACGCTGCCGCTGGCACCTCGACCTGTCGGGGCGGTGAAGTCATGAACGGGCGCCAGCGGCAAGTCCCGAGCCTGAGCCGCCCGAAGGATGGCAAGCGCGAGAGGGTGCTCGCTCGCCTGCTCGACACTGGCGGCGAGTCGGAGGACCTCGTCTTGCTGGTAGCCCTGTGCCGTCACGAAGGCTGTCAGGCCGGGCCTGCCCTGGGTGAGGGTTCCGGTCTTGTCGATGATCAGCGTGTCGACTTTCTCCATCCTCTCCAGGGCCTCGGCGTTCTTGATCAGCACACCCGCCCCGGCACCGCGTCCAACGCCGACCATGATCGACATGGGCGTGGCGAGACCCAGGGCACATGGGCAGGCGATGATCAGAACGCTCACGGCGATGACCAGAGCATGGGCAAGCCGCGGCTGCGGTCCCGCGAATGCCCAAGCGAGGAACGCGACAACGGCGACAGCGATCACCAGAGGAACGAACCAAGCCGAGACTCGATCAGCGAGACGCTGGATGGGCGCCCGGCTGCGCTGCGCCTGCGCAACCATCTGGACAATCCTTGCCAGCATGGTATCGCGCCCGACCTTCTCGGCGCGCATCAGGAAACTGCCCGAGCCGTTCAACGTGCCGCCGATGACCATGGAGCCCGGCTCCTTGTCGACCGGCATCGATTCGCCGGTGACCATCGACTCGTCCAACGCCACGCGACCATCCATCACCTCGCCATCCACCGGCACCTTCTCGCCTGGGCGAACGCGCAGCATGTCGCCGACCGCGATGCGATCGAGGGGGACCTCCCCTTCCGTTCCATCCGGCCGCATCCGGCGCGCCGTCCGGGGCGCAAGATCAAGGAGCGCACGGATCGCTCCGGATGTCCGCTCCCGCGCCTTGAGCTCCAGGACTTGTCCAAGCAGAACCAGGACGGTGATGACCGCCGCCGCCTCGAAATAGACCGGCACCGCTCCGTCATTCTCGCGGAATCCGGGCGGAAAGGCTTCGGGAAACACCGTGGCGGCAACACTGTAAACCCACGCAACGCCGGTTCCCATGGCGATGAGGGTGAACATGTTGAGGTTACGGGTGAGGACGGATCGCCAGCCTCGAACGAAGAACGGCCATCCCGCCCAGAGGACCACAGGGGTGGCAAAGAGCAGCTGGAGCCAGTTGGAGGTGTGAGGCTCGATGAGCTCGTCGAGGCCGAGCAGATGGCCGCCCATCGCGAGAACCAGCACCGGCATAGTCAGTGCAAGTCCGATCCTGAACCGCCGCGTCATGTCGACAAGTTCGGGGTTCGGACCTTGTTCGACCGTCGCCAGAACAGGCTCGAGCGCCATGCCGCAGATGGGGCAGCTTCCTGGACCCATCTGCCTGATCTCGGGGTGCATCGGGCAGGTGTAGACGGTTCCGTCCGGGACTGGCGGAGGCGGAAGCTCCTCCTTCGATGCGAGATAACGCTGCGGGTCGGCGAGAAACCTGGTCCGGCACCCGGCGGAACAGAAATAATAGGAGCGGCCGGCATGGTCGGCCCGGTGGCTCGCGGCATCAGGATCGACGCGCATGCCGCAGACCGGATCGGTTGCGAAATGGTCGCCGGCTGCTGCTGGCGTCGAATGTTGATGATGAAGGTGGGTGTCAGCCATCGGTTGGCTCCGGGCCTTTCGAATCCATAACCATCTCTCTAGACGGGGTTACCGGAGCAGGTGGTTCACCCCGGCGGAAGAAGCTTCAAGGTCAGACGGTTCAGCTTGCCGTCGAAGACAAAGGGCGACTGATAGTCGGCATCGTTGACGCCGGTGCCGGTGTCGGATCCGACATCGAAGGTCTCGCTCGGTTCGAGGGCGAGCGGGATGGTGTGAGGAAGGCTGCCGCGCCCGACCTCGACGCCATCCACCTTGATCGTGCCCGTTCCACCCTTGCCGATGCCGGGGCCGTCATAGGCGAAAGCGAATTCGATCGTATGCCGACCCGGCTTAAGCGGCGCGCCGGCCCCGATCTTCGGGCGCAACAGATCAAGCAGGTCGTAGACAAAAACCGGCTTGCCCTTGAGCAGATAAAAGCCCCAGCCGCCGAAACGACCGCCGGCCGTGACGAGCATGCCATTGCCGCCGCCCGCCGGCACCTCGACATCGGCCGTGATGGCGAAGGATTTGTTCAGGATGCTGGGCGCGGTGGCGAGCGGCACACCGCTGATCGGGGTGTTGTAGGTGAATTCGGTGCGGCCGGCGACGATGCTCGGGCGGGGCGCCATGAAACGCGTCAAGGCGGAGGCATCGAGCGGCAGCACGTGATATTTGGCTGCTTCGACCCAGAATTGGTCCTGCAGCGCCTTGAGCTTGTCCGGATAGGCGGCCGAGAGGTCCTTGTTCTGCGTCCAATCCTTGGTGAGGTCGAACAGCTCCCATTTGACCCCGTTGACGATGTCCTTGGGCGGCGGTGCGTTGCCGTTCCACGGCTCGCGATAGGGCACGGTCGAGGCGATCCAGCCATCCTGGTAAAGCGCCCGATTGCCGAACATCTCGAAATACTGGGTTTTGTGCGGCGAGGGAGCGGCCGCATTGACCTTGTCGAAAGTATAGGCGAGGCTCACGCCCTCGATTGGCGCCTGGGTGATGCCATCGACTTGTTCGGGGGCCCGAATACCTGTCGCTTCGAGGATCGTCGGAACGATATCGATGACGTGGTGGAACTGGTTGCGGATGCCGCCGGCATCGTTGATATGACCAGGCCAGGCGATGGCCATGCCGTTGCGGATGCCGCCAAAATAGGAGGGGATCTGCTTCGTCCACTTGTAGGGCGTGCTCATCGCCCATGTCCAACCCACCGCCATATGTGGATAGGTGTTCTGTGATCCCCAGGCTTCATAAAACTTCATCTGAACTGCGGCGGGGAGCTCCACACCGTTGAAAAACGTCATTTCATTGGGGGTTCCGGCAGGCGAACCCTCGGCGCTGCTGCCGTTATCGCCGCTGATATAAATGATCAGGGTGTTGTCGAGCCTGCCCATGTCCTCGATGGCCTGCACGACCCGACCGATCTCGTGGTCGGTATAGGCGAGGTAAGCGGCATAGACCTCCATCTGCCGTTCGAAAAGCTTTTTCTCGATGATGTTGAGATCGTTCCAATCATGGAGGAGATCGGTCGGCCATGGCGTGAGCTCGGCATCCTGCGGTATGACGCCGAGCCGTTTCTGATTGGCAAAGATCTGGTCGCGCAGGGCGTTCCAGCCCATGCTGAACTTGCCTTTGAACTTGTCGATCCATTCCTTGGTGGGGTGGTGCGGAGCGTGCGTGCCGCCCGGCGCGTAATAGAGGAAGAACGGCTTCCTGGGGTCGAGCTCGTCGATGCGGTGGAGGTAGGATATGGCCTCGTCGGCCATGTCGGTGGTGAGGTTGTAGCTTGGATTGCCGAGGTAGGGATAGATGCGGGTGGTGTTGCGGTAGAGATCCGGCTGCCACTGATTGGTCTCGCCGCCGTTGAAACCGTAGAAATAGTCAAAGCCCATGCCGATCGGCCAGCGGTCGAAGGGTCCAGCCTGGCTCGTCTCGAAGGATGGCGTGTTGTGGTTCTTGCCGAACCACGCGGTTGCATAGCCATTCTGCTTGAGAATTTCGCCAATCGTAGCCTTGTCCTTGGTAATGATGCTGTCATAGCCCGGATAGCCGGTGGAGGCCTCGCTGATCACACCAAATCCCACCGAGTGATGGTTGCGCCAGTGATCAGCGCGGCGCGGGTCGGGGAGCAAAGCGAGGTGGTGTGAAACTGCGTGTAGCGCAGGCCCATGCTGGCGATGCGATCGAGCGTCGGCGTCGGGATGACACCGCCAAAGGTGCTGGGTGCGGCAAAGCCGACATCGTCGGTGAGAATGAGAAGGATGTTCGGCGCGCCGTTGGGCGGGACCACCCGGGGCTGCCAATAGGGGGTGGAAGCGAGAGCGTCGAGATTGATGGTGCCGCGAAAAGCCGGCAACGGCGGAGGGAGCTGTCGCCCATCGATGGTCGTGGTCGCGCCGGCTTGGCCCGGCACTCCCGTCAGCTCCTGGGCGGTGGCGGCCGTCGACAAGGCAGTGCCGAAGACCAGGCCGACGCTCAGTGCCACCGATGCCCTTTTCACGCGATTCTCCTATTGCTCCAGGTAACAGACGCCTCGTCTCGACAAGGAGATGTTACTCGCAATCGGTCGAGAGCGCGAATAGCCTCCACACGGCATGGAGGTTCGATATGCGATTGGATAACAAGGCTGCACTGATCACCGGTGCCGCGAGCGGCATCGGCAAGGAGATCGCCAGGACCTACTTTCGCGAGGGCGCCCGCGTCGCCATCGCCGATTTGAACGGCGAAGCGGCGGAGGCCACGGCGCGGACAATCGATCCGAGCGGCAAGCGAGCCATCGCCGTCGCGATGGACGTGACGGCAGAGCGTCAGGTCGAAGCCGGCACAGAGCGGGTCATCGAGGCGCTGGGCGGTCTCGACATTCTCGTCAGCAATGCCGGAATCCAGATCGTGGCGCCGGTCGTGGAATTTGATTTCGCGAAATGGAAGCAGATGCTGGCCATCCATCTCGACGGCGCCTTTCTGACCACGCGGGCGGCGCTGCGTCATATGTACAAGAAGAACGGCGGCAGCATCATCTACATGGGCTCGGTCCATTCGAAGGAAGCATCGGTCCTCAAGGCACCGTATGTCACCGCCAAGCACGGCCTGATCGGCCTGGCAAAGGTCGTCGCGAAGGAAGGCGCGGCGCACGGGGTCAGGGCCAATGTGATCTGCCCGGGGTTCGTTCGCACACCGCTGGTCGACAAGCAGATCCCCGAGCAGGCGCAGGCACTCGGCATTTCCGAGGAGGAGGTGATCAAGACCGTCATGCTGAAGGAGACCGTGGACGGCGAGTTCACCACGCTCGAAGACGTTGCGGAGACGGCGCTGTTCCTGGCGAGCTTCGGTTCGAACGCGCTGACCGGTCAATCGATCGTGGTGAGCCACGGCTGGTTCATGCAGTAGCGGTTTGACCGTCGGGGGGCCCCCTACGAGGAAGATCCGGGCTGGCGCTGGGCATTGGCCGGAACGAAGGTTTCGTGCGAGGCGTTGAGGGATCGTCATGGTGCTCCTTCCGTAACCCCTTCCTGAGCCAATCAGTGCCCAACAACGAACAGACGCCGTCCGGCATGGCCCATGGCGCCCAACAGCTCCCGTCAGTGATCGTCGAAAGCTACAATGTCGAGCTGCGCGATCAGGACGGCTTCATCGGTGACCGGGCAAGCTTCCGGGCCTTCCGCTCGATGCTGGAGGAATGGCGCGAGAAGCTGCGGCAGGTCGGCGACGACGATCCGCTCGGCGCGGCGGCATCGACCGAGATCAGCAAGAAGAAGCTCGACAAGCTGCTGCTGGAAGGCGATCCCAAGGCAGCCGGAGTGGTCCAGGCGACGATCGAGGAATTTGCCGAGGAGCTCGCGACGGTGGTGCGGCGGTTCGTCCGGCTGAAGGGCTGGAAGGAGGTCGAGCGGATCGCGGTCGGCGGGGGGTTGCGGGCGAGCCGGATCGGCGAACTGGCGATCGGCCGCGCCGCGGTCATTCTCACGGCGGCCGGCATCACCATCGATCTCGTGCCCATCCGCCACCATCCCGACCAGGCCGGGCTAATCGGCTCGGCGCACCTCGCGCCAAGCTGGATGTTCAAGGGCCATGACAGCCTCCTTGCGGTCGACATCGGCGGCACCAACATCCGGGCCGGCGTGGTGGAACTCAATCTGAAGAAGGCTGCCGATCTGTCGCGGGCTGAGGTGTGGAAGCTCGAATTGTGGCGGCATCGCGACGAGGATCCGAAACCGAGCCGGGAGGCAGCGCTGGAGCGGCTGATCCAGATGCTCGAGGACCTCATCGGCAAGGCCGAGGCGGCCGAGCTCAAGCTGGCGCCGTTCCTCGGGGTGGGGTGTCCGGGCAAGATCGAGCCCGACGGCTCGATCGCCAAAGGCGGGCAAAACCTGCCGGGCAACTGGGAAAGCAGCCGCTTCAACCTGCCGCGGAGCCTGATCGAGGCGATTCCACGGATCGGCGCGCATGAAACCATGGTGGTCATGCACAATGATGCGGTAAACCAGGGCTTGAGCCAGGTGCCGTTCATGCAGGATGTGATGCATTGGGGTGTCTTGACGATCGGCACCGGGCTTGGCAATGCCTGTTTCACCAACCGCAACCCTGAAATCAGCAAAGCCGCGAAATCGTAAATGGAACAACCTGTCTTCGCCTCAGCCCGCCCGGTTACGCCGGCCGGGCGGCGCCGCGCCTTTGCGGTGATCTCTCACCCCGATGCCGGCAAGACAACGCTGACCGAGAAGCTCCTGCTGATGGGCGGGGCCATTCAGCTCGCCGGTGAAGTCAAGGCGAAGCGCAATCGCCGCCACACCCGCTCCGACTGGATGGAGATCGAGCGGCAGCGCGGCATTTCGGTGGTCACCTCGGTCATGACCTTCGAATACAAGGACTGCGTCTTCAACCTCCTCGATACGCCAGGACATGAAGATTTCTCGGAAGACACCTACCGCACCCTGACGGCGGTGGACTCGGCGGTGATGGTGATCGATGCCGCCAAGGGCATCGAGGCGCGGACCCGCAAGCTGTTCGAGGTGTGCAGACTGCGCGACATTCCGATCATCACCTTCGTCAACAAGCTCGATCGCGAATCACGCGATCCTTTCGAGCTTCTGGACGAGATCGAAAAGACGCTGGCGCTCGATACGGCGCCGCTGACCTGGCCGGTCGGGCGTGGCAGCAGCTTTCAAGGCACGTACGAGCTCTCCCGAGCCCGATTTCGCCGTTCGGACCGCGAGCTCGCGCCGCAGGCGCTCAGCGGCTCCGAGGATCCGGCGATTGCGGCCGTCATCAATGGCCCCGACCTCATCCAGTTCCGCGACGAGGTGGCGCTTGCGGCCGAGGCTTGCCGGAGACTTGACATCCAGGCGTTCAAGGAGGGCCATTTGACGCCGGTGCTGTTCGGCAGCGCGCTCAAGGATTGCGGCGTGCGCGACCTGATCGAAACGCTCGCGGCGATCGCGCCGGGACCCCGGCCGCAGCAGTCGGACAAGCGCACCGTCAGCGCCGATGAGCCCAATCTCTCGGGGTTCGTGTTCAAGATCCAGGCCAATATGGATCCCAATCATCGCGACCGCATCGCGTTCTTCCGGGTCTGTTCGGGCAGGCTGCAACGCGGCATGAAGGTGAAGCTCGTGCGTACCGGCAAGAGCATGACGCTGGCAACGCCGCAGTTCTTTTTCGCCCAGGACCGGGCCCTTGCCGAGGAGGCATTTGCCGGCGATGTCGTCGGGATCCCCAATCATGGGGTGCTGCGGATCGGCGATACGCTGACGGAGGGCGAGGATATCGTGTTCCGCGGCGTACCGAGCTTTGCCCCGGAAATCCTGCGACGCGTCCGCCTCGAAGATGCCATGAAATCCAAGAAACTGCGGGAGGCGCTCGCCCAGATGGCAGAGGAGGGAGTGGTGCAGCTGTTCCTCCCGGAGGACGGGTCGCCGGCCATTGTGGGCGTCGTCGGTGCGTTGCAGCTCGATGTCCTGGCGGACCGGCTGAAGTCGGAGTACGGGCTGCCGGTTGCCTTCGAGCCGTCGCGGTTCCAGGTGGTGCGCTGGGTGGAGGCCCATCAGGCGGGCGAGCTCGACCGGTTCATCGCGGCCAACCGAAGCGGCATGGCCCGCGACCTCGACGGTGCGCCGGTGTTCATGGCGCCGTCACTGTTCCAGCTCAATTACGAGCAGGAACGGTGGAAGGGATTGAGCTTCAGCGACGTCAAGGATTACCAGAAAGTGCTGCAGCCGGCATGACAGAGCTCAAGGGCAACAAGCAAAGGATCGCGGGCGCAGGATGAAAACGCTTGAACGCTTGATCGAGAACACGATCCTGGCCAGCCGGTGGGTCCTCGTGGTGTTCTATATCGGCCTCGCTGCGGCGCTGCTGATCTATGCCCTATCCTTCGCCAAGAAGCTCGTCGAGACCGCCGGGCAGGTGATGGCGATTGGTGAAGCCGACGCCGTGCTTGCGATGCTCGGGCTGATTGATGCGGCACTGGTGGGCAGCCTCATCGTGATGGTGATGATTTCCGGCTATGAGAATTTCGTCAGCCGGTTCGACCAGGCCGGCGACACGCAGCTGAGCTGGCTGGGGAAGCTCGATGCAGGCTCGCTCAAGGTCAAGGTGGCCTCGACGATCGTGGCGATCTCGTCGATCCATCTGCTGCAGGTGTTCCTCAATGCCGTGCAGTATGACAATTCCAAGATGATGTGGCTCACCATCATGCACATGACCTTCGTGTTCTCGGCCGTGTTCCTCGCGCTCCTCGATCGCATCATGTCGCAGCAGAAGAACCCCGAGGCATCGGACAAGCATATCTGATCGGTCAGGCAAGCACGCGATCAAGAACATCCTGCGGGATCTCCATGATGGCGGGTCCTGCGGTCCATACCAAAGCGGTCCGCACCAATCGACCCGGGTAGATCTGCCGCAGGGCGGCGCGATAGGCCGCGAGCTGCCGGAGATAAGCCTTGCTGACGGCTTCGACCGTGCTCGGCGGGGTGTGATCGCTCTTGTAGTCGGCAATGAAGACGACATCGGCGGCGATGCCGAGGCGATCGATCTGACCCGAGATCCGGACGGTCTGGCCGCCAATCGCAATGTCGGCCATCAGCGGCACCTCGGCGAGGCTGTCCGGGGTGAAGAGCGGCGCAAGATCGGGGTGGTCGAGAACCTTCATGGCATCGGCGACCAGCGTCTGGCGCTGTGCCGGCGCAAGGTCGGCGCCATGGCGATCGATGAACCGGCGCGCAAACTCGGCTCTTTCGTCTCGCGCGAGCGACGGCAGAAGCTCGAGCAGACGATGGATCAGGATGCCCCGCGAGAAGCGGCGGCCGGATTCGGGTGCGGTCGCGACCTCCCCCGTATCGGTGAGCCGCGACGGCCTCGCTTTGGCCGGGCGTGCGGCGGGCAGGTCGGGAACAGCGGTCGCCCAGGCTGGCGGCTCGACCGCCCGGACGGGCAGCCGATTGAGGCGCGGCTTGTCACCGGGATGCGGGCCGCCGCTATGCTGGTAGCGCCAGGCGGCATTGCCCAGGGCGTCATGGCAATTCGCCTCGACCGGGTCGAAGGCGCATGCGAGGGCGTCCTTGACCATCGCATACCAGGTCTTGGCGTCGGGTTCGGTCTTGCTGCAATGACCGGCGATATAGAGGCGATGGCGGGCCCGAGTGAGCGCGACGTAGAGGAGACGCTTCATCTCCTCGGCAGTGCGGCGGCGGGCCTCATCCTCGAGCGTCCTGATGACCGGCACCCGGAAGGCCTTGGTGAGCTTCCAGAACGGAATTTCATCCTCGCCGGCAAACAGCACCGCCGGCTCGTGGCGCGGGTCGGGGAGATCGCAGGTATCGGCCAGAATGACGATATTTGCCTCGAGACCCTTGGCACCATGAACCGTCATGACGCGAACCTGGCCCTGGGCGGTGTCCATATCGCGCTTGATCTCGGGGTCGGCACGGCCGAACCAGCCGAGGAAGCCGGCAAGGGTGGGGGCGCTGGTGTTGGCCTCGTAGGCCAGCGCGAGATTGAGGAACTCATCGATCGGCTCCATCGCCTCGGCACCGAGACGGGCGTTGAGCGCCTGGCGGGCACCGGCAGCAAGAATGCGGGCGTAAAAGTCGAAAGGCGGGAGCTCGCTCGCATGGACACGGTGACGCTGGAGAGCCTGCAAGGCCATGGAAAAGGGGCTGCCGGGCAGTGCTGCAGCATCGCGAAAGACGCTCCAGAGATTGCGACGGCCGCGACCGGCGCAGAGCGCGATGAGATCCTCGTCATCGATCGGCATGCCGTCATCGCGGGCAAGCAGCGGCGACTTCAGAAGCTCGGCGAAGTTCAGCTCGTCGCGGGGCAGGAGCACGAACTTGCCCAAGGAGACAAGATCCTGGACAGCGAGGTGGTCGCCGAGGCGCAGACGGTCGGCACCGGCAACCGGGACGTTGAAGGCCTTGAGGCTCCTGACGATTGCATCCATGAGCGTGGTGCGGGAGCGCAGCAGAATCAGGATATCGTCATAGCGGATCGGCCGCCCGCCGGGACACAGCGGCTCGCCGCTGTCGATGAGCCGGCGGATGGTCGAAGCAATGCGGCAGGCTTCCTTGAGGCGCGGCGTCTCGGCGAACTGGCCGGCGGCGGGCGGCTCCCATGGGGTCGGGGCAGGGCGGTCGGACGGACCGATGACGGGCCACAGCTCGACCATGCCGGCCATCTCCGGATAGCGCGCCTGGTGCACCGCTCCATCACCGAATTCGGCGCGCTGCAACAGCGCGTCGACGGCATCGAGCAGGAGGGCAGCGGAGCGGAATGAAACGGCAAGCGGCACGGTCTCGAGCGGCAGGCGGGCAGCAGCGGCACGCCTGGCGAACAGGTCGCGCATGGCGACGAAGAGGGCTGGGTCGGCGCCCTGGAAACTGAAGATCGACTGCTTGGGATCGCCGACGGCGAAGATCGTGCGCGGCGCGCCGAGCGCGGGGTTGCCGCTCCAGAATTCCTCGGTCAAGCGGGCGACGATCTCCCATTGATCGGCGCTGGTGTCCTGGGCCTCGTCAATCAGGACATGGTCGATGCCGCCATCAAGGCGGTAGAGCACGAATTGCGACATCCGGCCATCGAGGAGCTCACGCGTCAGGGCGATCAGATCGTCATAGTCGTAGCGCTGGCGGCGGCGCTTCTCGCTCGAATAGACGGCCTCGATGCGGCCGGCGATGGCGAGCAGCGCGGCCGAGGCACCCGCCACTTCAAGCGCGTTCAAGCGGTCGATGGCGTCATCGAGGCGCCGGCATTCGGCGGCGAGGAACGCGGCAAGCCCAGGATGCTCGGCGGCGGCGCGATCGGTCATCAGCCGGGTCCGGCAACTGCCGTCCTGACGCCGGAGCAGCGCGGTCATGCGTTCGAGAAAGCCAGCAGATAGGTCGGTTGCGAGGAGTGCCCGGACGCCTTCGGCCTGGCGGTCGTTCACCATGCCGGGATTTGCCTCGAGCGCTGCAAGAAGACGACGATAGGCGGCGCGGTCGCAGCCGTGATGAAGCTCCTGCTCGATGACGGCGCGGCTGTCGCCCGGATGAGCGCCCAGGGCGCTTGCAAGCTTGCGCGCGAGATCGGGATCGGCGGCATAGGCGCTGACCACGGCACGGCGGGTGGTCAGGAGCTCGCGCAACAGTGCGTTCAGGCGGTCACCGGAGGTGTGGCGGGCAAGCCGGGCGAAGAGCTCGGCATCACCGCCGTCGTGATGGTCGAAAATCTCGGCCAGGATCTGGTCGCGTGCTTCGGTGAGCAGCTCCGCCGCCTCGGTCTCATCGAGCACGGCAAAGCCCGGCGTCACGCCGGCCTCGACGGGGAAGCGCTGCAGCAAGCGCTCGCAAAAGGCGTGAATGGTCTGGACCTTGAGGCCGCCGGGCGTCTCGATGGCGCGGGCGAACAGCCGGCGCGCCTCGGCCAGCCGCTCGTCGAAGCGGACGTCGCCGCACAGGCTGTGCAGCTCGGAGATCAGCGCGTCATCGGAAAGGCTCAACCATTTCGCCAATGTGGAGAACAGCCGTTCTGCCATCTCGGCCGCGGCGGCACGGGTGAAAGTGAGGCAGAGGATGCGCGCCGGCGGCGTTCCGGCGAGCATCAGGCGAACGACCCGGGCGACGAGCACGTGGGTCTTGCCCGATCCGGCATTGGCAGAGACGAAGGCCGAGAGCGCCGGATCGGAGGCTCGCCACTGATGCTGCCTGATCTCATCCTGTGGATCAGCCATGTTTCACCTCGACGATGCCAGCCTGATCGAGGGAAGCGTGGATCCATTCCCGCCAGCGCGACAGGTGCCCATAGCGGTCGTGGCGCTGCTGGTTGGGCGGAACGGCCGGGTAATAGGCCTGAGCCTCCTCCCGGTAGGCAGTAAGCAGGCGCTTCACACCCGCCTCGGCGGCTTCGAGATGATCGCGAAGGCCGGCCGCGAGGACGGCCGAGTCGCCGGCGGGGTGGCGGCCGGTCAAATGGAAATAGACCAGCTCGCTGACCATGGCGGGGGGAAGGTTCGCGAAGCCGCCGCGTTCGGCAATGAGGCCTTCGAGCAGGAGCTGCGGCGAGAAGCTCGCGGCGGCATCGTTGAAGGAGGGGAGCGAACCGGTCTTGTAGTCGATGAGACGCAAGGTGCCGTCGGCCTTTTCGTCGATCCGGTCGGCCCTGGCCGAAATGCGAAACAGCGAATCATCGCCGAGCAGGAGATCCACCGCCCCCTTGACTTCAGAGTGAATCCTTCGGGCATCGGACCGCAGCGTTGCGTCCTCGGTCGAGAACCATTCGGCGATGCGACGCATCTCCTGGCGCCAGAAGGCGGCCTGAGCAATGCCGATATCGGCATCGGCGATCAGCTCGTCGACGATGGCGACCAGCGCTGCCGCCGCAGCAGCCGGGGCAAGAGGCGGATGGCTTTCGAAGAACCGGCGCAGCGCATCATGAAGCAGGGTGCCGCGTTCGGCGGCGCCAGCCTCCTGCCACAGCGGCTCGAGCTCTTCGAGCTTCAAGATCATGCGGGCATGGACGGCGTAGGGGTCGCGGATCAAATTCTCGATGCGGGTGACCGAGAGCGAGGTTGGTCGCAAGCCGATCGGCGGCCGCGGCGCGGGCTGCGCGACCGGGCGATGGTGGCGGGCAAGATCGAGGCCGAGAGCATAACCGACCCAGTCCTCCTCGGGACGCAGGGCATCATCGAGGCCGGCGGCGCTGAGCAGGGCTTCAAGTCGCAGCAGGAACCGCGACGGCACGGCCGGGTGGTCTCCGACCTTGCCGGAGGTGCAAAGCCACGTCTCGGAAGCGGCGGCGCACTGAACGAAGTCGTGGGCGGAGAGGCCGATCCGGCGCTCCGGAGTCGGCAGGCCAAGACGCTCTCGCTCCGGGCGGTTGAGCCAGGGATCGGCGTCGGGCTCGCGCGGCCACAGGCGCTCGTTGAGGCCAGCGAGGATCATCACGTCGCCGGCGATCAGGCGGGCTTCGAGCAGGCCGAAAATGCGCAACGGCTGGTCGGTCGGAATCGGAATGCGAACCGCCATGTCGGCTACGGCGCGATCGAAGAAGGCGCGGTAGTCCTCGCCGGTCATGGGCGGGGCGTCGGCACAGTCCTGGGCAATGTCGTCGAACAGCCGGGCAAGGGCAGTGCCACCCGGCATGGCCCAGAAATTGTCTCCGGCCACGCCGCCGGATTGCGCGCGCGCTCGATCGATGGCAGCGCGGTGGGCGTCGAGAAAGACCGGGAGCGGGAGGGGCTGACGGCTTGCCATCAGGGCCGCGATGGGGTCCAAGGCGGCGGTGAGGCCTTCAAGGAGGGCCCGCACGGCGTCCCAGTGCTCAGGCTTCATGAGGCCGACCAGGCGATGAACCGGGGCCGTGGCGGGGTCACGGCCGGCGATTTCTTCCAGGGCTGTCGCGAGTTCGTCGAGGCTGCGGCGGGCTCGCGAGCCGCGCAGCAAAGCGATCTCGAGGAGGCCGGCGGCCCAGGCGGCGGTGCGCCGGTCAAATCCGAAGCCGGCATCGGGATGCGCGAGCAGCGCCACCAATTGCTCGGGCTCGGCAGCGGGTGCGGCAGCTGAGAGGATCAGGGCTGCAAGCATGCCCTGCGGCAGATGCGACAGTGGCTCGCCGGCCGAGTCGGCGACAGTGAGATTCCAGCGCGCCAGCTCGGCCTTGACGCGCCGGGCGAGGCTGCGGTCCGGTGTCACCAGGGTGGCGGTGCGGTTCGGCTCCTCGATGGCGCGGCGCATGACGAGGGCGATGGCTGCCGCTTCCAATCGCTGATCGGGAGCAGCGATCAGCCTCAGCCCGGCAACACCTTCGGCGATGCTGTCGCGATGAGCGGCGACCACCTGCCGCCAGCGGTCGGTCGTGGCGGCAGGCCGCATGGCCTCGCCGAGCACGAAACTGCGAGCCCGGCCGCGGCGGTGCGGATCGATTCCCGGCAGGAACTGCACGGCGGCGCGTTCGACGCCCAATCGTTCGAGCAGAAGCTTGAGGCCGTACTGGGCATCCTGCGGGGAGAGTGCCGCCCAGGCATCATCGTCAAGGTCCTGATCGAGACCGGGGAGCACGACGGCGCCGCTGTCGAGCTTGGCAATCGCCGCCATCATCCGGGCGGTTGCCGGCACCGAACCGGTCGAGCCGGCAGCAATCATCGGAAAGCGGCCGCCACGGCCGAGGCGCTCGGCCTCGCGGTCGATGAGAAGCGAGCGGCGCTGGTGCGGACCGATCCGGCCTCGCGAGCCGAGCAGCTTCGGATAACCGGTGCGCACATGGTCGAGGAAATCGAGTGCGTCGCGCTGATGGTCGGCCATCTCGCCGCGGAACAGCTCGGCGATCTCGGCGAGCGGGATGTTCTCGATGTCGAAGGAGTCGATCAGCTGGGCGAGGCTCGCGGCAAGGCTCAAGGCCTGGGCAGAGCCGGCGCCGTGCCGTGCGAGGCTCGTCTCTGGGCGGGTCCTGGCCCAGGACTCGACGAGACGGGCGAGGATGAAGCGACGCTCGAATTCACCGATGGCGGGCGGAATGTCGGGCGTGTCGACCTCGCGATCGATTTCATCCTCGTCGAGCGCGCCGAGGATGCTGATCCGCGGCAGGAGGCGGGCGCCGCCGGACTGACGGAAAAGACTGTCGGCCAAAGCCGCCTTGGCGCGGCGCGTGGGCAGGAAGAGCCGCCACTGCGCCAGCTCGGCGGGTTCAGGAGGCGGCCGGTCAGGCTGTGGAAAGCCGCCGGCGAGAATGGCCCGCGCCAATGCGTCGAGAAAGGGCACATCGGGCGGCACGGTGAAGATGCGCATGGCCTGTCAGCTGCTCGGTCTCACCGCGGTCATGACAGGACCCGTCGGCGCTATCCAGCTCTTTTGCGGCGCCATCCACGATGGTGAGCGGGCGGGGCCGCTCACACCGCTCGCGACCGATCAAATTGCCCCCAGCTCAGCCGCCGTCGATCTGCTTGCCGATGATGGCAATCGCCTTCTGGTAAACCTCGGCAGCGTTCCAACCCTGGATGGCGGCGAAATTCGGCTCGCCCGGCTGGTAGCCGGCGCCCGGGATCCAGCCATGGCCCCTCAGGAACTTGGCCGTCGAGGCCAGGGCATCGGCCTTGGTATTGAGGTTGATGGTGCCATTGCCATCGCCATCGGCGCCGTAAAGAAGGATGTTCTTGGGCAGGAACTGGGTATGCCCGACCTCGCCATGCATGGCACCGATGGTCGAGGCCGAGAGCGAGCCGCGGTCGACAAGCTTGAGGGCGGCAATCAGGTGGTCCCTGAAATATTCAGGGCGGCGACAGTCATAGGCGAGGGTGGCAACGGCCGAAACCGTGTTCTGGCTGCCGGTGGTGTTGCCGAAGCCGGTTTCCATGCCCCAGATGGCAATGAGCGGCCCAGGCGGAACCCCATAGCGCTGCTGAATCGAGGCAAAGAGCGCGGCATTGGCATGCTTCATGGCCTTGCCGCGGGCGGCGATGGTGGCGGCGCCGCGCTTTGCCATGAAGGCCGGCAGGGAAAGATGGAAGCTCTTCTGGCCGCGGTCCGCCCGGATCGTTCCCACCGAGTAGCTGGACCGCATCAGCGCAGAAATCCCGGCGGGCCCAATCCCTTCGGCCTTCGCCTCGGCGGCGAACGCCCGTTTCCACGTATCGAACCCTGCCGCTGAACTGCCGCACTGGGCTGCCTCGGCCGAGCCCACGGACATCATCACCGCCAGTGCACCGATGAGCACGCCAGACGTTTTCTTGGCCATGGTTGTCAATGTCCTCGCATATCGCCCGAGAGAGTTGGGACGGCATCTCGACTCGCAAGATGAGATCTTGCGGTCCGTGTATAGCTTGGCCATTCGCTAGCGCAAAGCGCAGCCTTCCGCCTCAGCTTGCAAGCTCGGCCTGTGCCCTGGTCAGGCATTTGGTCGCCTCGGCGATCTCGTTCAGCGGATCGCCGGCACCGTCATGGCCAATGGCAAGGAAGCGGCTCACACGGTCAAGAAGTGCCAGTGCCTGCTCGATATTCTGCAATGCGGCCGGCCTGGTGGTGTCACGCATGAGATTAGCTCCCTCCTCCTGCTCCCGGCACAGAGTAGCCGATTCGTGGTGGTTTTGAAGGAAAAAGCTACGACTTTCCAGAGAAATTGGCCAATTCTTTGGGCTATAGTTCGCTACTTGAGTAAATTTTTAATAATGACCAGACGAGTTTACTCTGACGTCATGGAACATTATTGCATCTTATAGATTGAGCGTAGAGTAGAAGAAGCTTTTGTAGCAACGGCGGAGAATTTCAATGCGTACAAATCTGCGCGTGGCAGCCCTTTTTGGTACGGCGTTACTGCTGGTTCCAGCATCCACCTATGCCGAAAATCACGGTAGCGGCGGCAGCAGCGGCGGCAGCAGCGGCGGCAGCAGCGGCGGCAGCGGTGGCGGCGGGCTTGGCGGCGCCGTCGGCGGTGCCGTGGGTGCGGTCGGCGGTGCCGTAGGCGCGGTCGGCGGTGCGGTCGGAAGCGTTGGCGGCGCTCTCGGTGGGAGCGGCAGCAGCGGCGGCAGCAGCAGCGGGGGAGGCGGGCTCCTCGGCGGCGGCGGCGGCGGCGGGCTCCTCGGCGGCGGTGGCGGCGGCTCCAGCTTGGGCGGCGGGGGTGGCGGCGGGCTTGCAGGCGGCGGCCTCGGCGGCTCGATCGGCGGCGGCAGCGGCCTTGCGGGCGGCGGGCTTGGCGGCGGTGCGCTCGGTGGGGGCGGCGGCGGCACCAGCATGGGCGGCGGCGGGGGTGGCGGGCTGCTCGGCGGCGGGCTCGGCGGCAGCGTGCTCGGCGGCAATCCGCACGGCAATGTGCTGAACGCGCGCGGCGTGGTCGGCATTCTCGGCGGCGGGAAAGTGCGGCACGCCAGGTTCCAGAGGCTGCTCGGGATCAAGGCCAAGGTTCGGATCGGCGATATCGGCGTCCGGGCCGGGGTCGGGGTGGGGCTGGGCAAACACCGGCCTGGAGTTCTGGCGGGAACCGGAATTGGCGTCAATGTCGGCCATCTTCGGGTGAAGGCCGGAGCCGGCGCGGGCGTCGGGGTCGGCCCGGGTGTCACGGCTGCGGTCGGGGTCGGCGTCGGCATCGGTAGCGGCGGGTTCCCCGGTGGTGGCGGCGGCGGAAATGGCGGCGGCGGCGGCGGTAGCGGCGGCGGTGGAAACGGCGGCGGCGGCAACGGCGGGGGCGGCAATGGCGGCGGCGGTTCGGCCGGCGGTGGCGGCGGTAGCGGCGGTAGCGGCGGCGGTGGAAATGGCGGCGGCGGCAACGGCGGCGGCAATGGCGGCGGTGGACCGATCGCCGGCGGCGTTCGCGATGCGGTGGCCGGCCTCAGCCGCGAAGATTATCTCGGGCTTCAGGCCAACTGCCGGCAGGTGCTGCGGGC
>DATAOT010000018.1:0-25180 GCA_036265615.1 Aestuariivirgaceae bacterium
CTGTGGTTCACGTATCAAGAAGCTGAGGGATCGCAGTGGCTGCGCATCTGTCTGGAGTGCCGGTAAGGACTGGGGCTCATCAGTTTCGGGTCCGTCATTGGGTGTCAAGAAGTCCACCCGGATTCCCCCTTTTGCAATATAACTGGTCTTTCCTTGTTTTCTGCCAATACTCGTTCAAGGGTGGAGTTCAAGCGGCATTATACGCGAATTGCAAATTGCGTATAATGAACGACCTCCTGCGGGTTGCTAAATGCGAACTCGACCCGGCCGCTGCTCCAGGAATGATCTGTCAAGTAGCGTGCGTCCAATTTTGTTGCTTTTTCAATGGCTTGACTTCGCCATAGGCCAGATGAGGGCCTGCACCCCGAGAGAGCCTACTGTCCCTTCCCGAGCTCGCCCTCGATCAGCCGCGCGAGCGAGAACAGCCGGCGCTCGATGATGGTCGGGACCTCGCACACGAAGCTCAAGGACTTCTGGCGTTCATCGAACACCCGAAGGTTCCATTTGTGCTCGTCGTCGGCGTTGGCGAGCTTGGCCTGATCGGCCTTGGGGTCGCTGCGCATGCGGTCGAGCTCCTGCTGCTCGGCCTTGACCTTGGCCGCAAGGTCGATCTGGTGGCGGCCATAGCGCTCGATGCCGGCCATCACCGAGGCGCGCTCGCCCTTCATCCGATCGAACAGCGCGAGGAACAGCGCCTGCAGCATCAAGTCGCGATTGGCGCCGGCCGCCTTGGCAAAGGCCTTGATATCGGACTCTGCCTCGTCCATCGGGGTGCGTCGCGCCGCAAGCGTCTCGGCGAGCGTCTGCACGGCCGGATCATCGACAAGCTTCTGGGCGGCGTCGGGAAGCTCGCCACGCTGCCAAATGCTGGCGAGCGACAGCTCCGGAACCTTGCGCTGCATGCAGGGCCAGGTCGAGGCCGGCGCGGTGGCGGCGGTGACGGCGTCGCCCGGCGGCACCAGCGCCAGCACACCGAGCGTGAGCGCTGCGGCACGGCCGATCATTGCGACTCCCCTCCTCCGCCGGGGCCGCCGCGCCGGGAAATGAAGCCGCGGGTCGGATCGTAGGCGAGAATTGCGGTTCCCAGGAACAGCGCGGTGCAGCCGATGACGACGGCGAGCGCCTGAAAATTGACCTGACCATAAAGGGCGAAGCGGATCAGCTCGACGGCATGGGTAAAAGGATTGAAGAAGCAGATCTTGTAGAGCAGCGGGCTCGACTCGCGCACCCGCCACAGCGGGTAGAGCGCCGAGGAGGCAAAGAACAGGGGAAAGATCACGAAATTCATGACTCCGGCGAAATTCTCGAGCTGCTTGACGAGCGATGACAGAAGGAGGCCGACCGACCCGAGCATCAGGCCGGTGAGAACGAGGGCGGGGAGGATGTAGAGATAGCCCGAGGGTGGCGGCCGCACCTCCCAAAACCAGGCGATCGCCAGATAGACATAGACCTGCAGGATGCCGACCGCGACACCGGCAACGAGCTTCGAGACCAGCAGGAACCAGCGCGGCAGCGGGCTCACGAGCAAGGTGCGCATGTTGCCCATCTCGCGGTCATAGACCATCGACAAGGACGACTGCATGCCGTTGAACAGCTGGATCATGCCGATCAGGCCTGGCGTGATATAGACCTCGTAGAGCACGTAGGTCTTGTATGGCGGGATGATCGACACGCCGAGGACCTGGCGGAACCCGGCGGCGAAGATGAACAGCCACAGCAGCGGCCGCACCAGGGCCGAAATGAAGCGTTCGCGCTGATGGAGGAAGCGCAGGCCCTCGCGCCAGACGATCCCGGCCATGCAGATCGCGTATTGCGCCAGGGTGAAGCCGCGCCGCTCGGCCGGCGTGCGATCATGGATGACCGCCGTCATGCCGCCACTCCCGAGGCGGTGCGCGGCGCGCCTGCGCCGGTGAGCATGGCAAAGGCGGAGCGGATGTCCTCGGCGCCGACATCGCCAACGACCTGCTCGACACGACCGCTCGCCAGCACCTTGCCGTGATGGAGAACGACAACGTCGTCCTCAGGCCCGACCTCGTCGATGAGATGGGTCGCCCAAAGCACACCGCAGTTCTCCTCGGCTACCAGCCGGCGGACATGGCGGACCATGTCGGCCCGCGAGCGGATGTCGAGGCCGACGGTTGCCTCGTCGAGCAGCAGGAGCTGCGGGCGGTGCAGCAGGGCTCGGGCGATCTCGACCCGGCGCATCTGGCCGCCGGAGAGCGAGCGCACCTTGTCGCGCATCTTGCCGGCGAGATCGAGCCGCTTCAGCGACTCGTCGGCAAGACGGCGGGCGTCGCGGCCGGAAATGCCGTGGAGCGCCGCATGATAGGCGAGGTTCTGGACGACGCTCAGATCGAGATCGAGGGTGCGGGCCTGGAACACGACGCCGAGGCGGCGCAGCGCCTCGCCGGGCTCGCGCTGCAGCTCATGGCCGAGAACGCGGATCACTCCCTGGCGGATCGGGTAAAGTCGGGTGATCAGCGAAAACAGGGTCGATTTGCCGGCACCGTTGAGCCCGAGAAGCACGGTGAAGGTGCCGCACGGCACCGTGAAGGAGACATCGTCAAGGGCGAGCCGCGCCCCGTAAGCGTGGCTGACATTTTCCACGCTCAGGGCCGGTTCGACCGGGGTGAGCGCCTCTGCCGTCTCTTTCTCCACTCGGTTCCAGACCTGCGCCATCATTGCGGCTGGACCACCACGCCCCAGGGCATCTCGCCCACGGTCGTGGATTTCACCGGCTCGCCCGACTGAACGTCGATGAAGGTGACATCGTTCGATATGCCATTTGTCGCAATGACATATTTCTCGTCCGGGGTGAAGGCGAGCTGCCAGACCCGCTGGCCAACCAGGATATAGCGTTTCACCTCGTAAGTCTCACCATCGATTTCGGCCACCCGGTTGGCCGGCCCGAGCGCCACGAAGGCCTTCTTGCCGTCCTTGGCGATGCGGATGCCGACGGGCTGGATGGACTCCTTGGCGAGACCCGGAATCTCGAAGCCGATCTTCTTCTTGATGGTGCGGCTCGCGGCGTCGATCACGCTGACGGTGCCGCCGATCTCGGCGCTGACCCATACCTCGGAGCCGTCCTTCTTGAACTCGGCAAAGCGCGGCCGGGCATCGACCAGAACGTTGGCGAGGATGTCATGGCTCGCGACGTCGATGAAATGCGCCATGTTGGTGGTCTCGGACGTGTTGACCACCGTTTTGCCGTCGGGGCTCACCGCCATGCCCTCGGGCTCGACCCCGACAGGGATCTCGGTCACCACCGCGCGCTTCTCCAGATCGATCACCGAGACGAGGTTGTCGTCCTCGTTGGCGACATAGAGCACCTTGCCGTCGGGCGACAGCACGAACAGCTCGGGATCGGGGCCGGACGGGAGGGTTCCGACGATTTCGTCGGTCGCGGTGTCGATGATTTGGATCGTGTCGTCATCGGAGGCGCAGACATAGAGGAACTTGCCGTCCTTGGAGATGGTGATGCCTCGCGGCCGCTGGCCGACCTTGATGGTCTTGGTCACCTCCATGCTGTCGCTGTCGAGCACGCTGACCGAGTTGCCCTTCTCGTTCGAGACGTAGACCTTGTAGGCCGAAGCTGGCGCGGCCGAGAGAATGGCAGACAGGCCGAGAGCAATCAGGGTCAAGGCTTTCTTCATGAGATCCTCAAAGCGGGGCGTTTCTGTTCAAAGAGGGTCACCGGGCGGCTTCATTTGAGCTTGCACTGCGTCTCCGGCCGGTCGATGCCCAGGGTGTCGAGCACGGAGAATTCATGCAGGAAGCCCTCCTGCGGCGACACCGAGACCACCGAGCGGCCGTCACCCAGGAGAACCGGCTGGCGAAGCTGCAGATTCCAGTCGCGGAGCGTGACCCTCTGGCCCTTGAAGGCAGCAATCGAGAAGGCCGGTGCCTTGATATAGGCCTCGATGTCCTTCAGCGCCACCGACCGGGTGCGGGTGGCGGCCTCGCCGATCATCCGCACCGCCGTCCAGGCCTGCATGTCCTCGCTCTGCATGCGGCGATGGGCGGCCTTCTCGAAGCGGTTCTGGATCTGCGCCGCTCCCCAGCCTTCGAAGGAAGGGTGCCAGCTCGCGGGCACCAGCCCGGCGGAGCCGGCGACGGGCCGCGGCAGCCAGGTTCGGTAGGGCAGATAGGTGGCGAAAACCTCGCTGCGGTCGGCGGCGATGAGGACGTCGTACTCCGGCGCATCCTGAGTAAAGACAGGCATCTGCCGCTGCACCTGGACGGTTCCGGTGTCGCTCTGGCGGGCGCCGCCGGTGTCGGTGAACTCCTTCTCGCCGACGATCTTGGCGCCGAAGCGCTCGGCAGCACGGCGCAGCGCATCGCCCCACAGCTTGTCGGCGGGATGGGAGCCGGTCACCAGAAACCAGTTCCGCCACTGCTTCCAGACCAGGTACTGGCCAAGGCCGTCGGCCAGCATGGTGTAGGTCGGGGCGGTGTGGATGACATTGGCGCGGCAGTCCTGCTCGCGCAGCGAATCCTCGAGCGCGCCGGCGTTGAACACCAGCACGTCCTTGCCCCGGGCGGCATCGGCAAGCTTGAGGAGATCGGCGGCCGGCACATCGGCCACGATGAAATGGGTACCGCTCGCAGCCAGCCGATCGACCGACGCCGCGGGGTCCTCGCCGGGTTTCAGCGGCACATCCTCCAGAAGAAAGCCTTGGTCGAGGAAGCGGCCGGTGGTGTTGTTGTCGTTGATGGCAACCTTGACCCCGGCGAGGCCGAGATCGGGCGGGGGCTGGTCGAGCACCGAGAGGGTGATGCGGCCCTTCTCGGGGGTATGAACATAGGCGATGCGGACTTGCTGGAGGTCGGCGGCGATGCCTGAGCCGGGCGCCCCGGTCAACCCGAGCAAAGCCAGCAAAGTCAACAGAATGGGAAGCATGATTGATGTCCTTTGGCGGGGATGGTCGCCCGCGCCTGCCGCTCACTTCCATGGGACTTGTTCCCGATCATGGAGCTACCTAAAGTCTCAGCAGGCGCCCTCCCCGCCAGCGATCTGGAAATGGTGAATGCAGGACCGGCTTGGTGTGTTGCTGATTGCCGCGGCCGTTACCGCAAGTTGCGCCGCCCCGGCGCTGGCCGCTACGAAAATCGCCGTCTTCGGCTTCGAGCTGGTCGATACCAGCCTCGATGGCGAAATCAAGGGGAAGAACCCGGACGAGCAGCGGCGGCTCGCCGCCATGAAGCCGCGGGTCGAGGCGTTCCTTGCCCAGGGCGGGGCATTTCAGCCGGTCGATATCGCGCCGGTCGAGAAGGCAGCGGAGGCGCAGAATCTCCAGGCATGCGGCGGCTGCGACCGGCGGCTTGCCAATGAGGTCGGGGCGGAGCTGTCGCTGACCGGAACCGTGCAGAAGGTCTCGAACCTGATCCTCAACATCAACATGGTGGTTCGCGAGGTGGCCAGCGGCAAGGTGGTGGCGGCCGGCAGCGCCGACATCCGCTCCAACAGCGATGCCTCATGGCTCAAGGGGCTCGACTGGCTGCTGCGTCACCGCATCACGCAGCAATTGGCCATGCGGCGGCCATGACCCGCTTCCTCGCCAGCATCGGGGCGCGCCACGAGATCGAGACCGCGCTCGCCGGCGGCGCCGACATCATCGATCTCAAGGATCCATCGACGGGCGCTCTGGCGGCGCTCGGCATCGATCTGATCGCCGAGATGCTGGAAGCGATCGGCGGCCGGCGCGAGGTCAGCGCCGTCACCGGCGACCTGCCGATGGAGGCGGACCTGTTGCGGAGCCGGGCCGCGGCGGTCGCCGCCACCGGCGTCGATCTGGTCAAGGTCGGCCTGTTTCCGGATCCGCGGGTCAAGGACTGCATCCGGGGGCTCGCCGAGATCGCGCGCAGGACCAGGCTGGTGGGCGTGATGTTTGCGGATCTGAAACCGGATCTCGGCCTCGTCCAGGCCATGGCGGAGGCGGATTTCAGCGGTGCGATGCTCGACACCGCCGAGAAGGGCAAGGGGCGGCTCACCACCCATCTCGGCGCCGACCAGCTTGCCCGCTTCGTTGCGACCTGCCGGGAGCACCGCCTGACATGCGGCCTGGCGGGCGGCCTCGAAGCGCCCGACGTGCCCCGGCTCCTGGCGCTCGGTCCGGATGTGCTGGGCTTTCGGAGCGCATTGTGCGGCCGCCATGGCCGGTCGGGTCAGCTCGATCCCGGCGCGATCGCCCTCATTCGCGGCCTGATCCCGGCAGAAGCAACGGCAGCGGTGCTTCGCTCCACCGTCGCCGAGGGGACGGTGGTCGACCGCATCTTCGTGCGGGACTACGTCCTGACGATGGAAATCGGCGCCTATTCGCATGAACGGGGCCAGCAGCAGCGGGTGAGCTTCGACATCGCCGCCGATATCCGCCGCACGCCATCCGATCGCGACGACCTGCGTCAGGTCTTCTCCTATGACGTCCTCACCGATGCGGTGCGTGCCGTCGCGGCCGAGGGTCCGTTCCAGCTCGTCGAGACTCTCGCCGAGCGCATCGCAGCGCGCCTGCTTGCGCATGCCGCCATCGTCCGGGTGACGGTCAGGGTGGAGAAGCGCGACCTCGGGCCGGGCGGGGTGGGCGTCGAGATTGTGCGGCAGCGGGAATCGGGCGGCGGCGAGCGCCAATGACCGGCCCGGTGGTCATCAAGCTCGGGGGCAGCCTGGCGTTGGCCGCGGCCCTCAAGGACTGGCTCGGCGTGATCGCCGCAGCGCGCGCCCCGGTGGTGGTGGTGGCGGGGGGCGGACCTTTCGCCGATGCGGTGCGCCAGGCTCAAGCAGTGATGGGATTCGACGACCGGGCGGCCCATCGCATGGCGATCCTGGCCATGGCCCAGTTCGCCGAGGCGATCGCGAGCCTCGATGACCGGCTGGTCCTGGCCGACAGCGAGGACGGTATCGCCGCAGCACTCGAACAGCGCCAACCGGTGTTGTGGAATCCGATTCCGCTCGCCCTCGACCCTACCATTCCGCATGGATGGGACGTCACGTCGGACAGCCTCGCGGCATGGCTGGCGCGGCGTCTGCGGGCAGCCCATCTGATCGTCGTGAAGCAGGTCGGCCGGCAACGGCCGCCGCTGTCGCGGCACCTGCTCGCCGAGCGCGGCATCGTCGATCGGGCATTTCCCGTGATGGCATGCGACGTCGCGCGCTTATGGATCGCCGATCGCGATGCGCTGCCGGCGGTCGCCGCGGTGGTCAATGGGGCCGATCCGCATGAAACCAGCCTGACCCGCATCAGTTGATCCGCATGGAGGACCGGCACTACATCTTCCTTACCGGCCGGCTTGCGAAGCCGCGTCTCGAAAGGGTGCTGGCGGGCCTCACCGACCCGGGATTCACCTTCGAAGTGCGCGACCTGGGCGTCAAGGTCGCTGCCTTGATGACCGAGCCGATCGTCCGGCGGCGTCTCCAGCCGCCCGTCACGGCGACGGCGGTGTTCGTCCCGGGGCGATGCCGCATGGATCTCGAAAGCCTGTCGACCCATTTCGGCGTGCGGTTTCTCAGAGGACCGGACGAGATCAACGACTTGCCGCCGTTCTTCGGCCGGTCGGCTCTCGATCCGGATCTCAGCCAGCACGGCATCCGGATCTTCGCCGAGATCGTCGATGCGCCGGCGCTCAGCATCGAGGAGCTGGTCGCGCGTGCCCGCGGCCTGGCCGAAGCCTCGGCCGACGTCATCGACCTCGGCTGTCAGCCCGGCGTGGCGTTTCCGCATCTCGAAGATGCCGTCAAGGCGCTCAAGGGCGAAGGTTTCAAGGTCAGCGTCGATTCAGGCGAGATCGACGAGCTCAGGCGCGGTGCCAAGGCCGGTGCCGACGCCCTGCTCAGCCTGACACGGGAGACACTGAAGCTCGCGCGCGACAGCGGCGTCGAGGCGGTGCTGGTGCCGAGCCGGCATGGCGAGCTCGACTCGCTGTTCGAGGCGATGGACGAGGCGAATCGGTGGGGCCTCAGGACCATGGCCGATCCGGTGCTCGACCCCATCCATTTCGGCTTCACCGAGTCGCTGCTGCGCTATGCCAAGGTACGGCAGGCGCGTCCCGATGCCGCCATGCTGATGGGCACGGGAAACCTCACCGAGCTGACCGAGGCCGACACGTCAGGCATCACCGCGCTCCTGCTCGGGACCTGCTCGGAGCTCGGAATCGACAATGTGCTGGTCGTGCAGGTCAGCCCGCACACGCGGCGCACGCTGCAGGAACACGATGCGGCACGGCGCATCATGCATGCCGCCAAGCGCGACCAGAGCCTGCCGAAGGGCTATGGCAGCCTGCTGCTGCAGGTGCATGAGCTGAACCCCTACGCCGTGAGCCCGGAAGAGATTGCCGAGATCGCGGCACAGGTTCGCGACCGCAACTACCGGATCGAGGTCGCCGAGGACGGGATTCATGTCTACAACGCCAGAAGCCATCATGTGGCGGCCGATGCGCTGTCGCTCTATCCGAAGCTCGGCGTCGAAAGCGACGGGGCGCACGCCTTCTATCTCGCACAGGAGCTGATGAAGGCGGAGATTGCCTTTCTGCTCGGCAAGCGCTACGCGCAGGACGAGCCGTTGAACTGGGGAGTCGGCGCCGACCGCCGGGCAGAAGATCTGACGCGCCTGGCAGAGCGGGGCCATACGCTGCTGCCGAAGAAGGATCAAAGCTAGAGCTTGATGCGGTAAGGTGTAGACATGTCATTGCGGGTGGTGCTCGTCCTTCTTACCCCCTCATGGCCGGCCCCCGAGCCGGCCATCCAGGGGATGGTACAGAAAAGGATTGGATGGCCGGGTCAAGCCCGGCCATGAGGGAGAGAGGGGGATCATGCTCTCATGCCGATGATCCGTGAATGCATCGTGACGACGATCAATGCCGCGGGCGCGGTGCAGATCGCGCCGCTCGGACTGATTGCGGCCGACGATAACTGGGTCATCGCGCCGTTCAGGCCGTCGACAACGCTCGAGAATCTGCGGCAAGTCCCTTATGCGGTCGCCAACTGGACGGACGATGTGAGAATCTTCGCCGGCTGCCTGACGGGGCGGCGGGACTGGCCGACGCTTGCGGCCAACGACGTCCCGGTGCCGCGTCTCGAGGCAGCGCTCGCCCATGCCGAGCTTCAAGTGATCGAGGTCGTCGAGGACAGCCTGCGTCCGCGCTTTCGCTGCCGGGTCGTCTCGCAGCACAATCACCGGCCGTTTGGCGGGCTAAACCGCGCCAAGGCGGCAGTGGTCGAGGCGGCGATCCTGACGAGCCGGCTCGACATGCTGCCGCGCGACAAGATCATGAGCGAGATCGCCTATCTCAAGATCGCCATCGACAAGACCGCCGGCCCGGAGGAGCGCGAAGCCTGGGAATGGCTGATGGACAAGATCGCGGCGCATCAGGGCTCAGTCTGAGACAGCAGCAGCGCGACGGCAACCGCCGGAGCGCAGGTGCTGGCCCAGCGGCCCGTCTCGCCGGTCGCACCGATCAGCGATGCAAAATCGATGCAGCGGCGATTCTGGCGTGCCGCGATGCGCTCGACAATGAACCGCCCTGCCCCGGCGGCGATCACCGGTGCGGCGAGCGGCAGATTGCAGGCCGATTGCACGAGATGAATGCCGTCCTCGATCTGCCGCATCTGCTGCTCGGCAAGCCAGGAGGCGAGGCCAAGCCAGTCGCGGTCAGCGGCATCGCCAGCGTCCAATCCGATCATGCGGCCGAGGCGCGCAACAGAGGCGTCGCGATCCTTGGGCCGGTTGTCGGCAGTCGAGTGCTGGTCGAGATCGGGCGGCAGGACATCGAGAACGCGCCAGACGTCGGCAACTGTCGCGAAATATTCGTTCATCATGGTCGACCAGCGGCCGCGGAACGGCACCCGATCGGCAACAGCGGCGACCGGCGTGCGGGTCAGCCCCATATAGACGAGCTCGCCGGCGACAAGCCGGTCGTGATCATTGAAGCCGCGGGCCACGATGCTGCCCTCGACGATCGGCACGATGTCGGTGGTGGTCGAACCAAAATCGATGCACAGCGCATCGGCGATCTGGCTCGCAACCAGGGCGGCCGTCGCGTGCCAATTGGCAGAGGCGATGTCCTCGGCGAAAGAGATCTCGCGCTCGGCGGTGACAAAGCCGCGCGGCCCGGCGTAGAAGGCGAGGCGCTGGCCCCCGAGCCGACGGGCCATGGCGGTCACGATGCGGTCCACGCCCTCGAGACGGTTGGGAAAATAATCGACGAGCTCCCCGGTGGTGGTGACGGCATGCCGCGCCGCCTTGCCGAGCGCACCGGTCACTTCATCGAGCGCGGTCTCGAGCCGGTCCATGCCGCGCCACAATTCGCAGGGCACCTGCATGACGCTGACGACCAGGCCGTCGCGCACCAAGGCGGCCTTGAGGTGGGCGCCGCCGACATCCCATCCGATGATCGAACTCATGCTTCCTCCAGCGCGATGGGACAGCTACAACATCCTGCTCCATACCGGGATGAAGCGGGTTCAGGGGTGCAAGCATGCTGATCGTGCCGGTCATCGACATCAAGGGAGACCTGGTCGTTCACGCCCGGCAGGGCGACCGGGGGCGCTACGAACCCATCGTGACGCCGCTCAGCCGGTCCCCCGAACCGGAGGCGGTGCTCGAAGGCCTGCTGACCGTTGCCCCTTTCGAAGCAGTCTATGTCGCCGATCTCGATGCCATCACGGCGAGGCGACCAATGAACCCGGTGATCGAACGCCTCGCCGATCGCCATCCGATGCTGGCGTTCTGGGTCGACGCCGGCATCTCCTCGCCAGTCGCTGCCGCGGCGCTGCTCGCAAACGGCCGGTTGCATCCGGTGATCGGCAGCGAGTCGCAGAGCGATTGGCAGCTTATCGAGCAATTGCGGGATCAGCCGCGGGTGCTGCTGTCGCTCGACTTCCGCGGCGATGATTTCGCAGGCCCCGACGGTCTTCTCGACAAGCCGGAGCTGTGGCCGAGCCGGGTGATCGCGATGACGCTGGCGCGGGTGGGCAGCGGCAGCGGCCCCGATCTGCGGCGGCTCGATCAGATTCTCGAAAAAGCGCAAGGCCGGAACGTATATGCGGCGGGCGGCGTGCGTGGTCCCGATGACGCAGAAGCACTGGCCGCCCGCGGTGTTGCCGGGGCACTGGTGGCGACAGCCATTCATCAGGGTGCGATCCGTCAGGCGCGCTTCGCCGCATCTCCACACCAGCGATGACGGCGAAGGGGCCGCGAGGGCCCCTCCCGATTGAGCGTCGCTACTTGAAGCCGAACATTTCGGCCAACCGGCGAAGGAGTCCACCGTGCTGAGCAGATGGATTGGTCTCCCCGCGGTGGTTTCTTTCCTAAGCGCCGAACGGGTGCTTGGCAGTGTCCTTCTTCTTCACGACGTCGGTGGCCTTGGGCTCGCCATTGATGGCGCGGGCCAGCGCTTCCTTGGTGGCGCGATAGTTGAAGTCCTGGATCTTCTTGTCGTCGTTGGCTTCCCAATGGATGAACACGCCGACGCAGATGAACAGATCGTCGGCCTCGGCTGCCGGAATGATACCTTCTGCAACCGAGTCGGCAACCGCCTTGGCCACGCCATATTGCGCCGGGCCGAACATCTGCACCGCCTGCTTGGCGCCCTTGATCGTCACCTTGTTGAACAACACGGTATTGGGCTTGGTCGCCAGATTGGGCGCGACCACCGCGAGAAGCGTGGTGAACCCATCCTTGTTGTTGGTCAGGCTGTTGCAAAACGCAGTTTCGACCGCGCTGCCACGCGGACCGATCAAGAGGTCGACGTGAGCGACTTCGTTCCCGTCGCCGACCAGCGACTCGCCCACACAGACTTTGGTGACCTTGGCCATTTGCTTCTCCCTTGAATCGCATCTGCCGAAATGTGTCGAGCCGCCCGCCGACAGCACCGGGCTGATCGTCTATCCTTGTTTCTGCATCCGACGGGGCCGGACCGGTTGGCCAGATAGTAGCGGAGCGCCCGCCCCGCCCGAGAACTCAACCACTGTCGGTTAAATTGCGCAAGATATTCAAAAGCCGGGCGGCAAATATTGTTGCGACCGTCAGATCGGCACTCGTGCCGGGGTTGAGTCCGCGTGCCTTAATGCGGCGATCGAGGGCAAGGAGCTCCCGCTCCAACGCCGCAGGATCGCTGGCAGGCTTGCGGTGCCGGGAGAGCAGAGCGGCCGCCTCTTCCCTGACCCATCGGGCCTCGGCATGTCCCCATTTCCGCACGATATGGGTGTCGGGAAAGGCTGCGAGGTATTCGAGATAGACGGCAACGGCCGGCCACCACTCGGCCGCGCGGTCGGCCTCGGCAGCGGCCAGTGTCGGCAATCCGAGCGACCAGACATCTTCGAACACCGTGACATAAGCGCGCGCAATGCGGTCGCGATGCGCGGCCTGGGCCATTGCCTGGCCCAGAGTGCAATCGGGCTCGCTGCGAATGTCGTTCACGGGTTCGGTTCCCATCCCGCCTGGTCCGGCAAGAACGATGGCGCGAAAGACGAAGGAGGCGTCGCGCTGGTCAAGCGCGTCGAGGACGCGCCGCAGGTTGTCCCTGAGCTTGCGGCCGGCTTCGGCCGCTGCTGCGAGCGGCGCCGACAGGAGAACGATGCCAAGATTGGTGTTGGTTCGGGCGACCTTCATGCTGGCTTCGACAGCATTGAAGATCCTCATCCCGACCGGCTGACGCGGCTCGGTCAAGGGATTGGCCGAGGCCCGGGCGGCAGCCAGGAAATGTGCCGCCTCCATGTCGTGGCCGCCGGCAAAGACATGGACGTTGCCGGGCTTCGGTGCCGCGAGCTCGGCGAGGCAGGCCTCGACATAGGCTTCGGCGATCTGGTCAGGAGGGAGCGTCAAAGCGGGACCCGCAAGCGATGCCGTCCCTCGAGCCCGCTCAGGACGCCGCGCGCCAGTGCCTCAGCGATGTCCACCGTGCTGACCCTTTGCAATCCGCTCCAGGCGGGCATGCTGTTGACCTCGAGCACCACCGCCGCGCCATCATCGCCGCGCAGCAGATCGACGCCGCAGAAATCGGCACCGACTGCCGCGGCAGCGCGGACCGCCAGCTCTTCGAGCTGACGATCGCCGGCCAGCGGCTCCGGCGTGCCGCCCTGCTTGACATTGGTGATCCAGCTCTCGCAGCGCCGGGTCATTCCCGCGATCGCGGTGCCATCGACCACCAAGATGCGAAAATCGTGATAGCGCCGATCCCGCTCGACGCCCATGAAGCGCTGGAGATAATAGACGCTGTCCACCTCCTCCGGCGAGGGGAGATCGTCGATGCCGGTGAGAAGGCGCAAGCCTCGGCCTTGCGATCCGAACAGCGGCTTCAGCACGAGGGGGCCGCGCCGCAGCTCACGCTGCGCTATGGCCCGGGCCATGTCCCTGGTCTCGACGGTCCAGGTGCTCGGGACGGCAATCCCGGCCCGCTGCAGGAGAAAGGTCGTGGTCGACTTGTCGACGCAGCGCTCGATGACGCGGGCATCGTTCCACACCACGACACCAAGCTCGCGCAGGGCATGAAGGATCCCGAGCCGGCGCGTCACCGCCTCGAATGAACCGCCAGGGACGGAGCGCACGATGCAGGCGTCCGGCAAGGTGCGCCGAAAGCCGGGAATGACGATGCCCGACGGCGCAACGGTCGTGAACTGGCATTGGGCGAGGCGGACGAGCCTCGGCTCGGCGCCGAGCGCTGCAAGGTGACGGGCGATACGGCGGGCGTGCCAGTCCCGCGCCTCGCTGAAGATGGCGATGCGCGGACGGGGTGCGCCGACCAGGCGCAGCACGCGTTCAGCCGAACGAGGCATCGAGCAGGCCCCTGTCGATGCGACCGGCGCGGAAGCTCTCGCCGCTGTCGATCGCGGTCACGACCACTTCCGCCGGGCTGAACAGCATCGGATCGATGGCATAGAAATCGCCGTCAAAGCGGCGAAAGATCTCGGCGAAGGGTCGTCCATGATCGCGGGAAGTGCTCGAGGGCAGCTGTTCGGCGAGAGCCCTCGCGTCCTCGGCGGGGCCGGTCACGAAGAGCCAGACCCGGGCGCCATAAATGATGGCGTCGTTGGTGCGGCCGAGGGCTTGGAGGAAATCGGGATGGGGCGGCGCGAAGGGAGCGCTGGCGATGCCGTCGGTGATGCGCTCGAGCGGAAAGGCGACGGCATGCGCCTTGTGGAGGGCGACCTCGAGCGAGCGGGCAACGATCTGGACGCTGCCCGCCTGGCTTCGCGTCGGCGCGTAAAGGATGGTGAGCGCCGAAGGCTCGACGCGACAGGTCTCCGCCACATGGGCAATGACGGCGGCGGGCGGCGGTCCGTCCGCTTCAAGCACCAGGGTTGCCGTTTCGGCGTCATCGGCATAGCCGATGTCGCGATAGATCTCCTCCACCCGGGCGAGCGCGCGGGCCGGGCCCGAGCCCATGGCCATGAAGCCGTCGTGCTCGAGCTTCCAGCCGGCATACTGGCTGGCCAGGCAGCCGATGACCGGCTGCGAGGAGCGGACCGTGATCGAGAAGGGCCAGTTGGGATAGGTGGCATCGGGAGCCACGGTGATACGGCCGAGGCCGCCCATGCAGACGGCGGCAAGCCCGAGGCCGGCGGCGATGCCGCCTGTCACCCTGGTGCCGCAGTCGATCAGCAGTTCGCCGGCAGCGCCGCGCGCCGGTGCGATGCGCAGTGCTTCGGCCTTGGCGACCATTCGTGCAACCATGCGCGATGCTGCGTCGTTGACGCTGAGCCGACGCGCTACTCCGGCATCGCTTGCAGTTTCCTCAAGCATGGCAGTCGCCCTTTCCTCCACAAGCCTTATCGCCGATTTCACATCGGACTGCGCTTTTGCAACAACGGTACAGAGCGGCGCGCCGGACGGCACGAACGTGTCCGGCGGCTGGCGGTCGGCGGTCCAGTCAGGCCAATCGATCGCCGGCACTGCGGCGATCGCATGGCGCGCATAGACGACGCGAGCGGCGGCGGCGGCGCTGGCAAAACGCGCCGGCTCGCCAGGCAGCCGCCCGCGACAGGCCGCGATGTGCCAATGGAAGAGGCGGCCGTCGCGATCGTCCAGGACATCGAGTGCAGCGCCGGGACGCGGGTTGACCTCGAGCAGGGTGAAGGCATCGGCCGATACGAGAAAATCGGCGCTGTTGAGCCCGACCAGGCCCAGCGCCTCGGTGAGCCTGGCAACGGCCCGGAAGAGCTGGTTCTCCAGCTTGTCAGCGATGCCCGCCGGACGGGCGATTCCGCCGAAGCGGAACGGGCTCCCCGGGGCTCCATCGGGCCACTGCTCGGTCGCCGCCAGCACCTCAGCCCTTCGCCCATCGCCGAGAAAGGAGAGCGAGACCGTCCGGCCGTGGACGAAGGCCTGCCAGTAGCAGCCGGGGTCAGCGAGCCGGCTCCAGCCGACATGCTGGCCGCCGCTTGCGCCGCGTCGCTTGCGCAGCCATCGCCCGGGATCCTGCGGCGGGGCGAGCGCGATCGCCGGATGGGGGATCGCCAGGTCATGGCAAAGCGTTGCGAACTGGACCGGATCCTTCACCCGCTCGACGGCCGCCGGACGGTTCCCGAGAAGCGCGAAGGCTTGCGCCATGGCGGCGAGCAGGTCGGGCCTCGCCTCGAAGCCGCTGCCGTAGACCAGGCCCTCGACGGAGCGGCCTGCGGCCAGGCGGCGCAGCGTCGCGATCAGGGCGTGATCGTCGAAGCCGCTGTCGATGCTGCCGGCGACGCGGACAGCATCCTCCGCCAGCTCGCAGGTATCGAGATCGGCGAAGAGATCGGCGACCAGGGGACGGTAGCGCGAGCGCGCCGCCGCCTGTGCCAGCGCACGCCCTGACAGCGCCGCGATCAGGACCAGCGGTCCATCATTTGGCGATGGTGCGGGCAAGATCGAATGCATCCCTGAAATCGAAGCAGACCGGCTTCTTGGCCTCGATCATCTTCCGGAAAAGGCCGAACTCGGTCTGATATTTGATGTTGCCGATTGCGAGCGGCCCGATCCCGAGAACGTTGGTGTCGCCGACCGGAACACCATCGGCGTGGAGATCAAGCCCCTCCACGCCGGCCGGCGGCACGGCATTGACGTCGGCAACGACCATGAGCGTCGGCGTCTTGCGGATCTGCTCCAGGCTCAGCACGCGAATTCCGGCCCGGGCGCAGCAGAGCGCAACCTCGGTCCGCGCCAGGATGGCCTCCTTCTTGTCCTCGCTCGAACCGTCCGCCGATGCCGTGGCGACGCCGAAGCGCGCCTTGATCTCGTCGGAGGATCTGGCAACCCGAGCGGGACCGTCATAGCCGACGAGGGTCACCTTGGCGCCCTCGAGCGCGGCAATCACGGCTGACGAGAAGCCGACGACGCCGGTGGCGCCGAAGACTGCGAGGTTCAAGCCGGAGAGGGCGCGATTCCTGTTCTTCTTCAGGGTCTTCTCGACGCAGGCCACCATGGCGGCGGCGGTGGTGAACGAGCCGGCCGGATCGGCGAAGATCGAGAGCTCGAACGGCGGCACAAGGGATTTCCTGGCCGCCTCCACCATGTCGAGGGCAATGATCGCGTCACGGCCGCCGAAGAAGACGCCGGTCCTGGCCGACAGCTTGGGATTTCGGGAGAAGATCGCATCCTGCACGAGCCCCTGCACATCCTTCTGCTCGACGCCGGTATAGAGGGCGATCGTGTCGAAGCCGGCATCGGTCGCCATGTTCACGTCGAAGGGGCTCATCAGCTTGAGCGGGGTTATCATGTGAAGGATCGATTTGTCGGCCATTGCACGCTCCTTCGATTGGCTCGTCGATCAGTCAAGCTCCTGAAGCGAGCCGGTCTCGACCGTGGCCCCGCGGTTGTTGGCCGACGCGACCAGCAGGCGCAGAGCCTCGAAGCGCGCTTCGCGGCGGAAGATGGTGCTGAGCCGGGCGGCGGCATCAGCGCTGTCGGCAAAGACGAAGCCGGTCGGGCCCCAGGAGCTCTGCCCCGGTCCGAAGCCGCCCCGCGCGGCAAGGTAACGGATGGCCTCGCCGACCGCGGGGCTCGCGAAGAGGCCGCCCTGCGAGGCGCCGAAATGGCGACCAACCTCGGTCTGGAGCTCGGTAATGCCGGCCCCGAACGCGACCGGCTCCTCTTCGGCAAGCGCCGGCAGAATGCGCATCAGCACCAGATGGCAGAGATGGGCGGCGCGGGCCTCCGGGAAATCGGGCAAATCGCGGAAGGCTTGCAGCTCGGCCTCGCCATGAATGCCCTGCCGGCGGTCGTCAAAGACAAGAAGCACGCGCCAGCTTGAGGGAAATCTCAGCCGCGCCACGACCGGCGGCACGCGGTTCAAGGCATCGCGGCCGCCATCGACGACCAGACCGCCCTCCTCGAAAATCCCGATGCCGATGCCGGACCGGGCACCGCGGTCGAGGAGAAGGGCGTCATCGCGGGGATCCAGCGGCAGTCCGTGCAGCGCCCGCAAGGAGGCGGCAACGGCGAGCGCCAGCTGGGTTCCCGATCCCAATCCGGCATGGGGCGGTATTGCCTGATGGACGACCAGCTCATGGCTGTCGGGGATGCCGAGATGCCGGCACATGATCGCCAGCGAGCGGGCGGCACGCTCGGCTTCCGGACCCTGAATGCGGCGTTCACCGGCGGCACGGATGGTCAGGCTGGTGACCGGCCGGTCAAGCGCCAGCCCAATGCTGCCGAACCGGCGGCCGAGAGTGCCGCTGATGTCGAGGAAGCCAAGATGCAGCCGCGACGGCACCGTCAGGGTGACGCTGTCCAATCCTTATCCCTGCGCTTTCGCGCCGCTACGCCGCGACGCCGGACGGTACCCACTTTCAAGCACACCCCGGCCCCCCTAGAGTGAGGCGAGGCGGCCAAGGGAGGCCGTTATTGCACAAGCACAGGAGGCGATCAATCATGCCCGAGCGAAAGCAGGAGCGCGTTTACTCTACCGAGGAAATCACCGAGCGGCTGAAGCGGGAATTGCCTCACTGGTACCTGGAGGATGGCTGGATCCGGCGACGATACAAGACCAGCAGCTGGAAGGGCACGCTGATGGTCATCAATGCCGTCGGGCATCTGGCGGAAGCGGCGTGGCACCATCCGGACATAACTGCTTCTTATGCATGGGTCGAGGTCCGGCTGATGAACCATGCTGCGAAGGGCGTGACCGACAAGGATTTCGAGCTTGCCAAGAAGATCGAGGAGGTGGTGTCCTGGCAGCCGGGCCTGCTTGGCGGGGCGCTCGAGGGCACGCCGCAGGACGATCTCCGCTTCGCCTACATCAAATATGACAAGTGATGACGTATGGCGGAATTCCGCTATGGCTTGCCGTCAGGCTGCAATAAGATCGGCGTCGGGCGCCTGATTGATCTGTTCGAATGGCCGAAGCGTATGTGAACGGTCAGGCGGTCCCGCGCGACGCAGCCATTGCTGCGGCGGCCCGGCTTCTGGCCTCGTCAACCCTGCCCGTGATCGCCGGCCTGGCGGCGGACGTCGCCGCCATCCGTGCGGGCTTGCGGCTGGCCCGCGCGATCGGCGCCGTGGTCGACCATGCCGCAGGCGCAGAACTGTCGCGGCAAGCCGAGGTGCTGGCTCGCAGCGGCACCATGGCAACGACGGCGCAGGAAGTGCGGCAGTTCGGGGATGTGCTGCTGCTCGCCGGACCGGGCGATGGCGACGAGACCACCCGGCTCATCGATTATGTCTGCCTCGGCCGGCAAAAGCGGGTTATCACGATTGGAGCGGCGCCGAGCAGGCCGGCGACCGTGTCGCTTGCCGCCGCGGACGAGCATGCGGTTGCAGCGGCGCTGGCGCTGCTTCGGGCGACCCTGGCCGGCCGCCTCGCCGCGCCGCCGGCAGATTATGTCGAGGCGGCGGAGCTTCTGCGCCAGGCTCGTTTCGGCGCCGTCGTCTATTCTGCAGCAAGACTGAGCTCGCCGGCGCTTGAAATGCTGTTGGGTCTCGCCGGCGACCTCAATGCCGCGCATCGCT
Organism: Aestuariivirgaceae bacterium; assembly: GCA_036265615.1. Taxonomy (GTDB): domain Bacteria; phylum Pseudomonadota; class Alphaproteobacteria; order Rhizobiales; family Aestuariivirgaceae; genus DATAFF01. The sequence continues at coordinate 18,915 of DATAOT010000018.1, forward strand.
TCTCGACGGTGGCCGTGCCTGGACCGGCCAATGGCGAAGCGGCGCTCCAGATCTGCGGCTGGCTGTTCGGGGTGCCGCTGCGCAGCCGCTGGACCGCCGCCGCCGGCGCCAAGCATGACCCCTGGCGCTACGATGTCCGCCGTGTGATCGGCGAGGGCGAAGCCGATGCGGCGTTGTGGATCGGGCCTCTCCAGGATCCGCCGGACTGGCTCAGGGCGGTGCCGACCATCGTTCTGGCTGGCCGCGGCTATGCGCCCGACACGATGCCGCAGGTGGCAATCTCGGTCGGTCGGCCTGGCGTCGATCATCCGGGCGTCCTCCACCAGCTCGAGACCCAGGCGCTGAGCCTCGTACCGGCATCGCGGCCGACGGCTCTGCCGAGCAGCGCGGAGATCGTCGCGGCGATCCATGCCGCCCTGCCCCAGTCGAGGTCCGGCGCATGATCCACCTCAAGGGAGGCTACCTGGTCGATCCCGTGAACCGACTCGACGGGCCCGGCGATCTGTGGATCGAAGGCGAGCACATCGTCGCGCCGCCGAGCGGACGTCTGGCCGCCGAAACGATCGACTGCAGCGGCTGCGTGGTGATGGCCGGGGCCATCGACATCCACTCCCATATCGGCGGCGGCAGCGTGAATACGGCCCGGCTGCTCCTGCCCGAACAGCATCCGGCGGCGCTGTGGCGGGCGAGCGACACGGCGCTGTCGCGCATCGGATTCGATGTCGAAACCACCGGCCGGCTTTATGCCGAGATGGGCTTCACCACCGTCGTCGAGCCGGCGATGATGCCATCCAACGGCCTGCATGCGCATCTCGAGCTCGCCGACATTCCGATCATCGACAAAGGTGCGCTGGTGGTGCTCGGGAACGAGGATTTCCTGCTCACCCTGCTCAGAGAAAAGGACAGCCGATCGGCGGTGCGCGACTATGTCTCCTACATGGTCGAGTCGACCGGAGCGCTCGGCGTCAAGGTCATCAATGCCGGTGCATCGGCGGCGTTCAAGGCCAATGCTCGAACGTTCTCGCTCGATGACGAGGTGCCGGGCCATGGCGTGACATCGCGGCAGATCGTGCTGGCGCTGCAACAGGCTGTCGACGAGCTTGGCATCCCGCATCCGCTGCATATCCACTGCAACAATCTCGGCGTCCCGGGCAATGCTGACACGGCACTCGCCACCATGGAGGCAACGAGCGGCCGCGCGGCGCATTTCGCCCACGTCCAATTCTATGGCTATGGCAAGGAGGGGCGCCGCGGCTTCTCCTCGGCGGCGGCCCGAGTCGCCGAGCAGGTCAACCGCCGGAAGGACGTGACCGTCGATGTCGGTCAGATCATGTTCGGCCAGACCGTGACCATCTCATCGGACACCTTGCGCCAGTTCACCGCGAGAAATTTCAGCCGACCGCGCAAATGGGTGATCAGCGAAACGGATTTCAACGGCTCCGGCATCGTCCCCTATCGCTATAGCAGCAGCGACTTCTACAATGTCGTGCAATGGGCGGTCGGCCTCGAGCTCTTTCTCCTGATCGATGATCCCTGGCGCGTGTTCTTCACGACCGACCACCCCAATGGCGCACCGTTCACCGCCTATCCCGAGCTGTTCGCTCTGCTGATGGATCGCCAGGTTCGGAGCAATGCCATCGCCGCGCTGCCCAAGCGGGCCCTGGCGATGACCGGCCTCGCCTCGATCGGGCGGGAATACACCCTGGCCGAGATCGCCATCATGACGCGGGCGGCGCCGGCTCGGTTGCTCGGTCTCGCCGACCGCGGCCATCTCGGCCGCGGCGCCCGCGCCGACATTGCGGTCTATCGGCGGCGCGAGGACAAGGCGGAAATGTTCCGGCATGCCGCCGTCACCGTGAAAGGCGGGGCCATCGTGGTGCGCGACGGCACGGTCATCGCCAGGCCCGAAGGCCGGGCGCTGGTGGTGAAACCGGGCGCCGGCAGCGCCATCTCGCGGCGGATGGAGCGCTACTACGATACGACCTTCGGCCTGTCGCCGCGGTTCTTCCATGTCGATGCCGCAGCACTCGGGCGCTCCGATCCTTTCCTGGAGGTCGCATGTCGCAGCTGATGCTCAACGGCGTGCGGATCGACGACACCTTCGCCGAAGCCTTCGGCATGGTCGCGACCGCGATCATCATCACGGCACCGACCGCGCGGTGGGCCGAGCAGGCGGCCGTCACCATGACCGGCTTTGCCACTTCGGTGATTGCGTGCGGATGCGAGGCGGGGATCGATGCGACGGTCCCGGCAACCGAATCGCCGGATGGCCGTCCCGGGATCAAGGTTCTGCTGTTCTCGATCTCGCTCGGCGAATTGCAGAAGCAGCTGCAGAACCGGGTCGGGCAATGCGTCCTGACCTGCCCCGGCACCGCCTGCTATGCGGGGATTGCCGGCGGCAGCATGCTGAAGCTCGGCTCGACGCTGCGCTACTTCGGCGATGGCTGGCAGATCTCGAAGCGGATCGCCGGCACGCGCTATTGGCGCATCCCGGTGATGGAAGGCGAGTTCCTCTGCGAAGCCAGCACGGGCAGCACGACGGACGCGGTGGGCGGCGGCAATCTGCTGCTGATGGGCCAGACCCGGCGAACGGCGCTGGCGGCGGCCGAGACGGCCGTCAAGGCGATGACGCAAGTTGCCGGGGTGATCCTGCCTTTTCCAGGTGGAATCGTCCGGTCGGGATCCAAGGTCGGCTCGCGCTATCAGGGTCTCATCGCCTCGACCAACGATGCCTATTGTCCGACGCTGAAGGGGCTGCCCCACTCGGCCCTCGATCAGGATGTCGGGTCGGTCTTCGAGATCGTGATCGACGGGCTCACATCGGATGCGGTGCACCAGGCCATGCAGGTCGGGCTCAGGGCAGCGGCGGCACTCGGTCCCGAAGCCGGGCCGGTGCGCATCAGCGCCGGCAATTACGGCGGCAAGCTCGGGCGTTTCCACTATCAGCTCAAGGAGCTGCTGGCGTGAGCGCGCTGACCTTCTCGCTCAAGGCCGCGCCAGCCCGCCGGCTCGACCTGTCGCCGCTGACGCCGGACCGGCTCCGCGACCTGAAGCAGAAGGAGATCCTTGGTCTCGCTCTCGAGACCGAAGCCGAGCCGCTGCTGGTCGACGACGTGTTCGAGGTCAAGGGCAGCGATGCGGCGGAGATCCGGTTCGAAGGCGGATCCGCCCGGTTCGATCTCATCGGCCACGCGATGAGCAGCGGCTCGATCCAGGTTTTCGGCGATGTCGGCTATCTGGCAGGTCGGCACCTGCGGGGCGGCCACATCGCTGTCAATGGCGATGCCGGAGCGCTCCTTGGCTCGCAGATGGCGGGCGGCCGGATCACCCTCTCGGGCAATGCCGGTGCAAGCGTCGGCGGGCCGCTGTCCGGTGAGCTCTCAGGCATGAGCGGCGGACTCATCCTGATCGGCGGCAAGGCAGGAGAGCGGGCAGGCGAACGGATGCGGCGGGGAATGATCGTGGTCAGCGGCCCCTCCGGCGACTATGCCGGGACAGGGATGATTGCCGGCACGCTGGTGCTGCTCGGGAAGACCGGCCACCTGCCCGGCTATCTGATGCGCCGCGGCACCATCGTGCTGGGTCGCGGGGCGCAGTCGCTGTCGCCGAGCTTTGCCGATTGCGGACCCCATGAGCTCGCCTTTGCGGCCCTGCTCGGCAGCAGGCTCGTCGAGCTCGAGGTGAAAACCGGCAAGCTGTTCAAGAGCCCTCTCAGGCGCTATGCGGGGGATCTCGCGGCACTCGGCAAGGGGGAAATTCTGCTAGGGTGAGGGGCTACGCCGTCGAGCGCGAAACCTTTGGCGGCTGCGCCCCGTTGTCGGAACTGCCGAGATCCTTCTGAGTGCCGAGGTGGCGATGGTTGCGCTGATTGTTACGGTTTGCGCGTTTCTCAATGGCGCGAACTGCCATGACGAGACGTTCTACTTTGAGTCGCGGGGCTCGCTCAACGACTGCATGTCCGAGGCGCCGCTCTACCTCGCCGAATGGGGCTCTACCCATCCCAAATGGCAGATCCGGCGCTGGACATGCGACTGGCCGCAGCGAAGCCGGGAGCGAACGTGAGCGCGTGGGGGCTGGCGAGGAAAACCCCCTCCAGCCGCGACTTCACATCTATTTCCGCTCGTCCTCGGAAGCGCCGTGCTCATGCTCGTGATCATGGCCATGCTCGTGGTCGTGATCATGATCATGATCGTGGTCATGGTGATGGTGATGGTCATGATCATGATGATGGTCGTGATCATGGTCGTGGTCATGATCATGCAGGTGATCATGGAGGTCCTGATCGTCCTCGATCAATTTCGCAAGCTCTTCACGGGTGGTCGTCTCGTCCTTGACATTGGCGAGGCCGGCAATGTGGTCGATGACCTTCTGCTCGAAAAGCGGACCGCGTATCTCGATGAGCGCCGAGGGATTCTTCTTGTAGAACTCGTATACCTTGCGTTCTTGGCCGGGGAACTGGCGGGCTCGCGCGACCAGCGCCCGCTCGATCTCCTCATCGGTGATGGTGATGCCGGCATGTTCGCCGATGGTGCCGAGAACGAGGCCGAGGCGGACGCGGCGCTCGGCGATGGTACGGTACTCCCGGCGGGCTTCCTCTTCCGTCGTGCCTTCGGCCTCGAAGGTCTGGCTGCTTCGCTTCATCTCGCGCTCGAGCGTCGACCAGATCTGATCAAACTCGGCCTCGACCAGCTTGGCCGGCAGCTCGAAGGAGTATTCCTTGTCCATGGCATCCAGGATGTCGCGCTTCAGCTTGGCGCGGGTCATGTTCGCAAGATCCTCGGCAATGCGGTCGCGAAGGAGAGAGCGCACCCGATCGATGGTGTCGACCCCGAGCCGCTCTGCCAGCTGGTCCTCGGGAATGTCGGAGCCGGCCTCGACCTTCTCGACCTTGACATCGAAGGTTGCCGGCCTGCCACGCAGCGTCTCGACCGAATAGTCCTCGGGAAAGGTGAGGTCGACCTTGAGCTCCTCGCCGCCTTTGGCGCCCACCAGCTGTTCCTCGAATCCCGGGATGAACTGGCCGGAGCCGATGTCGAGCGGGACGCTTTCGCCGCTGCCGCCCTCGAACACCTCGCCATCGACCCGGCCAGTGAAGGAGATCGTGAGACGGTCGCCGGCCTCGGCAGGACCGTCCTTCTCCGCGAAGGTCCGGTGCTGGGCCTTGATTCGTGACAGAGTGTCCTCGACGTCCTTCTCGTCCGCCGGCACGACATGGCGGGTGAGCTCGAGCCTGGAGAAGTCGCCGATCTCGACCGGCGGCACCACCTCGAAGCTCATGGTGAAGGACAGGTCGGACTTGCCGTCGATGATGCCGCTGACCTCGGCCTCCTCCTCGGGAAGTGCGATCTCGGGCGGATAGGCAGGCTTGACATTGCGCTCGGCCAGCGCGTCGCGGCTCGAATTCTCGACCTGCTTCTGAATGACGTCGGCCATCATCGAGCGGCCATAGAGCCGGCGGAGATGGTTCACCGGGACCTTGCCACGACGAAAGCCGCGAATCTGGGCGCGCGAGCCCATTTCGGCCAGCCGCTCCGTCAGCTGCTGCTCCAGGATGGCGGCGGGCACCACCACGCGGAACTGGCGCTTCAAACCCTCATTCAGCGTTTCCGTCACCTGCATCGTCAGTCCCTTTGCGGCGCCGCAGCGCGCCCCTCCCTAGCGATCAGATCATTGGCCCGGACATGGTGCGGGCGGAGGGACTTGAACCCCCACGGGACGAAGCCCACAGGAACCTAAATCCTGCGTGTCTGCCAATTTCACCACGCCCGCCAGGTCACCATGCCGCTGAGGGTGAACAACCCCCGGCCGCAAGATCGCGCCTCTATAGCAAACGGCAATTGCCCCTTCCACAACGGAATCGGGCAGATCGCACCTGGAAGCAGGCCGACCTCAAGAGTTGGCATGGCGCAGCGCCTGCGGCAGGAGCCCCGGGAGATCCTCGGCAATGAGCCCCTGACCGAAGCCGGCGGCGGCATCGCCATGAAGCCAGGCGGCCGCCGCGGCGGCGGCAAAGCCGCTCGCTCCCTGGGCCAGAAGACCGAGCACGGCGCCGCACAGCACGTCGCCCGAGCCGGCGGTTGCGAGGTTCGGCGGCGCATTGTCGTTGATGGCAATGCGCCCGTCAGGTCCGGCAATGACGGTGTCGCGGCCCTTGAGCAGCACCACCGCCCCGGATTGCTGCGCCGCGGCTGCGGCGCGCTGCCATTTGGCCTGATCCAGCGCAAGGGTCCCGAACAGCCGGCGGAACTCGCCTTCATGCGGGGTCA
>DATAOT010000019.1:0-5649 GCA_036265615.1 Aestuariivirgaceae bacterium
CGAAAGTGCATGGCCTTACCTCCGTACTTCTTTCGAATGATTGTCATGATTGTTCGGCCACAGTTCTGTCGGTCAAACCCAAACCATTGATTTTAGCTGCTAACAGGAGCTCGGTCGATCATGTTCAGCCCTCTTTGAGCCTCAATCCACCTGCAACCCGCCGGCTTTGATCGGAGCTTCCCACCCGCAATGACATTGCCTTGCGGCCACTTTGCGCAAAGTTGAGCTCGAGATCGATACCCTCGGCGGCGAAGAAGCTCTTGTGCACGGCAACGTAGATGGCCCAGAGTGGGGCCTGCCCGGCATCTGAGGCGCTTCCCCCTTTCACGCAAAGATCGCCGCAAACCGCTGCCGGGCGTCGATCGCGCTTAACAGCGCCAATTGAGCTGCGTACTCATAAATCGAACTAGCTGAGTCCGGCTTGCTCAACGTCAAACTGAGAGGGACTGAGCCTTACAATCCTGATCCTGGTCTCGAAACATCGAGTCATATAGCCTAGCTTCGCGAGGGTGATGGTCATACGGGTCGCGGGCCATGGGCTCAAATCGCGAATATCGTTCGCGCATTGCCATTGAAGGTCTCGACCGCACGCCGCACCGCGCCTTCCTGCGGGCCTGCGGCCTCGATGACCATGATCTCGAAAAGCCGCAGATCGGGATCGTCAGCACGCAAGGCGAAAATACCCCCTGCTCGATGTCGCTCGCCCCCCAGGCCGATGCAGCCCGGCTTGGCGTGGCGGCCGGCGGCGGGAGGCCGGTGTCGTTCACGACCATCTCCGTGTCCGACGGCTTATCCATGAACCACAAGGGCATGCGGCTGAGCCTCGTGTCGCGCGAGATCATCGCCGACTCCATCGAGGCCGTGATGCGTGCGCACGCCTACGACGCCCTGGTCGGTTTTGCCGGCTGCGACAAGACGCTGCCCGGCATCATGATGGCGATGGTGCGGCTCAATGCCCCGAGCGTATTCGTCTACGGTGGGGCCATGCTGCCTGGCCGCTGGCGGGGGCGCGATGTCACTGTGGTCACGGCTTACGAGGGCGTGGGCGCGGTGTTGGCGGGCGCCATGACCGACGCGGACCTTGCCACCTTGGAGCGGGCGTGTGCGCCGACCGTCGGCTCCTGCGCCGGCCAGTTCACCGCCAACACCATGGCGATGGTGTCCGAGGCATTGGGGCTTGCGCCGTCAGGGTCGGCGATGCTTCCTGCCGTCTATTCCGAGCGCCTCGCCCTGGCTCGGCACGCCGGCCTGCGCGCCACCGAGATCCTGGCCAGCGGCGGCCCGCTGCCGCGGGATCTCGTCACCCGCAAATCAATGGAGAATGCGGCCGCTGTCGTGGCGGCTACCGGCGGCTCGACCAATGCGGGCCTGCATCTGCCCGCCATTGCCCACGAAGCCGGTCTGCGCTTCACGTTAGACGACGTCGCCGAAGTGTTCGCCCGCACGCCGCTGATCGCCGATCTGCAACCCGGCGGGCGCTATCTAGCCGTCGACGTGTTCGGCGTCGGCGGCACCGATGCCGTGCTGAAGGCGTTGCTCGACGGCGGCCATCTGCACGGGGACGCGCTGACGCTATCAGGCTGCACTATGGCGGAGCACCTTGCCCATCACGGCGGACCGGACGGCGAGGTCGTGCGATCTGCGAAGCAGCCTCTCAGTCCGACGGGCGGCCTCATAGTGCTGCGCGGCAGCCTGGCGCCCGACGGCGCGCTAATCAAGGTTGCCGGTCTAAAGGCGCTGTTGTTCGAGGGCCGAGCTCGAGTGTTCGATGGCGAGGAGGCGTGTTTCTCGGCGGTGCGAGACCGCCAATACCGGGACGGCGATGTATTGATCATCCGCAACGAGGGACCCAAGGGCGGGCCGGGCATGCGAGAGATGCTGGGTGTCACCGCACTCCTCTACGGCCAAGGCATGGGTGACAAGGTGGCCCTCGTCACGGACGGACGTTTCTCCGGTGCTACGCGGGGCATGATGATCGGCTATGTGGGCCCGGAGGCCGCGGCCGGAGGCCCAATTGCGCTGGCGCGTGACGGCGATCGCGTGCGTATCGACTGCGCCGCGCGCTCCATCGATCTCATGATCCCGGTAGAAGAGCTGGCCGCTCGCCGCGCAGCCTATATGCCGCGCCCGCCGGAGCGCCTCGCCGGCGTGCTCGAGAAATACGCAAAGCTGGTCGGTCCGGCGCACGAGGGGGCCGTGACCCATGCCGGCGATGTCGCTTGGCCGCGCGAGTAATGGGGCGCGAACGCCTCGCCCGACCTTTGGCGCGGGACGTGCGAATGGGTCTTGACGGTTGCCATCTGCAGATGCCCCGATGGGGGTACTAAAACCTTGGGAGGATACCGACTATGCGTCTTACCGGCACAGCTTTCGCGGCTTCTGCCGTCATGGCCGCCGCGGCGCTCGCGGTCTTGTCGCAGCCCGTTGCTGCTCAGACCACCCTCACCATGTCGAGCTGGGTGGCGCCAAACCATCTGCTGACCAAAGACGTGCTGGCGGTCTGGGGCCAGCAGGTGGAGAAGGCCACCAACGGCCGGGTCAAGCTGCAGATGCTGCCGAAGCATCCTTCCGCGGCGCCCGGGACCTTCGATGCGGTCAGGGATGACCTCGTCGACGTCTCCTACGTCACGGCAAGCTACACGCCCGCCCGCCACGTACTGCCCCTGCTGGCCGAGCTGCCGGGCGGCGGAGCCACCTCTGTGATCAACTCGGTGGCTTACTCGCGCATCCATTGGAAGTATCTGCAGCAGGTCGGGGAATACAACGGAGTCAAGCTGCTGGGCGTCTTCACGCACGGACCGGGCCAGATGTTCAACACCAAGCGGCCTATCAACAAAGTCGAGGACCTCGCCGGCATGAAGATTCGCACTGGCGGCGGCATTGCCGAGGAGATGGCGCGCGCGCTCGGAGCATCGGCATTCGTCAAGCCGGCGCCCGAGTCCTACGAGCTGCTCAGCTCCGGCGTCGCCGACGGCACGTTCTTCCCCCTTGAGTCGATCATCTCCTTCAAGCTCGGCTCGGTCGTCAAATACGCCACGCTGTTTCCAGGCGGCTTCTACTGCTCTTCATTCGGCTTCTTCATGAACGAGGACAAGTGGAACAAGCTGTCGAAAGAGGACCAGGACGCAATTGCGTCGGTGTCGGGCGAGCCGCTGGCGCTGCTCGCCGGCAAGGCATGGGACACGACCGACGCCGCAGCGCTGGAGGAGATGAAACGGGTCGGGATCCAGATCAGCACGGCTTCGCCCGAGCTGGTCAAGGGCGTACAGGCGCGAGCCGAGGCGATCGACGACAAGTGGATCAAGGACGCCACCGCCAAAGGCATCGACGGCGTCAAGGTGCTGGCGGAGTTCCATGAAGAGCTCAAGCGCGTTGCTGCCGGCAAGTGACGGATCCGGGGTCCATGACGTCGCAGACGACGCCACCTGCGACGTCACAGCCCTCCGAGGCGGGTGTCTGGCTCGATCGCGTGCTGGGCGCCGCCGCGGCTATCCTGCTGTTCTGCCTAATGGCTTTGACGACGGCCGACGTCATCGGCCGCTACATCTTCAACTGGCCACTGCGCGGAGCCTTCGAGCTCACCGAGTTGCTGCTGTTGACGCTGATCTTTGCCGGGCTGCCGCTCGCCTCGCGGGCGGATGAGCACGTCACGCTCGACTTCATCGACATGGTACTCAGTGACGAGGGCCGCTTGCTGCTGCGCCGGCTCGTCGATCTCGTGTGCGGCCTCTTGTTCCTGGGGCTCGCCTGGCGCGTCTGGATCAAGGCCGGCAAGATCGCCGGCTACGGCGACACCACCGAGGTCTTGCGCGTCCCGGTCGGTTCGTTCGTCTATTTCATGGCCGTCATGGTGGCGATCACCGGCATCGTGCATCTGACCAAGGTGATTTTCCCGGCTCCGCCGCGCGGCGGGGTCCAGTTCGATCCCAACAAGCCGACCACCACATGACGGAAGCTCTGATCGGCCTCGGTCTGATGATGGCGCTTGCGCTGCTGCGCATTCCGATTGCCATCGCTATGGGCGTGGTCGGCTTCCTTGGCGTCGCTTATCTGCGCGACTGGAACTTCGCGCCTGCCTTCGCGATGGTGGAGACCAAGGTCTACGAGACGGGACGCAATTATACGCTCTCGGTGGTGCCGCTCTTCATACTCATGGGCAATCTGGTCACGCGAGCCGGAATGTCGCAAGAGCTGTTCCGCGCGGCTAACACCTGCATCGGCCATCTGCGCGGCGGACTTGCGATGGCGACCGTGTGTGCCTGCGCCGGCTTCGGCGCCATCTGCGGGTCTTCGATCGCGACCGCCGCCACCATGGCCAAGGTCGCCTATCCCGCCATGAACCAACTCGGCTATTCGGATCGCCTGTCGACCGGCGCGATCGCCGGCGGCGGCACGCTCGGCATTCTCATTCCGCCCTCGACGATCATGGTGATCTACGGCGTGCTGACCGAAACCAACATCGGCAAGCTGTTCGCAGCCGGCATTCTGCCCGGCATTTTGGCGACATTCCTGCTGTGCCTTGCGGTGCAATGGATCGTATGGACCGATCCTGCCTCGGGGCCCCGCGGCGAGCGCTCAACTTGGGCACAGCGGTTCGTGGCGCTCAAGGGCGTGCGGGCGGTGTTGATGCTCTTCATCGTCGTCATGGGTGGCATTTACGGCGGCGTCTTCACGGCCACGGAAGGCGCGGGGATCGGGGCCTTCGGCGGGCTCTGCTTCGCGCTGGCGCGCCGGGCTCTCACTTGGCGCACGTTGCTCGATTCCCTCGTCGAATCCAGCCGCACCACGGCGATGCTGTTCGCCATCCTGACCGGCGCGCTGATGTTCGCCGAGTTCGTCAACTACACGTCGATGCCGGAGGACCTCAAGAATCTCGTCACGTCGTTCAACCTGTCGCCGATCCTGGTGATGGCGGCTATCTGCGCCATCTACGTCATTCTCGGCACTGCGATGGAGGAGCTGTCGATGATCCTTCTGACGGTGCCGGTGTTCTTTCCGCTCATCGTGCACCTTGGCCTCGACCCCATCTGGTTCGGCATCTTAATCGTGGTGGTGGTGGAGATCGGGCTGATCAGCCCGCCGGTCGGCATGAACCTGTTCGTCATTAACGCGCTGCTGCCGCAGGTGCCGACGCGCACGGTGTTTCATGGTGTGCTGCCGTTCATGGTCGCGGACGTGGTGAGGCTCGCCATTCTCGTCGCCTTTCCCATTATCTCGCTGTGGTTGCCCAGCCTAATGCGGTGAACCCGCCGAGGGAGCAGACAATCGCCCAAGGGGCCAATGCGGCGGCTCAGCAAGCCTGGCGACCTGTGGATGCTCGGCCCGCACCGGCTGCTCTGCGGCGACGCTCGCTCGGTCGGGCGTCACAGGCGCAAAACCTCAATCGCACATTTTGCGTCGCGGAGACCAGACTGCCTGGCTGGGCATGCAGATGGGGTATCGGGGCTGGTCGCCGCGGTTAGCGGGCCGTTAGGTGGCTGAGCTTCAGACTGATGGTGAACGAGGTCCGCATGAGGTGGCCTCAAGCATCAGAGTGAGGGCGCCCGCGAAGCTGTTCGCGATCGGCACGCAGCCAAAGCCGCCGCGCCCGTCAGCGCCCGGACTTCCGGGCTCGGCCCTCGGTGGCGAGCGCCTTCCTGACATCGAACT
>DATAOT010000020.1:0-20645 GCA_036265615.1 Aestuariivirgaceae bacterium
ACTTCCTGCGAGTGCCCCTGTCGGTACTCGCAGGCTGGCTCCTTTACGGTGAAGGCGTGACTGTCTGGCTGGCGCTCGGCTCCACTCTCATCCTGGCCGGCAATGCCGTCAATCTCTGGCGCGCGGCCGCGAACCAGCGCAGGAACGCTACACGCCGGGCAGCGCCTTGAGCAGCCACAGCACGAGAATGATCACCAGGATGAGGCCGACGATGCCGCCGAGCCCGCCACCGCCATAGCGGCGATAACCCCAGCCGCCACCGCCAAGCAGCAGCACGAGAAGGATGATGATGAGAAGCGTTGTGGTCGTCATGGTTGGTTCCCCTTCGTGAGACAACTCTCGAACGACGATCTTCGTTCCTCAAAACTCAAGCCAGCTACTCGGCAGCCTCTGCCGCATCCTCATCGTCATCGTCATCATGCCGGCTGCCCTGCTCCTTGCGCAGCTCCTCAGCCACCAGGAAAGCAAGCTCGAGCGCCTGGCCGGCATTGAGGCGCGGATCGCAATGGGTGTGGTAGCGATCATGCAGATCATCGTCGGACACGGCCATGGCGCCGCCGGTGCACTCGGTCACGTCCTTGCCCGTCATCTCGACATGAATGCCGCCGGCATGGGTACCTTCGGCCTGATGCACGTTCATGAAGCTCTTCACCTCGGAGAGGATCATGTCGAACGGGCGCGTCTTGAAGCCCGAGGTCGCCTTGATGGTGTTGCCATGCATCGGGTCGCATGACCAGACGACGCTCCTGCCCTCGGCCTTCACCGCCCGGATGAGCTTCGGAAGATGGTTCTCGACCTTGCCCTGGCCGAAACGCGCAATCAGCGTGATCCGGCCCGGCTCGTTGGCCGGGTTCAGCACGTCGATGAGGCGCAGAAGATCGGCAGCGGCAAGGCTCGGGCCGCATTTGATGCCGATCGGGTTCTTCACCCCGCGGCAGAATTCGACATGGGCATGGTCCGGCTGGCGGGTGCGGTCGCCGATCCACAGCATATGGCCCGAGGTCGCGTACCAGTCGCCCGAGGTCGAATCGACGCGGGTCATCGCCTGCTCGAAGCCGAGCAGCAGCGCCTCGTGGCTGGTGAAGAACTCGGTGGTGCGCAGCTGCGGCGTGGTCTCGGCATTGATGCCGCAGGCGCGCATGAACTCCAAGGTCTCGGTGATCCGGTCGGCCAGGGCCTGATAACGCTGGGCGGCCGGAGAATCCTTCAGGAAACCAAGGGTCCAGCGATGCACATGGCCGAGATTGGCATAACCGCCCATGGCGAAGGCGCGCAGCAGGTTGAGGGTTGCCGCCGACTGCCGGTAGGCCATGATCTGGCGCTCCGGATCGGGGGTGCGGGCCTCGGCTGTGAACTCGATGCCATTAACGATGTCGCCGCGGTAGCTTGGGAGCTCGACGCCCTCGACCGTCTCGGTCAGGGCCGAGCGGGGCTTGGCGAACTGGCCGGCAATCCGACCGAGCTTCACCACCGGCTGGCGCCCGGCAAAGGTCAGGATCACCGCCATCTGCAGGAAAACCCGGAAGAAGTCGCGGATGTTGTCGGCCGAGTGCTCGGCAAAACTCTCGGCGCAGTCGCCGCCCTGCAGCAGGAAACCCTTGCCCTCGGCAACCTTGGCGAGCTTGCGCTTCAACTTGCGCGCTTCGCCGGCGAACACCAGCGGCGGAAAGCCGGCAAGCTGCGCCTCGACCGCCGAGAGCCGGGCCGGATCGGGAAATTCCGGCACCTGCAAGATCGGCCGGCTGCGCCAGCTGTCAGGTGTCCACTGCATTGCCATCTTCAAACACGCCTCGTCCGGTTCGGCGAGCGGTATACACGATAATCATCCTCCGGCACCAGTTTCGCTCAGGACCCCCGGACTTGCCTCCGAGAGGGGGCCGATGGCACTGTCGGGAATGCCTCTCGCCCAGCCGAGCTTCAGCGTCGGAATCGAGGAGGAATACCTCCTCGCCGACCGCTCGACCCTCGATCTCGCGGCCGCGCCGGAACCGATGATGCGCGAATGCGAAACGGCGCTGGCCGACCAGGTCAGCCCGGAATTCCTGCGCTGCCAGATCGAAGTGGGAACGCGCGTCTGCGAAACGCTTGCGGAGGCGCGCGCCGACCTCGCCCGGCTGCGCGGCACGATCGCCGCCGTGGCCGAGCGTTACGGCCTCATGCCGCTTGCCTGCTCGACCCATCCATTCGCCGATTGGGAAGCGCAGCAGCCGACGCCCAAGGCGCGCTATCAGAGCCTGCTCAAGGATCTGGCCGGGGTCGGGCGGCGCATGCTGATCTGCGGCCTCCACGTCCATGTCGGCATCGAGGATCCCGACCTCCGGATCGACCTCTTCAACCAGCTCACCTATTTCCTGCCGCATATCCTGGCGCTGTCGACGTCCTCACCGTTTTTTCTCGGCCGCGCCACCGGGCTCAAGTCGTATCGCCTGTCGATCTTCGACAATCTGCCGCGGACCGGCCTGCCGCCGAGTTTTGCCAGCCATGCCCATTATCAGCGCACCATCGACACGCTCATTCGCACCGGGATCATCGAGGATGCGACCAAGATCTGGTGGGACCTGCGGCCGTCAGCCCGCTTTCCCACCCTCGAGATGCGGATCTGCGATATCCCGACCAGGCTCGAGGACTCGATGACGATTGCCGCGCTGTTCCTGACCACCACCCGCATGCTCTACCGGCTGCGGCGCGAGAATCTGCAATGGCGGCAGTATGATCGGTTTCTCATCAACGAGAATCGCTGGCGTGCCCAGCGCTATGGCATGAGCGAGGGTCTGCTCGATTTCGGTCGCGGCGAGCTCGTGCCGTACCGGCAGCTCCTCGAGGAGCTCCTGGCACTGGTGCGCAGCGATGCCGAGGCGCTCGGCTGCCTGCCGGACGTGGAGGCGGCGCGCGGGATCGTCGAGCGGGGCACCAGCGCCGACCGTCAGGAACAGCTGTACCGCGCCAGCCGCGAGCAGGGTGCGGACCGGGTCGAAGCGCTCAAATCGGTGGTGGCGGCGATCGCCGAGGAAACAACAAGGCAATAGGCAATAGGCAGTGAAACGTGCTCTTCCCTACTGCCTACTGCCTACTGCCTACTGCCCGAGCAGCGTGTTGTAGCGCTGAAAGGCGATGGCGGCGCCGGCATAAGGCTCCTGCCGCTCGACGCTCCAATAGCGCAGCTCGTCGAGCCGGATGGGCCGGCCGGTCACCGCGCAGCGGACGAACTCGCCGGGATGAAGGATCTGATAGTCGGCGTCGCCATAACGCAAGCGCGCTTCGCGGCCGGGCGGAAAGGTCGGTTCGACGTTCATGATGCCTATCTAATCGCGTCGGAGGAGGAAGGAAAGTGCGGCGATCAAAACAGGCTCCCCTGCCCTTCGCCGCCGCCAGGCCGGCGGCGCACCGGCCGCGGGCTGTCGCCGCCGATCCGCGCCGCCTTGCGGCCATCGTGGAATTCGAGGGTGACAGCGGCGCCCGGCGGCAGGGCACCGGCCGACAGCACCGGCGTCTCGGCGCTGTCGCGCACCAGCACGAAACCGCGCGCCAGAACCGAGGGATATGACAGCGCCACCAGCAGCTTCGCGAGATGGCGCAGCCGGTCGTGGCGCTGCTCGAGGCTGCGCCCGAGCGAGCGGCGGGACTGCGCCGACAGCCGCGCCACCGTCTCGCGGTGACGGGCCACCATCTGGCCAACCGGCCTGAGCGACAGCCGCGCCGCCACGCGTGCGAGTTCGCCGCGGTGAATGGTGGTGTTGGCGCGCAGCGCCAGGCCAAGCCGCCCGGCCGCCGTATCGAGCCGCTGCCGCGCCAGCGCCAGCAGATCCTGCGGCTTGGGAAGCCCGCGCCCGGCGGAGCGCAGCCGGGTGCGCCGCTCCTCGATGAGGCGAACCACCGCGCCGCCCTGCCGCAGAGCGAGGAGCGCGACGATCTCGCGGAGCTCGCTTCGCACCGGCACGGCCCGTTCGGCGGCAGCGGTCGGGGTGGGCGCGCGGTGGTCGGCGGCGTGGTCGAGCAGCGTTGTATCGGTTTCATGGCCGATGGCCGAAATCAGCGGGATGACGCTGTCGGCTGCCGCCCGAACAGCGATTTCCTCGTTGAAGCCCCAGAGATCCTCGATGCTGCCGCCGCCGCGCGCGACGATGATGAGGTCGGGCCGCGGCACCACGCCGGCCTCGGGGAGCGCGTTGAAGCCGCGAATGGCGGCGGCAACCTCGGCTGCCGAGCCTTCGCCCTGCACCCTGACCGGCCAGACGATGACGCGCCGCGGAAACCGCTCGGCCAGCCGGTGCAGAATATCGCGGATGACCGCGCCGCTCGGAGAGGTGATCACCCCGATGACGCGCGGCAGGAACGGCAGCTTGACCTTGCGCGCAGCGTCGAACAGGCCTTCGGCAGCGAGCTTGCGGCGCCGCTCCTCCAGCATGGCCATGAGCGCGCCGGCCCCCGCCGGCTCGAGGGTATCGACCGAGAGCTGGTACTTCGACTGGCTGGGGAAGGTGGTGATGCGGCCGGTGACGACCACCTCCATCCCCTGCTCCGGCTTGAAGCGGATGCGATAAAGGTTGGTCCGCCACACGACGGCAGCAATGCAGGCTCCCTCGTCCTTGAGATCGAAATAGAGGTGGCCGGAGCCGGGGCGGGACACCTTGCCGATCTCGCCGCGCACCCTGACGAGGCTGAAGCCCTCCTCGAGGCTCCGCTTCAGGGCGAAGGAGAGCTCGGTGACGGACAGTTCGAGAATGTTCGGCCGGCCATCCGGCACATCGGCCGCGCCGGCGAGCGAGTCGTAGGGATAGGGCGTCGCCATCGCCGGCCAAGGAATCTCTTTTCTGCCTCGCCGTCAAATGCCATTGAGAGGCGATGAACATCCTCCTGATCGGCGCTGGCGGGCGCGAGCACGCGCTCGCCTATGCGATTGCCGCAAGCCCGCTGCTCGACCGGCTTTACTGCGCTCCCGGCAACCCCGGGACCGCCGAATGCGGCACCAATGTGGCGCTCGACATTGGCGACCACGCCGCAGTGGCGCAATTCTGCCGGGCAAATGAAATCGGGCTGGTGGCGGTCGGGCCGGAGGCGCCGCTGGTCGCCGGCATCGTCGATGATCTGACGACCCAGGGCATCAAGGTGTTCGGGCCCAGCCGGGCGGCGGCGCGCCTCGAGGGATCCAAGGGCTTCACTAAGGATCTGTGCGCCAGGGCCGGCATCCCGACCGCCGCCTACCGCCGCTTCAACAATGCCGAGGCGGCGCTCAGCCATGTCGCCGAGAGCGCGGCGCCGTTGGTCGTCAAGGTCGATGGGTTGGCGCAGGGCAAGGGCGTGACGGTGGCGGAGACGACGGCCGAGGCGGTAGAGGCGGTGCGTCAGGCCTTTGCCGGCCCGTCCGGCAACGCGCGGCCGGAGATCGTGATCGAGGAAAGGCTCCTCGGGCCCGAGCTTTCCTTCTTCGCCCTGTGCGACGGCCGGCACGTCCTGCCGCTGGGGACGGCAGAGGATTACAAGCGCGTCGGCGAGGGCGACACCGGCCCCAATACAGGCGGCATGGGCGCCTTCTCGCCGAGCCGGCTGATCGACCCGGCGCTCGAGGCAGCGATCCTAGGCCAGATCGTCCGGCCGACGCTCGAGGCGCTGGCCGACATGGGCACGCCCTATCGCGGCGTGCTCTATGCCGGGCTCATGCTCACCGCCGAGGGACCGAAGCTCATCGAATACAATGTCCGCTTCGGCGATCCCGAGTGCCAGGTCCTGATGATGCGCCTCAAGGACGACATCGTGACCCTGATGCTCGGGGCGGTCGACGGCGTCCTCGAAACCATGTCGGCGCGGTTCCGCGGCGAGCCGGCCCTGACAGTCGTCATTGCTGCCAAGGGCTATCCCGGCACGGTCGAGGCCGGCGGAGCGATCCATGGCCTCGCGGCTGCAGCGGCGGTCGAGGGCGTGGTCGTGTTTCAGGCGGGCACCCGCCGGCAAGGCGAGCAGTTGCTTGCCAGCGGCGGCCGTGTCCTCAATGTGACAGCTTCCGGGCCGACTCTCGAGACGGCGCGGCAGCGGGCTTATCAGGCGGTGTCGCTGATCGATCTGCCCGGCAGCTTCTACCGTCGCGACATTGGCAAATGGTCGCGATAAAATAGGGCCATGAACGAACCCCTGGAAAAATTCGAACCCCGCATGGTTGCTGGCGCAGGGGCCGAGATCTTCGTGCGGACGGGCGGCGAGGGGCCGCCGCTCCTGCTGCTGCATGGCTATCCCCAGACGCATGTCATGTGGCATCGCCTGGCGCCGGTTCTGGCCCGCCATTTCCGCCTGGTGATCGCCGATCTCAGGGGCTACGGCCGCTCCAGCATGCCGAAGAACGACCGCGACAACCGCGCCTATTCGAAGCGCGCCATGGCGGCCGACATGGTGGCGGTCATGGCCGCCCTCGGCTTCGACCGCTTCGCGGTCGCGGGGCATGATCGCGGTGCCCGGGTCGGCTACCGCATGGCGCTCGACACGCCGAACGCGGTCGAGCGGCTGGCGGTGCTCGACATCATCCCGACCTTGGACATGTGGGCCGGCATGGACGGAAATCTCGCGCTCAAGGTCTATCACTGGCCGTTCCTGGCCCAGGCTCCGCCGATGCCGGAACGCCTGATCGAAGGCGCGACCGGCTTCTATCTCGACTGGACGCTGGCGAGCTGGACCAAGAGCGGCGATCTCTCCTGCTTCGAGGAGGCGGCGCTCGCCGCCTATCGTGCGGCGTTCGCCATGCCCGGCCGGGTCCATGCCGCCTGCAACGACTATCGGGCCGGGGCGACCTTTGATCTTTCAGCCGACCGCGAGGACCGCGCCGCAGGGCGCCGGATCGCCTGCCCGACGCTGGTGCTGTGGGGGACCGGCGGCATTCCCTCGGAGGCGGCGGACTCGATGGCGATCTGGGAAGGCTGGTGCGACAAAGTCGAGGGCCGCGCCGTCGATTCGGGTCATTTCCTGGCCGAGGAGAATCCCACCGAAACGGCGGCGGCGCTCATCAACTTCTTCTCCGGACGCTCATGACTGCGGGTCTCGACCGACAGGCGACCTTTTCCGGGACGGCGGAGGTTCGCGCACAGCACCGGTTCGACGTCAAGGCGCTTGCCGCCTATCTCGCCGAGCATGTCGATGATTTCCAAGGACCGTTGAGCGTCAGCCAGTTCAAGGGCGGCCAGTCGAACCCGACTTACAAGCTCGTGACGCCGAGGGCTGCCTATGTGCTGCGACGCAAGCCGCCGGGCAAGCTCCTGCCCTCGGCCCACGCCGTCGAGCGCGAATACCGGGCGACCGCGGCGCTCCATCCGCTGGGCTTTCCGGTGCCGCGCCCGCGTCTGCTCTGCGAGGACCCCGGCGTGATCGGCACCGCCTTTTACGTCATGGACTTCGTTCCCGGCCGGGTGTTCTGGGAACCGCATCTCCCGGGCGCCACGGCGCCCGAGCGCGCCGCCATCTACGACAGCCTGAACGCCACGCTGGCGCGGCTCCACAAGGTCGATGTGGCCGCCGCGGGCCTGAGCGATTTCGGCCGCCCGGCCGGCTATGTGCAACGCCAGATCAGCCGCTGGTCGGAGCAGTATCGCGCCTCGGCCACCGAGACGATCGCCGATATGGACCGGCTCATCGCCTTTCTACCGACGGCTGCGCCCGACACCGGCGCGGTGGCGCTGGTCCATGGCGATTACCGCCTCGACAATTGCATCCTCGCCGAGGACGGGCCGGCAATCCGTGCCGTGCTTGACTGGGAGCTGTCGACCCTTGGCGACCCGATCGCCGACTTCACCTATCACCTGATGCAGTGGCGGATGCCGCCGGCGCCCGACGGTGCCGGGGTCGGCTCGCTTGTCGGCCATGAGAGCGATGCGCCGGGACTGCCGCGGCTCGAGGACTATGTGGCGCTCTACTGCGCCCGCACCGGGCGGCCCGGCATCCCCGACCTCGATCTCTATCTCGCCTATAATTTCTTCCGGATGGCGGCAATCTTCCAAGGCATTGTCGGGCGCGTCCGCGACGGCACGGCGGCCAATCCCAATGCCGCCGCAGTCGCCGGCCAGGTGAGGCCGATGGCCGAGGTCGCCTGGGCATACGCCAGGAGGGCCGGAGCATGAGCCTGCCCAAGATCGGGCTCGGGCTTGGCGCCGGGGCGGCGCGCGGGCTTGCTCATATCACGGTGCTCGAAGCCTTCGACGACCTCGGGGTCAAGCCGTCGCTGATCGTCGGCACCAGCATCGGCGCGCTGATCGGCGGCAGCTATGCCTCGGGGCTCGACGCGCGCACCATCCGGGCCCATGCCGAGGCGGTGCTCGGCAAGCGCGTGTCGGCGGCCAAGCGGGTGCTTGCTCGCGACAAGGGCAGCATCTTCCGGCTGATCAATTTCAACCCGCTCGCCGCACCGCTGATCGACGGCCTGCATCTGACGCGGCTGGCGCTGCCGCCGAGCGTGGCGCGGCGAATCGAGGACACGGTCATCCCGTTCAAGGTCATCGCCACGGATTTCTTCGGGCATTGCGAGGTCGAGGTGACGAGCGGCGTCATGGTACAGGCCATCGCCGCCTCGATCGCCATTCCGGGCGTCATCGCAGGGCCGCATGTCCAGGGCCGGCCTCTGGTCGACGGCGGCTGCGTCAACCCGGTTCCTTTCGACCGGGCGCGCGAGGGCATGGACATCGTGATCGGCGTTGACGTGATCGGGAGCCCCATGCCGCGGCCGCGGCGGCCGTCCAGCCTCGAGCTCCTGACGGGCGCCATGCAGATCCAGCAGAAGCAGATCTCGGCACTACGACGGGCCGTGAACCCGCCCGACATCTATATCGAGCCCGAGGTCGACCGCTTCCGCGTCCATGAGTTCTTCCGCCTGCGCGACATTCTCAAGGCGGCGGAGCCGGCCCGCGAGCGCCTCAAGCGCGCGCTTGGCACCGCCATCGAGATGCATGAACGGCGCCGGCTGGCTGCGGAGTGAGCTTTAGATCTTGGGAAGCCCGAGCGGGGCGGCGGTTCACAGGACAATTCCTCCCCTCAGCGCCGGGCTTTGAAGAACGCGACCATCAGCGCCCGCGCTTCGGCCTCGCCGATGCCGCCATAGACCTGCGGCGCGTGATGGCAGGTCGGCTGGGCATAGAGGCGCGGGCCATGCTCCACCGCCCCCATCTTGGGGTCGCCGGCGCCGAAATAGAGCCGGCGCAGCCGGGCGAAGGAAATGACTGCAGCACACATGGCGCAGGGCTCGAGCGTGACATAGAGATCATGTCCGACCAGCCGCTCGCTGCCAAGGCGGACGCTGGCCTCGCGCACTGCCAGCATCTCGGCATGCGCGGAGGGATCGCGATCGGCGAGCGTCCGGTTGGCGGCCGCCGCCACGATCCGCCCATCGGCATCGACGACCACCGCCCCGACGGGCACTTCGCCTGCGGCCGCGGCTTCGGAGGCAAGCTCGAGGGCATGGCGCATGGCGGGCGGCAGGATCATGCTGCTCTATAGCACCCGGGAGCATGGCGTCGTCAGGTCTCACAGCTTTCACATCATGCTCTTGACGCCTCGGTGCTTTTGCGTCACCCCGAGCCGATGGCCAGCCGCACGCCATCGCCAGGAGCCTTTCCGGGAGACCGCATCGCCAAGGTCATGGCGCGGGCCGGACTGTGCTCGCGGCGCGATGCCGAGCGGCTCATCGCCGAGGGCCGGGTGAGCCTCAACGGGACCGTGCTCACCTCGCCGGCGGTCAATGTCGGTCCTGAGGATAGCGTGCTTGTCGACGGCCGGCCGCTGCCACAAGCCGAGCGCCCGAGGCTGTGGCGCTATCACAAACCGGCGGGGCTCCTCGTTTCCAATCGCGACCCGCGCGGGCGGCCGACCATCTTCGACCGCCTGCCGCAGGAGCTGCCGCGGGTCGTCTCGGTCGGGCGTCTCGACTTCAATACGGAAGGCCTGCTGCTGCTGACCAATGACGGCGAGCTTGCCCGGGAGCTCGAGCTGCCGGCGACCGCCTGGCTCAGGCGCTACCGCGTTCGCGCCTTCGGCGTGGTCGATCCGGCGGCCTTGGCACGGCTGAAGGGTGGGATCACCATCGATGGCATCCGCTTCGGCGCGATCGAGGCGGCGCTCGAACGGGTTCAGGGCGACAATGCCTGGCTGGTTTTCGGTTTGCGCGAGGGCAAGAACCGCGAGGTGAAAAAGGTCTGCGAGCATCTCGGGCTCAAGGTCAATCGCCTGATCCGCATCTCCTTCGGTCCGTTCCTGCTCGGCGACCTGCCGCGCGGCGCCGTCGAGGAGATTCAGCCGCGGGTGCTGCGCGAGCAGCTCGGCGGCAGGCTGCCCCGCAAGGGCTGATCCGGTGCGGATCGTCGGCGGCAGACTGAGCGGCCGGAGCCTCGCAGCGCCCCGCGGTCGCCACACGCGCCCGACTGCCGACCGGGTCCGCGAGGCGATCTTCAACAAGCTCGAGCATGGCATCGACGGTTTCGCACTGTCCGGCGCCCGCGTCCTTGATCTCTTCGCCGGCAGCGGTGCGCTCGGGCTCGAGGCCCTGTCGCGCGGGGCCGGCCACGTGCTGTTCGTCGATGACGACGAGGAGGCCCGCGGATTGATCCGGCGCAATGCCGACGCTCTCGGCGTGATCGGGCAGACCAGGATCTGGCGGCGGGATGCGGCGCGGCTCGGCCGCTGTGCTCCGCTTCCGCCCTTCGGACTCGTCTTTCTCGATCCTCCCTACCGCCGCGGCCTTGCCGTGGCGGCGCTTGCCAGCCTGATGGCGGGTGGCTGGCTCGCGCCAGCGGCGGTCGTAGTGGTCGAGGAAGCGACCGACGAAGAGATCGAGTTGGCGCCCGGGCTCAACCTTCTCGACCGTCGGGAATATGGGGATACGCAGGTGGAATTTCTGAAGAAGGCAATAGGCAATAGGCAATAGGCAGTGACCGGCACTTGTCCCTACTGCCTACTGCCTACTGCCTACTGCCTACTGCCTACTGCCTACTCACTCACTTTCTTCCAAACAACCGCTCAAGATCGCTGAGCTTCAGCTCGACGAAGGTTGGGCGGCCATGATTGCATTGGCCGCTGTTCGGCGTGACTTCCATCTCGCGCAGCAGCGCATCCATCTCGGACAGATGCAGGCGCCGGCCGGCCCGCACCGATCCGTGGCAGGCGATGGTGGCGAGGACGCGATCGAGCCGTTCTGTCAGCGACCGCCCTTCCTCGCCTGCCATGCTGTCGCTGGCCAGATCCCTGACGAGGTCGGCGATGCCCCGACCGGCCAAGGCGGCGGGAACCTCGCGCACGATCACCGCGCCGCGGCCGAAGCGTTCGAGCGCGAGCCCGGCCTCGGCCAGGATCCCGACATCGCGCGCCAGGCACTCGGCGGCGAGCGGCTCGAGATCGACCACCTCGGGCACGAGCAACGGCTGACGGACAACGCCGCGGGCGGCCTGCTCGGCCTTGAGCCTCTCGAGCGTCAGCCGCTCATGCGCCGCATGGGCATCGACGATGACCAGGCCGGCGCGGGTCTGGGCAAGGATATAGGTGTCGTGGAGCTGGGCCCGGGCAGCGCCAAGCGGCCGGTCGACAGAGGCCTCCTCGGGTGGCGCGAGGGGCGGGCCATGATCCGCCGCCGGCTCCTGAAAGCCGATGAACGGCTGCTGCTCCTCGGCCAGGCCCGGAAGCGGCGCCGATGCCAGGATGGCGGTGCCGTGGCGGGCTTCAATGGCCATCCCCATGGGGCGCATGGCGCCGAACGCGCCGGCGGCCAGGCGAGACGTGCTGCGCGGCCCGGACGCCGCGATGGCGTGGCGCACCGAGCCGATGATCAGCGAGCGGACCAGTGCCGGATCGCGGAAGCGCACCTCCGCTTTGGCTGGATGCACGTTGACGTCGACCATCTCCGGCGGGCAGAGGATGAACAAGGCGGCGGCCGGATGACGGCCGCGCATCATCAGGTCGGCATAGGCGCCGCGCACGGCACTGGCCATCAGGCGGTCGCGCACCGGCCGGCCGTTGACGAAGAGGTGGAGATGCGAGGCCTGCGGCCGATGATAGGTCGGCAGGCCGGCATAGCCTTCGAGCCTGACGCCGTCGCGCTCCTGGTTGAGCGCAACTGCGCTCGCCAGGAAGTCGCGCCCCATGATCTCGCCGATCCGCTGCTCTGCCGTTTGCCGGACAAGGTCGACGAGCTGACCCCCGGCGGCGTTGAAGGTGAAGGCCACTTCAGGGTGGGCCATGGCGAGCCGCCGCACCGTTTCGGCGGCCTCCGCCGTTTCGCTGCGCTCCGCCTTGAGGAATTTGAGGCGGGCAGGCACCACATGAAAGAGATCGCGGACCTCGACCTCGCTGCCGCGCCCGCGCGCGGCCGGCCGGACCTGGTCCTTGACCCCCGCTTCGAGGCAAATCTCATGGCCATTGGACTGACCGTCGCGACGCGACACGATACGAAGCCGCGCCACCGCGCCGATCGACGGCAGTGCCTCGCCGCGAAAACCGAGGGTGGTGATGCGGATCAGCGCCTCGTCCGCGAGCTTCGAGGTGGCATGCCGCTCCACCGCGAGATCGAGCTCGTCGGCATCCATCCCTGAGCCGTCATCGCTGACCCGAATCAAGGTGCGGCCGCCGCCATGAAAGACGATGTCGATGTGGCGCGCCCCGGCGTCCAGCGCGTTTTCCACCAGCTCCTTGACGACGCTTGCCGGCCGCTCGACCACCTCGCCGGCGGCGATGCGGTTGACGATCCCTTCCGACAGCCGGCGGATGCGCATCCAGTCTCCTACATGGCTGCGAGATACTCGCGCGTCAGCACCTTGCCCTGCTCCACTGCCGGCTGATCGAACGGGTCGATGCCGGCCATCAGGCCCATGACGATCGTCTCGATCATGAAATGCATGAGAAGCGCGCCCATGGCCTTCTCGTCAAGCCTTTCGAGGTGAATGGTGCGCACCGGACGGCCGTTACGCACAAATGTTTCATGCGTCGCCCTGGCCTGCGCGGCGGTGAGGTCGCCGACCGCATGGCCGGCGAGATAGGAGACGAGCGGCGTCTTGGCATAGCGGCGGGGGAGCTTCGGCCCCTTGCCGGCGGTTGCCAGGCTGACGATGGTCATGAACTTGTCGTTCGGCCCGTCGAGGAAGAGCTGCATCTGGCTGTGCTGATCGACGGGACCGGCGGCGGCGACGGGCTGCGTGCCCTGACCCGCCTTGCCGAGGCTCTCGGCCCATAATTGGGCGAACCATGAGGAGAACAGCCTCATCCGGTCGCTGTAGGGCATGAGGATCACGGCATTGAGCCGGCTTACGAGATTGGCGGCGAAGATCGCGGCGGCGCCGAGCGCCGGCGCCACGTCGGACGCCTTCGCACCGCCAAGAACGGGGTCCATCACCTCGGCGGCGCCCTGGCGCAGCGCCACGGGATCGAGGCCCATCAGCATGGCCGGCACCATGCCGACGCTGGACAGGACCGAATAGCGCCCGCCGATGCGCGGATCATGGTCGAGAACGGTGATGCCATGCCGTTCCGCGAGCATGCGCACCGCGTTCTTGTCGGGCGAGCCGGGCTCGGTCAGGGCGAGGAGCCGCCGCGCGGGATCGATGCCAGCCTTCGTGAAGGCCTCGAGCATGAGCAGCAGCTGAACCAGAGTTTCCGGCGTGCCGCCCGACTTCGAGATGGCGAGCGCCGAGGTACGATCGAGATCGAGCTCCTTCAGAGTTGCGGCCATGGTGGAGGCATCGAGATTGTCGAAGAAGTGGTAGCGCACCTCGGCTGCACCGGTGCCGAAGGGCCGCAGCCCCGGCACCCGCCAGCCGGCAAGCTGGGCCAGCGCCTGGCCGCCAAGGCTCGAGCCACCGGTGCCCAGAAACAGGATGTCGCGCGCGCCCTTGGCGAGCCGCGCGGCGGCTTTGGCGCATGGCTCCAGATCGTCGCGGCGCTGCGGCAGGCGCAGCAGCGGCAGGCTGTCGTCGCGATGCCATTGCCTGAGCGCGTCGAGGGCCTTGTCGGCTCGGCGCAGCACCTCGTCGAGCTGGCGCGGCTTGACCCCGCGCTCGCCGATGGCCTCGGCCAGCACGCCGGAGATGTCCTGGCGGTAGAGCATGGGGAACCTCGTGAGTCAGGGCGTAAACGATGTCAACGCGATAAGCAGTAGGCAATAGGCAACAGGCAGTGAACGGTGTCCTGCCTGCGCCTGCTGCCTACTGGCTGCTGCTTGGGGGCTCAGCTTTTCGGAACGGCCGTGACGTCCTTCGGTCGACCGACGATGGTAATGATGAGCTCGTCGACCCTGAGCAGGCGCTTGGCGACTCGCCGGACGTCGTCGATGCCGACCGCCTCGACCAGCGCATTGCGCTTGTTGATATAATCGATGCCAAGCTCCTGCTCCTGAATCGACAGGAGCTGGGAGGCGATCTTGCGGCTCGAATCGAAACGCAGCGGGTAGGAGCCGGTAATATAGGTCTTGGCCTCGGCAAGCTCCTTCTCGGTCGGACCTTCCGCCGCCATCCGGGCGATCTCGCGCTTGGTGACCTCGATGGTCGCGCCGGCGCGCTCGTTCATGGTGGAGACATTGCCGACCAGCGCCGCCGAGCGCTCCATCGGATAGAGACCGGTCGAGATGCCGTAGGTCAGGCCGCGCTTCTCGCGCACCTCCTCCATCAGCCGCGAGCCGAAGCCGCCCTCGCCGAGAATGAAGTTCATGACATAGGCGGCCATGAAGTCCGGATCCTTGCGCTTGATGCCGGGCAGGCCGAACTGGATGACGCTCTGCGGGATGTCGCGGTCGACGATCTTCACCAGCGGACCGTGCTGGACCGCGGTCTCGGCGACCTTGGACATCCGCGAGCGCTCCGGCAGCGCGCCGAACACCTGGTCCAGCACCACCGCCAGCTCGTCGGCGCGGATGTCGCCGACCACGGCGATCTTGAGGCCCTCGCGGGCGAACAAGCGCTGGCTGAGGTCGCGCAGATCGTTCGCCGTAACGCCTGCAACCGCCTCCACCGTGCCCTTGTCGTCGCGGCCATAGGGGTGGGCACCGAACGCGGCATGCATCCACACATCGCCGGCGATGGACTCTGGATCCTCGGAATCGCCGGTGACGGAGAGCAGGATCTGGCGGCGGACCTTCTCGAGCGGTGCCGAATCGAAGCGCGGCTTGGTCAGCGCGAGCCGCAGGAGATCGAAGGCGCCGACGCGATTGCCGGTCAGGGTCTGCAGCGAACCGCTGAAATTGTCGAGCCCGGTGTCGAAGGACAGCTTCATCGCGAGGTCGTCCTCGCGGGTCTGGAAGGTGTCGGAGTCGAGATCGCCGGCGCCTTCGTCGAGCATGCCGGAGAGAAAATGGGCAAGCCCCGGCTTGTCCGCCGGATCGGCCGCCGAGCCGCCCTCGAAGGAGAAGCTCATGGCGATCAGCGGGATCGCATGCTCCTCCACCAGCCAGGCGGTGATGCCGCCCTTGGACTTGACTTCCTGAATGGTGATGGCATGGGCCGAGCTTGCGCCGACCGATGCTCCGACAAGGGTTGCCGCACAGAACATGAGCACTCGCAACAGGCTGGTGGTGGTCGTCAGATCGATGGACAGCATGAAATCACTCCGCAGGAGGCTCAATTGGCGACTTTGGCATCGGGACCGCCCGGCGACTTGACAAGAATGCCGGTGACCGACCGATTGAGCTGCAGCACAGCGCGCGCCACCTTGTCCACATCCTCCTTGGTCACCTTGCGGACCCGTTCGTCCCAGCCGAGAACGTCCTCGACGGTCCGACCGGAGGTCAGAGCCGAGCCGAACAGGTAGGCCAGACGGAACTGGCTGTCGAGCGAATAGACGGTGTCGGCGAGCAACCGGTTCTTGGCGCGGGCGACTTCCTCCTCTGTGGTGCCGTCGCGGGCGAGGCGGTTGAGCTCGGCATCGAGGGCCGATTCCGCCGCGTCATTGCTGCCGCCGGGCACGGGCGTCGCGTAGATCACGAAGCTGCCCGAATCGAGATTCTCGCCGGAATAGTTGGCGCCCGCCTGGGCCGCGACCTGCTGATTGACGACGAGGCTGCGATAGAGCCGGCTCGTCGCATTGCCGCCAAGCACTTCAGCCAGCACCTCGAGCGCTTCCGCCTCGCCGGGCTTGGCGGTGTGATAGCTGGGTGCGAGATAGGAGCGCTGGACCAGCGGCGTGGCGACGCGCGGATCGGCCAGGGTGACGCGCCGCGACGCGACCGGCTCGGGCTCGCTGGTGCGCGCCCGGGGCTGCGGCGGTGCCGTGTTGGACAGCACCCCGAAATGCTTTTCGGCAAGCGCCTTCACCTCGTTCGGATTGACGTCGCCGGCAATGATCAGCACGGCATTGGCCGGGGTGTAGTGCTGGCGGTAGAAGGCTACGGCATCGTCGCGGTTGAGCTGCGCCATCTCCGACATCCAGCCGATCACCGGCTTGCCATAGGGATGCGCCAGATAGAGCGCCGCGTCGAGCTGCTCGCCGAGCCGGTTGGCGGGGTCGTTGTCGGTGCGCTGACGCCGCTCTTCCTTGATGACCTCGCGCTCGGGAAGCACCGCATCATCGGTCAGCTTCAGATTGTGCATCCGGTCGGCTTCCAATCCCATGACAAGATCGAGCCGGTCCTTGGCGATTCGCTGATAAAAGGCCGTGAAGTCCTGGCTCGTGAAGGCATTGTCCTCGCCACCATGGCGCCGCACGATGCGCGAGAACTCGCCGGCCGGGACCTCTTCCGTTCCCTTGAACATCAGGTGCTCGAGGAAATGCGCGATGCCGGCCTTGCCCTGCGGCTCGTCGGCGGCCCCCACCTTGTACCAGACCATCTGGGTGACCACGGGCGCCCGGCGGTCGGGAATCACCACCAGCTGCATGCCATTGCCGAGCGTGTAGCGCGCGACTTCGATATTGAGCGCACGAGCAGGGGGGACGGCCGTCGAGGCAACCGCCGCCAGCGCGGCAAGGGCAACCGTGAGCTGCTTCAGCCGCAGCGGCGGGCAGGCGGCAAGGTGCATGTCGTTCTCCACGAAACGGGCTTCGTTCAGGGCCAGGGAACCTGCGCCGCGACGAAGCCCCGCGCCACTGAACTTTTCGTAACCCAGACCTGACGGCGTCAATCCGTCACTGGTCGCTCCAAACGGATCCCATGTTCAGGATCGTGCCGTAGTTGGGGTTCTTGGCCCTCTGCATCTCGATGTATTTCTGCCGCAGCTCCTCGCGCAGCTCGGCCGGCTTCTTCGGCGTGCCATCCGGCTTGGTCCGCGAAATGCCATAGCGGGCATAAACATCCTGGTTGGCGGCGGCCTGAGCCGCCGGAGCTGTTCCGGGCGCGGCGGGTGCCGCCGCCGCCGGTGCCGCCGGCGCCGCACCAGGGGCCGGCGCCGCCGCCGTGGGCGGGGCAGCAGGCGTAAGGCTCGCCGTGGTTGTGCCGGGAGCCACCGTGCCATAATTCGGCGGCTGGATGGTGGCGGCGGAAGTCTGGACGGGTTGTGGAGGCGGCGGCGGCGGGGTGCCGGTGCCTGGCGCCTTGAGAGTGAGATCGGGCGGCAGGACGAGCGCCTGATTGGTCCGGACCTGTTTCTCGTCGGGCACGTCCTTGCCATTGCCGAAGACGTTCTCGAACGTCGTCTCGCCGCAGCCCGTGGCGCACAGAAGCAGGCAGAACACAGCCGCCACACGCAGTAAAGCAGACATCGCGATGTACTCCCCTCGCGCTTCCGCCCCGAAACCGCCCGGCAGCCCTCTGGTGGTGCCAGCCCAATGGGGCGAAAGCGTGGCCCCGATCACGCGCGGCGTCGCGCGTCCTCGCTCCAGGACTCATACAGGAGCAACCCGACACCCGCAACGATCGCCAGATCGGCGATGTTGAAGACATACCAGTCGTAGCCATGCCAATGGAGCAGGAAGAAATCGGCCACAGCGCCGTAAAGCACGCGATCCAGCGCATTTCCAAGGGCTCCGCCGATGATGAGTCCAAGCGCCGCAGCGCTCAGCGGCCGGCTGGTGCGGGCAAGCCATATCCACAGCCCGAGCGCGGCGATGAGCGCGAGCGCCACAAGGCCGAATCGGCCGAGGTCGGTATGCTGCGCGAACCAGCCATATGAGACGCCGCGATTCCACACCAGCACGAGGTCGAAGAAGGGCATCACCGAGACCGGCTGCCGTTCGGCGATTCGGAAGGTGTGGAGCATGAATGCCTTGTGCGCCTGGTCGAAGGCGAAGGTCAGCACCACGAAGGCGAGGCCGAGGGAGGACAGCCGGCCCCAAAGCTGCATCCGCCGCTTCATGCCGCAGTGATTCGCCGCGCCGCCAGCCATTCCCGGAGCGCCTCGGCGTCGCGCGGCGTGACGTCGGGAAACTCCGAATCGCTGCCGACCTCTTCCGAGATCTTCCAGGAGCGGGCGCATTTGCGACCCCGGGCCGGCCGCGCGACCACGGCGACCCCGGCAACCTCGGGCAACCGGAAGGCGTCGGCCGGGCCGTCGCCGGCGATGAGATCGGCGGCCGAGGTGATGGCAATCTCGGCGAGGTCAATGCCGTCGAGGGCGGCCAGCAGCGCGGGGTCGGCGACGTGAACCTCGGGCGCCGCCTCGAGCGAGGAGCCGATCCGCTTGGCAGCCCGCTCGCGCTCGAGGGCGCCGGTCACCACCGAGCGCACGCGCCAGACCGCGTCCCAACGGCGCTCCAGCGCCTCGTCGCGCCAGCTCTTCGGGGTTGCCGGAAACTGCTCAAGATGCACCGAGCCTGAGGCCTCGCCATGGCGATGGCCCCAGGCTTCCTCCATGGTGAAGGGCAGAAACGGCGCCAGCCACTTGACGAGCCGGTCGAACAGCCGATCGATCACGGTCAGCGCGGCACGCCGCCTGACGCTCGAGATCGGATCGCAATAGAGCGCATCCTTGCGGATATCGAAGTAATAGGCGGACAGCTCGACGGTCATGAAGTTGCCGAGCGCTGCCGTGATGCGCTTGAAATCGAATGCGTCGTAGGCAGCACGGATCTCGGCATCGAGGGCGGCAAGCCGCGACAGGATCAGCCGCTCGAGATCCGGCATCGCCGATTCCTCCACGACGTCTTCGGGCGTGAAATGCGCCAGCGTCCCGAGCATCCAGCGCAGCGTGTTGCGGATCTTGCGGTAGGACTCGACAGTGTTCTTGAGGATTTCGGGGCCGATTCTCAGGTCCTCGGCATAGTCGGACGACACCACCCACAGCCTGAGGATGTCGGCGCCCGACTTGGCGATGACCTCCTGCGGCGTCACGGTGTTGCCGAGCGACTTCGACATCTTCCGCCCCTCTTCGTCGACGACGAAGCCATGCGTCAGCACGGTGTCATAGGGGGCGCGGCCGCGGGTGCCGCAGGACTCGAGCAGCGAGGACTGGAACCAGCCGCGATGCTGGTCGGATCCCTCGAGATAGAGATCGGCCGGCCAGCGGAGATCGGCCCTGTCCTCGAGCACGAAGGCGTGCGTCGAGCCGGAGTCGAACCAGACATCGAGAATGTCGGTCACCATCTCGAAGCGCTCGGGATCCGCGACGGCGCCGGAGAGGAAGCGCTCCTTGGCCCCCTCGGCGAACCAGGCATCGGCACCCTCGGCCTCGAAGGCCGCGATGATGCGGTCGTTGACCTCGGCCGAGCGAAGCAGCTCGCCGGTGTCGCGATCGACGAAGACGGTGATCGGCACGCCCCAGGCGCGTTGCCGCGACAGCACCCAGTCGGGGCGGCCTTCGATCATGGCACGCAGCCGATTCTGACCGGTCGCCGGCACGAAACGCGTGTCGTCGACCGCCTCGAGCGCCCGCTGCCTGAGCGTCGTCGCATCGCCGATGTCGCGATCCATATGGACGAACCATTGCGGCGTGTTGCGGAAGATCACCGGCTTCTTGGAGCGCCAGGAATGGGGATATTGATGCTTGAGCCGGCCGCGGGCGATCAGCATCCCGGCGGCGACGAGAGCCTCGATGACCGCCTGGTTGGCGTCGCCCTTCTCGCCCTTCTCGGTGATGACGCGCCTGCCCTCGAAGCCGGGCGCGTCGCTGGTGAAGCGGCCATCGGGATCGACGGTGAAGGGGATGGCCGTGTCGATTCCCTCCCCGTCAAGGAAACGCCCATTCTCCATCCACAGATCGAAGTCTTCGCGGCCATGGCCCGGCGCGGTGTGGACGAAGCCGGTCCCGGCATCGACCGTGACATGCTCGCCGGCGAGGAGCGGAACCTTGAAATCGTATCCCATGGCAGCGAGCGGATGAGTGGCGATCATGGAACCGAGGTCGTCTTTCGAGACGTCATGGAGTCGGCGGCCCTCGACGCGCGCGGCCTTGAACACCTCTTCGGCCAAGCTGTCGGCGATAATCAGCTTGTCGCCGACCTTGGCCCAGTTTCCCTCTGGCGAGCCGGTCACCTCATAAAGGCCATAGGCGATCGCAGGCGAGAAGGCGATGGCGCGGTTGCCCGGGATCGTCCAGGGCGTGGTGGTCCAGATGACAACCGACGCCCCATCGAGATCGCTTGTCGCGGCCTGCGATTGTCCTGAACTCCGGACGATCGGAAACTTCACCCACACGGTATCGGACTGGTAGTCCTGATATTCGATCTCGGCCTCGGCCAGCGCCGTCTTCTCGACCACCGACCACATGACCGGCTTCGAGCCGCGATAGAGCTGGCCCGACATGGCGAATTTCATGAGCTCGCCGGCAATCCGCGCTTCG